>NZ_JBLYPL010000019.1:0-108584 GCF_051851855.1 Rahnella sp. ATs2 | reverse complement strand
TCACGCGGGGGCTTTTTTTATCATTGGAAAATATCAGTGAGAATCAAACACCCGCTTTCGTTTTATCGCTCTTCACCATGCTGTTTTTTAACTTGCCGATAAGCTCGCGGCGAAAATCACCCAGTTTTGGCTTATCGCCATCCAGCCATGGTAATGGACGGCAGAGTTCCATGGTTTTGATACCCAGACGGGCAGTCAGCAATCCGGCACCGATACCTTGCGCCGCACGGGCGGAAAGACGCGCCGCCAGATCCTGCGACATCCAGTCCATACCGACTTCACGCACCAGCTCGGACGCGCCGGCAAATGCCATATTCAGCAGCACCAGGCGGAACAAACGGATGCGGCTGTAATAACCCAGTTCAATGCCGTACAGCACGGCGATGCGGTTGACCAGACGCAGATTGCGCCAGGCGATAAAGGCCATATCCACCAGCGCCAGCGGGCTGACGGCGATCATCAGCGCCGATTCGGCTGCCGAATGGCTGATTTCACGCCGTGCCTGTGCGTCGAGCACCGGCTGAACTAACCGCGCGTAAAGCTCGACCACTTCACGGTCATTCTGCGTTTCGTGCAATGACGCCTTCCAGCGTTGTAATGCCGGGTGGCTGTCATCCAGTCCGGCCTGCGCTGCCAGTTTTTCGCAAAATGCGCGCCCCTGCCCTAAACCATGACTGTGCATTAATTCACGTGCCTCATCACGCTCATCGGCGCGCTGACGCAGGCGGTACAAGCGCCGCCATTCGGTAGCCACCGAACCGACACCGGCGAGGATAATCAGCCCGCCCGCCGTGCAGGCACCCAGTGCCACCCAGTCCTGCTGGATCCACGCCTCGTGAACCCATTGCACGCCCTGCGCGACCACGCTGATCCCCAGCACCGCCACGCCCAACCGCACAATTTTACCCCACAAACTGCGGCGCGGTTTCAGCGCACGGTTAAGCACCGCTTCGGCTTCGCCTTCTTCCTGCTGTTCATCGGTTTCAGCAGTGACCGGAATAAAACGTTCTGAAATCTGTTCGTCAAACGCCAGTGCCGGTTTGATCACCGGTTCGGCCGGGGCTTTTAATTCCGTTTCAAAATCGATACGCGGTCTTATTGGTTCGCTCATCGCATTTTATCTCCCAGTAAAAACTCCATCACCGCGTCCAGACGGATGTGCGGCAACGGCGTATCCACGCTCATTTCACGCGGACGAAACTCGTCAAAATGGAATCCCTGTTTTTGCCAGAACGCATGTCCCGGCAGACGCGCAGGCACCTCGCCGGGGAACACCGTCAGCGGCGCGCCATCCTGCAACCGGTGGCCTTTCAGCGCGGGCAAGCTTTGCCCCTGATATTCCACCATGCCAGTTTCCGTCGCCTGAACCGACGCCAGACCGGCGCAGTCCATGCTGATGCCTTCGAAAGCGGCGTTCTGCCAGGCTTCCTGCACCAGTTGCTGCAACAGAGACACCAGACTGGCGTGCTGATCGCCGGTGATGTGGTCGGCTTTAGTGGCGGCAAACATCAGTTTGTCGATGCACGGATTAAACAAACGGCGGAACAACGTGCGTTTGCCGTAATGGAAACTTTGCATCAGTTGCGTCAGCGCGAGGCGCATATCGTTGAAAGCCTGCGGACCGCTGTTGAGCGGTTGCAGACAATCCACCAGCACAATCTGGCGGTCAAATTTCACAAAGTGATCTTTGTAAAAACCCTTCACGATGTGCTGGCAGTAATAGTCGAAACGCGCACGCAGCATACCGAGATTGCTGGTTTTATCCGCCTGCGCCAGTTGCGCATCGGAATAGCGGTTTAGCTCCGGCCACGGGAAGAATTGCAGCGCGGGCGCACCGGCCATATCTCCCGGCAGAACAAAACGTCCCGGCTGGATAAAGTGCAAACCTTCGGTTTTGCAGCGCACCAGATAATCGGTGTAGGCCTGTGAAATCATGCCCAGCAGATTTTCATCCGCCGGTGCCAGCGGATCGCATTGTTCGCACAGCGTCAGCCACGGCTTCGCCCATTCTGCACGATCACCCTGCAACAGCCCCGCCATCTGGCGTGACCAGTCGAGATAGTTTTGTTCCAGCATCGGCAAATCCAGCAGCCATTCACCGGGATAATCGACAATCTCCAGATACAACGTGGAGGTATCTTTGAAGTGACGCAGCAGGGAATCGTTGGAACGGTAACGCAATGCCAGGCGAATTTCGCTGACACCACGGGTTGGCGTTGGCCACGCGGGTGGCGTGCCATAAAGCGACGCAAGCCCTTCATCATAGGCAAAGCGCGACACGCCCAGATCACGCTGGGGAACGCGCTTCACGCCGAGCAGACGTTCCTCACGGGCAGCCGAAAACAGCGGTAAACGTGCGCCGCTGTGCATATGTAAAAACTGGTTAACGAAGGCGGTGATGAAAGCGGTTTTTCCGCTGCGGCTTAAACCGGTGACGGCCAGCCGCAGATGCCTGTCCATGCCGCGATTGATCAGTGAATTAAACTCATCTTGTAGTCTTTTCATTGCTCTCCCTGGCGTAGCGCCCAAACAGCGCGGTAAGAATACGTTTGAATAACGGTTCTAATAATAGTGCTAAAACATACCGAAGTGGCCCTTTTCCCACCACGCCCAGCACGCGTGCTGCCAGTCCGGCAGGACCGAAAGTGAGCGCCAGCGTCAGCGCGATGTTCAGTATTTTCGAAAACAGGCTGCGCTTACCCGGCAGCGAGGAATTCAGGTAACGGGTCATAAAGATTCCTTAAGCGGGAGGTGAGAAAGAAAATAGCAGCCGGAGCAACGTCCGGCAGCCAGAGGCAAAGTGGTTGATAAGAATTGCAGGTAAAGAATTAAAGCTGACGGAACCGGCTGCGTACGCCAAAAGTTTCCGAGGTGACGTAGCGCTCTACCTGACGTAAACGCTGTTCGCTGGCCTTCAGTTCGCGGTCAGCTTCTTCCAGCAAGTTACGCGGCGAGGGTGCATTTTCATCTTCATATTCGCTGGCCGGTACCGGATCCAGCACGTAGCTGAGAATAATGTACGCCACGACGGTGAACATGAATAAACCGAAGAAAATCGACAGCACGGCCATGATTCGCAGCAGTTTTACCGGCACGCCCAGATAGTGCGCCAGCCCGGCCAGTACGCCTTTAATCACGCCCTCTTCCGGCACGCGATAGAGTTTTTTCTCAGACAGACGGGTCGCCATTATGATTGCCTCCAGCCCGGATGTTCGGCGTCGAGAATTTCTTCCAGCGCCTGAATACGTTCGCGCATACGTTGCGCTTCATGGGTCAGACTGGTGAGATTTTGCATCTCATGCTGACTAAGCTGACTGCCATTTTGCTGGCGATTGCTGTAGTGAAGCCACAACCAGACGGGCGCCACGAATAAAACAAAAATGGTCAGCGGAATAGCTAAAAACAGGAAGCTCATTGTCTCTCCTTATGAGTCTTTTTTATTACCGGTTACGGCGTTTATCCTGCAACAACCTGCCTGCGAACAGGCAGGTTTAATGGCAAACATTATGCGTCCTGGTTGCCGTTCATTTTAGCTTTCAGGGCAGCAATCTGTGCGCTAATTTCATCGTCAGCTTTCAGTTCAGCAAATTGCTGATCCAGCGATTTCTTTTTGCCAATGCTGACGCTTTCGGCTTCCGCTTCCATATGGTCGATGCGGCGTTCGAACTGCTCAAAACGTGCCATCGCTTCATCAATTTTACCGCTGTCGAGCTGACGACGAACGTCACGTGAAGAGGCCGCAGCCTGATGACGTAAGGTCAGCGCCTGCTGACGCGCACGGGTTTCGGTCAGTTTGCTTTCCAGCTCGCCAATTTCTGACTTCATACGATCCAGCGTTTCTTCTACGACAGTCACTTCGTTTTTCAGCGTAGTCACCAGCTCGGACAGTTTTTGCTTTTCAATCAGCGCCGCACGGGCAAGATCGTCTTTATCTTTGCGCAGCGCCAGTTCGGCTTTGTCCTGCCATTCATTTTGCTGGGCTTCACCCTGATCGATACGACGGATCAGCTGTTTCTTTTCTGCCAGTGCACGGGCGGAGGTCGAACGCAGTTCCACCAGCGTGTCTTCCATTTCCTGAATCATCAGACGAACCAGTTTTTGCGGATCTTCAGCTTTATCCAGCAAAGTGTTGATGTTGGCGTTAATGATGTCAGCGAAGCGAGAAAAAATACCCATAATCGAAATTCCTCTTTGTTTCTGTTTGGTTTCCGGCCAAATGATTACCGGTCAAATCCGCAGAAAACTTTTCAACTGCGGCGATAAACCTATATCAGGATCCGTGCCAACTTTTTAAAAACATTATCTCTCTGAATAAATTGAATTTTTTAATTGCGTCTCTGCTATGCTTGTTTTTAGAGATGATTATTTTCACTAAGAGTTAGTGTGTTTCACCACACAAGGAATGCCAAATGACGGATAACACAGACAATTTGCTCGGCGAAGCCAACGCCTTTATTGAAGTGCTGGAACAGGTCTCACAACTGGCGAAGCTGAACAAGCCGGTGCTGGTCACCGGCGAACGCGGCAGCGGTAAAGAACTGATCGCGCACCGTCTGCATTATCTGTCGCCCCGCTGGCAGGGGCCGTTTATTTCGCTCAACTGTGCGGCGCTCAATGAAAACCTGCTCGATTCCGAGCTGTTCGGCCACGAAGCGGGCGCATTTACCGGCGCGCAGAAACGCCACCTCGGGCGGTTTGAACGTGCGGACGGCGGCACGTTATTTCTCGATGAACTGGCGACCGCGCCAATGCTGGTGCAGGAAAAACTGCTGCGCGTGATTGAATACGGCCATCTGGAGCGCGTCGGCGGCAGCCAGCCGTTGCAGGTGGATGTGCGTCTGGTGTGCGCAACTAACGATGATTTACCGCAACTGGCGGCAGAAGGTAAGTTCCGCGCCGACCTGCTCGACCGGCTGGCATTTGATGTGGTGCAGTTGCCGCCGCTGCGCGAACGTCAGCAGGACATCATGTTGCTGGCGGAACATTTCGCCATTCAAATGTGCCGGGAACTTTCGCTGCCTTTATTCCCCGGGTTTACGGAATATGCGCGTGAGACGCTGATGGCCTACCGCTGGCCGGGCAATATCCGCGAGCTGAAAAACGTCGTCGAACGCTCGATGTACCGCCATGGCACCAGCGATTTTCCGCTCGATAACATTATCCTGAATCCGTTTGCACAGCGCACTTCTGCTACGGAGCCCGCAGATACCCGTCAGCACGACAATCTGCCGGCGTTACCGTTAGATCTCAAACAGTGGGTGACGGAACAGGAAAAAAATCTGATTGAACAGGCTTTACGGCAGGCGCGGTTTAATCAGCGCAAGGCAGCCGAACTGCTGAACGTGACGTATCATCAGTTGCGCGGGATGTTAAAGAAGCATGGGATACAGGTGAACGCGCAGGAAGTCCCTGAATGACAGGCAAAAAAAAGCCAGCACCCGAGCTGGCTAAGTAATACTGGAAGCAATGTGAGCAATGTCGTACCTCGCGATTAACGCCCTGGCGGGTCGCCTCTCGTCCGGTGAAAAGAATGATAATGGTTCTCAGTATCGTCTGTAAAGCACTTTGTTGAGAATATTTCTCATTACCACAATGACGTTATGGCTACTTATTGAACACCCTTAACGTCATTAAGGACTACCATTCTGGGAATGGATCGGCCATCGCCACCCAGCTTTCGATGCCTTCCGCCATCTGTTCTTCGCTTAACAGGCACGCATCCAGGCGCCGTATAATCTCTTCTTTATTCAGATGCTGACCGATAAATACCAGCTCCTGACGCATATCGCCGAACGGCTCCACCCATTTTTCCATAATATGTTCGCGGGTCTCCTCGTCCTGAGGCCAGTCACTTTCCGGCAGCGCCCGCCAGAAAATCCCCGCCATACCATAACGCGCAATTCCGCCCGCCTGACTCCATTGCCCGGCAAAACGCGGACGCGTCGCCAGCCAGAAGAAACCTTTCGACCGCAGTAAAGTGCCGCCGCCCCAGTCGCCATGCACCACGCGGTAAAACTTATCCGGATCAAACGGCCTGCGCGCGGTGTAGACAAAGCTGCTGATGCCGTACTCTTCGGTTTCCGGCGTGTGCTCGCCACGCAGCTCTTTCAGCCATCCCGGCGCAAGTTGCGCCTTAGCAAAATCAAAACGGTGCGTATTCAGCACGGCATCAACCGGCAGGCTGCCGGGACAAATCGGGATGATATGCGCATCGGGGTTCAGACTCCGCAGCAGCGCAATCACTTCGCGCTGCTGCTGGCTGTCGAGCAGATCGGTTTTGCTGACCAGCAGTACATTACAGAATTCAATCTGGTCGATGAGTAAATCCGTCACGCTGCGCGTATCGTCATCACCCAGACTTTCACCGGCTTCCTGCACGCTGCGCGCTTCCTGATATTGCTGCATAAAGTTGACGCCATCCACTACGGTCACCAGCGTATCGAGGCGCGCAAACTGCGACAGGCTTTCGCCATTTTCATCCTCAAAGGTGAAGGTTTCTGCCACCGGCAGCGGTTCCGAAATCCCGCTTGATTCAATCAGCAGATAATCAAAACGTCCGGCCTGCGCCAGCTCACGCACGGAAATCAGCAAATCTTCCCGCAGAGTGCAGCAGATGCAACCGTTGCTCATTTCCACCAGTTTTTCCTGCTGGCGGTCGAGGGTAATTTCACTGGCCACCAGCGCGGCGTCAATGTTCACCTCGCTCATGTCATTGACGATCACCGCCACGCGTAATCCCTGGCGGTTATTCAGAATATGGTTGAGAACGGTCGTTTTACCGGCGCCGAGAAAGCCGGACAACACGGTAACGGGGAGTAAGGACATCGTTAACCTCTTTTCGTAGGAAAGTGCAGGAATACTTCGCCTGCGATTATTGTTATAATATAACATAACAATGGCAATCCAAATTCAAGGGTTTTATTTTCAACGACACTTTTTTGTCGAAAACGAACGGTTTTTGCGCGAAGTGCCGCAGGACTACACGCTGATTTGCTCAATGGATTGGGGTACCTCGCAGAGTACGGTACACTTAGGCTATTGCACCTTAACTTTGAAGCCTTTATGCGTCGTCTAACTTTGTGGATGCTTTTACTGAGCGGCTTGTCCACAGCAGTTTTTGCTGAGACTGCCCCAACACACGCCAGCCCGACGGCAGTCACTGCGCCGGTGAAAGATATTCGCCAGAGCGGCTTTGTCTATTGCGTGAACGGCATGGTCAATACCTTTAACCCGCAAAAAGCCAGCAGCGGGCTGATTATCGACACACTTGCCGCGCAGTTATATGACCGTCTGCTGGACGTTGACCCGTATACCTATCGCCTGATCCCCGAACTGGCGCAAAGCTGGGAAGTGCTGGATGACGGTGCGACCTACCGTTTCCATTTGCGTAAAGACGTGCCTTTCCAGAAAACCGGCTGGTTTACGCCGTCGCGCAAAATGAACGCTGATGACGTGTTATTCAGCTTCCAGCGCATCGTGGATCCGAAAAATCACTATCACGCGGTGAACGGCGAGGAATATCCGTATTTCGACAGCCTGCAATTTGCCCGCGCAGTGAAAAGCATCAAAAAACTCGACGACTACACGGTCGAGTTTCGTCTCAATAATCCTGACGCTTCTTTCCTCTGGCATCTTGCAACGCACTACGCGCCGGTGCTTTCGGCGGAATATGCGGCGAATCTCACCAAATCCGGTAATGAAGAAGAAATTGATCGCCAGCCGGTAGGCACAGGCCCGTTCCAGCTGGGGGAATACCGCACGGGTCAGTACGTGCGTCTGGCACGTAACGGGCAATACTGGAAAGGCACGCCGCGTATGTCGCAGGTGGTGATTGATATGGGCGTCGGCGGCACCGGACGTTTGTCAAAATTACTGACCGGCGAATGTGATGTGCTGGCGTATCCTG
This sequence comes from Rahnella sp. ATs2, assembly GCF_051851855.1. NCBI lineage: Bacteria > Pseudomonadati > Pseudomonadota > Gammaproteobacteria > Enterobacterales > Yersiniaceae > Rahnella > Rahnella sp. ATs2. Next base: position 100,678 of record NZ_JBLYPL010000019.1, on the reverse strand, counting down.
CGGCCAGCCAGCTGTCGATTTTGCGTGAAGATCCGCGTTTGCGTCTTTCCCTGCGTCCGGGTATGAACGTCGCGTATCTGGCCTTCAATACCAATAAAGCGCCGCTTAACGATCCGCGTATCCGCCAGGCGGTTGCGCTGTCTATCAATAATCAGCGCCTGATGCAGTCGATTTATTACGGCACGGCAGAAACCGCCGCATCGATTTTGCCGCGTGCGTCGTGGGCTTATGACAGCAATGCTCAGGTCACGGAATACAATCCTGAAAAAGCGAAGCAAATACTGAAAGATCTCGGTCAGGAGAAACTCAATCTGCATTTGTGGGTACCGACGGCCTCCCAGTCATTTAACCCAAGTCCGCTAAAAACTGCCGAACTGATCCAGGCCGATTTAGCGCAGGTCGGGATTAAAGTGACCATTGTGCCGGTCGAAGGGCGTTTCCAGGAAGCGAAGCTGATGGAAATGAACCACGATTTGACGCTCACAGGCTGGTCAACGGACAGTAACGATCCCGACAGTTTCTTCCGCCCGATGCTCAGTTGTGCGGCGATCCACTCGCAGACAAACTATGCTCACTGGTGTAACCCTGAATTTGATGAATTGCTGCGTCAGGGGCTTTTGTCACAGCAACTTTCACAGCGCATTGAGTTTTATCAGCAGGCGCAAAAAATCCTTGAGCAGCAACTGCCGGTGTTACCGCTGGCCTCTTCCCTGCGGCTTCAGGCTTACCGTTACGACATCAAAGGACTGGTACTGAGCCCGTTTGGCAACTCCTCGTTTGCTGGCGTATTCCGTGAAGATGAGAAAAGCAGCGAGGATGAAAAAAGTCGTGATGAAGGAAGGAAAGCCCCATGATTATCTTCACGTTACGTCGCATATTGCTGCTGATCGCCACGCTGTTCTTTCTCAGCCTGGTGGCGTTCAGCCTGAGCTATTTTACGCCCAACGCGCCGTTGCGCGGTGCGTCATTATGGGATGCTTACCGTTTCTATTTTATGGGCATCTGCCAGTTTGATTTTGGCGTGTCGAGTATTAACGGCGAAAGTATTACCTATCAGCTCAAGGCCGTATTCCCGGCGACCATGGAACTGTGCGTGCTGGCTTTTGCGCTGGCGTTAATAGTGGGAATTCCGCTGGGTATTCTGGCGGGTGTCATGCGCGGGAAATGGCCGGATGTGGCGATCAGCAGCCTTGCCCTGCTCGGCTTTTCCATTCCGGTATTCTGGCTGGCCGTATTGCTGATGCTGTTCTTCTCGATGCAACTCGGCTGGTTGCCGGTATCCGGTCGCCTTGATTTACTCTATCAGCTGAAAACCGTTACCGGCCTGACGCTGGTGGATGCGTGGCTGTCAGATTCACCTTATCGCCATGAGATGATCATGAGTGCCATCCGCCATATGATTTTGCCGATTGCTGCGCTGGCCGTTGCGCCGACGACGGAAGTTATCCGTCTGATGCGAATTTCCACCGACGATGTGCTGGCGAAAAACTACGTGAAAGCCGCCGCCACGCGCGGTTTGTCACGGTTTACGATTATCCGCCGTCATGTGCTGCACAACGCGCTGCCGCCAATCATTCCTAAGCTCGGTCTGCAATTTTCAACCATGCTGACGCTGGCGATGATCACTGAAGTGGTCTTTAACTGGCCGGGGATTGGCCGCTGGCTGATTAATGCTATCCGCCAGCAGGACTACGCCGCGATTTCCGCAGGCGTGATGGTGGTCGGATCGCTGGTGATTGTGGTTAACGTGCTTTCTGACATTCTCGGTGCATTGATGAATCCATTGAAACATAAGGAATGGTATGCCCTTCGATAATGTATACCGCGAAAAACAAGTACCCAGTCCGCTGCGCCACACGTGGGGGATTTTCTATCGCGACACGCTGTCAATGATCGGCTTTTATGGCGTGCTCGGATTGTTGTTTTTGTGTATTTTCGGCCATCTGCTGGCGCCTTACGCGCTCGACCAGCAATTTCTCGGCTACCAGTTGCTGCCGCCTTCATGGTCGCGCTACGGCAACGTGTCATTCTTCCTCGGCACGGACGATCTGGGGCGGGATTTACTCAGCCGGATGTTAACAGGTGCGGCACCGACTATCGGTGGTGCGCTGGTGATTACCCTCGCGGCCTCGCTGTGTGGCGTTATTATTGGCGTGCTGGCGGGGATCACCCGCGGGCTGAAATCAGCCATTCTTAACCATATTCTGGATACGCTGCTTTCGATCCCTTCCCTGCTGCTGGCGATTGTAGTGGTGGCCTTTATCGGCCCGAAACTCGAGCACGCGATGCTGGCCGTCTGGCTGGCGCTGTTGCCACGCATTTCACGCACCATTTACAGCGCGGTACATGACGAGCTGGAAAAAGAATATGTGGTTGCGGTACGTCTTGACGGCGCATCGACGTGGCAGATTCTGCGTTATGCCGTATTGCCCAATATTGTGGCGGTGCTGGCAACTGAATTTACCCGCGCCTTGTCGATGGCGATTCTGGATATTGCCGCACTAGGCTTTCTGGATTTGGGCGCACAATTACCTTCTCCGGAATGGGGAGCTATGCTCGGTGATTCACTTGAACTGGTGTATGTCGCGCCGTGGACCGTCATGCTGCCGGGTGCCGCCATTCTCATCAGCGTGTTGCTGATCAACCTGCTGGGTGACGGTGTGCGTCGGGCGATTAATGCGGGAGTGGAATAATGCCTTTACTCGATATCCGCAATCTGACCATTGAATTTATGACTGCCGACGGGCCGGTCAAAGCGGTTGACCGCGTCAGCATGACGCTGAATGCCGGTGAAATCCGCGGGCTGGTGGGTGAATCTGGTTCAGGCAAAAGCCTGATTGCCAAAGCTATCTGCGGCGTAACCAAAGATAACTGGCGCGTGACGGCAGACCGTATGCGCTTTGATAACATCGACCTGTTGCAGCTGTCGCCACGCGAGCGACGCAAACTGGTCGGGCAAAACGTGTCGATGATTTTTCAGGAGCCACAATCCTGTCTCGATCCTTCCGAGAGTATTGGCCGTCAGTTAATTCAGGCGATCCCCGGCTGGACCTATAAAGGCCGCTGGTATCAGCGCTGGAAGTGGCGCAAAAAACGCGCCATTGAGCTGCTGCACCGCGTGGGGATTAAAGATCACAAAGACATCATGGCCAGTTATCCGTACGAACTGACTGAAGGTGAATGCCAGAAAGTGATGATCGCCATTGCCCTGGCGAATCAGCCGCGTTTACTGATTGCCGATGAGCCCACAAATGCCATGGAGCCGACCACACAGGCACAGATTTTCCGCCTGCTGTCCCGGCTGAATCAGAACAATAACACCACGATTTTGCTGATCAGCCACGACCTGCAAATGATGAGTAAATGGGCGAACCGCATAAACGTATTGTATTGCGGTCAGACCGTTGAGAGCGCGGCGTGTGAAGAACTGCTGTCTGCACCGCATCATCCTTACACGCAGGCACTGATCCGCGCGATGCCTGATTTTGGCCGTTCCCTGCCACATAAAAGCCGGCTGAATACGCTGCCGGGGGCGATTCCTTCTCTGGAACATCTGCCGATCGGCTGTCGTCTGGGGCCACGCTGCCCTTACGCGCAGAAAAAATGCATCGAAACGCCGCGCCTGCGTCTGGCAAAAACACATGCTTACGCCTGCCACTTCCCGCTGAACATGGAGGAGCAATAATGGGTGAAACCCTGCTCGAAGTCCGTAATCTGAGCAAAACGTTCCGTTATCGCACCGGTTTGTTCCGCAGGATGAATCTGGATGCGGTTAAACCGGTCAGCTTTACCCTGCGTGAAAAACAAACGCTGGCGATCATCGGTGAAAACGGCTCAGGGAAATCGACACTGGCGAAAATGCTCTCCGGCATGGTTGAACCAAGCGGCGGCGAAATTCTGATTGATGATCATCCCCTGGCGTTTCGCGATTACCGTTTCCGCAGCCAGCAAATCCGTATGATTTTTCAGGATCCCAGCACATCGCTCAATCCACGTCAGAGAATTGGTCAGTTGCTCGAAGCGCCATTACGCCTCAACAGTGAAATGGACGCGCAGCAGCGTGAACAACGCATCAACCAGACCCTGCGGCTGGTCGGTATGCTGCCGGACCACGCGAATTATTATCCGCACATGCTGGCGTCCGGTCAGAAGCAGAGCATTGCCCTGGCGCGCGCACTGATCCTGCAACCCAAAGTGATTGTTGCCGATGAAGCGCTGGCGTCTCTGGATATGTCCATGCGTTCGCAAATCATCAACATGATGCTGGAGTTGCAGGAAAAACAAGGCATTTCATACATCTATGTCACCCAGCACCTTGGCATGATGAAACACATCAGTGATCAGGTTTTGGTGATGCATGAAGGTGAAGTGGTCGAGCGCGGCAATACTGCCGAAGTGCTGGCCGCACCGCTGCATGACCTGACTAAAAGGCTGATCGCCAGTCACTTTGGTGAAGCACTCACGGCAGATGCCTGGCGACGCGATGGAAATTAGCGCCTAGCAGAAGCGGCGATTAACTGACTGAATAGTAAACGGTGCCTTAAACGGGCGCCGTTTTTTATCTTTGCAATCGGATAAATTGCCGATGAAATTCGCGACCAAACCCGTTCCTCTGGCATATTTGCCGTTTTCTATTCCTTTTAGATATGATTTATCGCTTAACATTATTTTATATCGACAACAGTATCGGCAAGGATAGGGTCTGATAATTTGCCTGGATGCCAGGCTTGAAGCAAAGGACCCGTTCATGGAACAACAACGCAAGGCCGCGCACAGCGGCTGGTATCATGAAACACAATCCAGCCAGTATGGTCACCTGCCGCTTGATCCCCATGCTGCGTTAGTTCAGGATCGCTTTCTGCTCGGGCTGGATAATCAGCTTGATCCGACACTTCGCCAGCTGCTCAACGAACGCCAGAAACTTCTGCGTGCTTCCCGCGCCTGCTACGAGTTGCTTTTCCCGGATAATCTCAGCGTATCGCGTACAGAAACGCTTTCTTTATATGACCGTCTGAGCAGTGCGCTGACCGTTGCGCAGGTGACCGGCGTACAATCACTTTGTAGCCACTACGCCGCCCGCCTCGCCCCGCTCTCCAGCCCTGATGCCTCCCGTGAAAGTAATATCCGCCAGACTCATATCACTCAGTTCGCCCGGTTACTCGCCACTCAGCCTACGCTTATCACGCTGTCCATGCTGGATCAGCTCAGCCACGTCGGATTCAGTACGCGGGATATTGTGACATTTACGCAGCTGATCGGTTTTGTCAGTTATCAGGCGCGAGTGCTGGCCGTTGTGAATGGTCTACGCGGGCGTGCCGCCGCCGTGCTCCCCGGCTTCCCTGCGCCTGAAGGCTGCGAGCAGAAAGGATTTTCTCTGGCCATGCTGCAATGGAAATCAAGGCTGCCGGAAGTGGCACCAGAAACTGCCAGCAAGCATCAGCAGGATGTTCTGGATTTGATCGCGCCCGATGCGCGGTCTTCATCTTTTTATACGCTGCTGGTGCATGACGCCGACGCGCTGAGTGAATTCTCAGCCGTCTTTAATCACGTGATGCAGGCCGGTGAGCGCCCGAAAGCGGCCTGGCGTGAACTGTCTGCCGTGGCGACCTCGCAGTTAAATGGCTGCCTGTATTGCGCAGGGATCCACGGTCGTCTGTATCTGGAAGCTAACGGCAACGAAGCCATTATCGGTTCCCTGTTCGAAGAAAATCATCGCGACGATGCAGTTGATGCATTGTCGAAAACGCTGTCCGACAGAAAAGAAGCCGCACTGCTGGATGCCGTTATTACGCTGACCCGCACACCGGAACGTTTTGATGCACGCCAGTTGCACGGATTATCAGATGCCGGTTATTCGGCAACACAATCTCTGGATATCCTGCTGACTGCCGCGCTGTTCAGCTGGTCAAACCGTCTGATCCAGACGCTGGGAGATACCCTGAACCGGTAAGCCCAGTCCGCGATTACCTTCATGCTGTTCCGTTTCAGTCCGGCAGGATTTTCCCCTGCCGGACAAGCCAAATGTAAATACCCCCGCCCCCTAACCGCCACAAGTCGTACTAATCTTATTTTCAATCGGAAATTTAGTGTTAAAACGGGATGCAGATCACACTAGACTATGCATCGTTCTGAATACCTGCGCAGCGTTGTTTTTCCGTTTCATAAAACCCCGTAAATAGCGTCACAATCCAGACGTATTCACTGTTTATTCACCGCTGAATGGGTGAATAATCCAGTTAAGACTTTTTCAGAAAAACAATAACAATTTTAGAATGTGGAATATTATTTATACAACATATTCACATCGTCTATTTAGAAAACATAAACGTTAATTCTGCATAACATTTCGAACACAGTTTAATCAGGCCGGATAAGTTAAATGTAACGGCATATGTCAAACTCCTTGCCTCATTTACGAAGATAGTGAACATTACCAGCCGTCATCCCATCTTATAACAATGCAAAGGGTGCTTATTTCGCGCCACTTATGCGTTTCTGCTCTATCACAGGCAGAAGGAATAAACAGAGGTACGAGTGTCAACTGCAAACAAAACACCCAATAATGAAAGCGTGAGTCTGAACGCCTTCAAACAGCCAAAAGCGTTTTATCTGATCTTCTCCATCGAATTGTGGGAACGTTTCGGTTATTACGGCCTGCAAGGGATCATGGCAGTTTACCTGGTCAAAATGCTTGGCCTGAGTGAAGCTGACTCCATCACCCTGTTCTCCTCTTTCAGTGCGCTGGTTTACGGCTTCGTGGCCATCGGCGGCTGGTTAGGGGATAAAGTTCTGGGCTCAAAACGCGTGATCGTGCTCGGCGCGATAGTTCTGGCGTTAGGTTATTCCTTCGTTGCCTATTCCGGCCACGAAGTGTTCTGGGTTTATCTGGGTATGGCGACTATCGCCGTCGGTAGTGGCTTGTTTAAAGCAAATCCATCCTCATTGCTTTCTACCTGCTACGAAAAAGATGACCCGCGTCTTGATGGCGCTTTCACCATGTATTACATGTCGGTCAATATCGGCTCTTTCTTCTCCATGCTGGCAACGCCATGGCTTGCCGCGCAGTATGGCTGGAGCGTCGCGTTCTCTCTGAGCGTAGTCGGTATGCTGATCACCATCGTGAACTTCATGTTCTGCCGCAAATGGGTAAAACGTCAGGGTTCTAAACCAGACTTTGCCCCGCTGCAGTTCAAAAAGCTGCTGATGGTTCTGGTCGGTGTGGTTGCACTGGTCTTCCTGTCCAGCTGGTTGCTGCATAACCAAACTATCGCACGTATGGTTCTGGGCGTGGTTTCTGTGGGTATCATTATTGTCTTTGCGAAAGAAACCTTCTCTATGAAGGGTATTGCCCGTCGTAAGATGATTGTGGCGTTCCTGCTGATGATGGAAGCCGTCGTGTTCTTCGTGCTGTACAGCCAGATGCCGACGTCCCTGAACTTCTTTGCTATTCACAACGTCGGCCATGACCTGCTGGGTATCAGCTTCCAGCCTGAGCAGTTCCAGGCTCTGAACCCATTCTGGATCATGGTTGCCAGCCCGATTCTGGCCGCTGTTTACACCAAAGTAGGCGACCGTATGCCTATGCCGCACAAGTTTGCCATTGGTATGGTGTTGTGTTCAGGCGCGTTCCTGGTTCTGCCATGGGGTGCAAGTCTGGCTAATGAACAGGGTATCGTTTCTGTTAACTGGCTGGTGCTGAGCTATGCACTGCAAAGTATCGGTGAGCTGATGATTTCCGGTCTGGGTCTGGCGATGGTTGCACAGCTGGTACCGCAGCGTCTGATGGGCTTCATCATGGGCGCATGGTTCCTGACTACCGCAGCAGCGGCGATTATCGCGGGCTATGTGGCGAACCTGACGGCAGTGCCTTCAGACATTGAAGACGCGCACGCCTCTCTGGCAATTTACAGCCACGTGTTCCTGCAGATTGGTATTGCGACCGCTGTGATTGCTGTGCTGATGCTGGTCACTGCATCTAAGCTGCACCGCATGACGCTGGATCGCGACACTGACGAAAAGCAACCTGAACTGGCTTCTGCTGCTCAGTAAACGCAGAACGTCTTTTCGATGGTTGACGAACGCCTCCTCCGGGAGGCGTTTTTTTTGGCCATGTTTTTATGACCGGGCTTTTATGGACAAAAGTTATTCCAGGATTCACCTCAAGATTCACCCGAGATAGTAACGCCCTTTCCCGCTCTGTTTTGCACGGTACATGGCGGCATCAGCGCGCGCCATCAGCGTATCAGGTAACAACGGCTGACGCGCACGCCCCACCGCCACGCCAATACTGGCTGACAGCGAAACCGGTACCCCGGACACGTGTTCTACACCACGGAAAGCGTTCATCAGACTGATACAAATCCGGCTGACGTCGCTTTCCGTATTCACTAAATGGCCCAGCAGGACTGTAAACTCATCCCCCGCCAGACGTGCAACCACGTCCTGTGAACGCAGGTTATCGCGCAAGGTATGTCCGAAAAACTTCAGGATCAGATCGCCAAATTCGTGCCCGTAGGTGTCGTTGTAAGCTTTAAAGTTATCAATGTCTAAAAAAAGTAAGGCTATGTCTTTGTCTGCTTTTTCTTGTTGTCTGGCCGCATAAATCAGGGATTGCTGGAATGCCCGCCGGTTAGGAAGTCCGGTCAGCGAATCATGATTGGCCTCGAATTCCAGCTGTGCCTGCAGTTCTTTAATCTCGCTGATGTCAGTCGAAAGGCCATAGTAGCCATGACCGCTGTCATCACAGGGGATAAGCGTGGTGTGCAAAACGCCCCCTTTTCCGTTACGGGAATAACCCGGTAACTCAATGTCATAACTGACGGCGACGCCTTGCAACACCTGGCGAATATAGGGCTCGATTTGCTGGTAAGTCTCATGCCCCACCAAATCCTTCACCTGCCGCCCACGCACTTTATCTTCGGCCACGCCGTACCAGCTGGCATGAAAGTGGTTCACAAAAATGTATTCTTCATTCGCATCAACATGGCAAATCAGTGCCGGAATGTTGTCGGTAATCGCCCGCAGCCGGTTCTTACTTTCCGTCAGTTCCCGCTCGCGGTTCAGCCGTTGTGCAATTTCCTGATGCAACTGATCCATCGCAACCTGCAGTTCATTGGTGCGGGCAGCCACCCGACGTTCCAGATCGCTCTGCAACGAATACAACGTTTGTTCTATGTTTTTACGCTCAGTGATGTCGCTGATCACCACAATATAGTGGTGCGCCTCGCCGGTTGCGTTACGCACCAGAGAAGCGGTTAGCGTCACCCACAGCGTGCTGCCATTGGATCGCTGAAGCAGTTTCTCTACGCTAAAACTGTTGATTTCACCCGAGAGCAAACGTGGGATCAAAATATTTTCTGCATAGAGATCTTCAGGATGGGTTACGTCATGAAGCAGGCAACTGCGGAGCTGGTATTCGCCATAGCCCAGCATGTTACATACCTGAGGATTAATACGCAGCCAGCGCCAGTCAAGCCCGACCAGAGAAAAACCGACGGCGGCATGAGCAAATGTCTGCTCAAATAAGGCTTCGCTTTTCGCCAGATTATCCTCTACGCGCGCCGTGTACTGCCGGTTTTCCAGATGAAAAATGTAGCTTTGCACCAGCGCGGTCATGTCCAGCAGCGTTTGCCCGTCTTCCTCGCTCCACTCTCTCGTCCGGTCATCAATCAGGCACAGCGCGCCCAGTGCAACGCCCTGCTGGGAATGCAGGGCACAACCGGCATAAAACACGATATGCGGCGCGCCGGTAACCAGGGGATTATCGTGAAACCGCAAATCCAGCCGGGCATCTCTGACAACCAGAGGGCCGGATTCAAGAATGGTATGACCGCAGAATGAGGTATCGCGCGGGGACTGATTAATATCAATGCCGGTATGGGACAAAAACCACTGCCGGTCGGCGTCAATCAGTGAAACAACGACGGCTTTGGCCTGAAACTGGCGCGCAGCCATGCGGGTGATACGGTCGATCTCCTCAATTCTGGGGGAATCTAAGATGCCCAGAGAAGCCAGTATCGCAAGCCGAGCCTGTTCATCAACTGCCTGTTGAGGGACTAACATAATGTACTCTCAGTGATGACGGGTGAATATGTCATCAAGTCTACTGCGTTTAAAAGGAAAACCGGTTCTCATTCCGCCTTTGCCGGGCAAAAATCAGAATAGTGACAGATCACAAAAAACGTATTCAATTAACAGGATTTGCACAAATAGCAGCAAATCAACGGTTAAAGCGAACTTACCCAATTCACGTGCGTGGCATCGACCTGATCAGATTGTTCTGCGTCACGACGGTATTTCTGCCGCATTTCTGACGGCGTGGCGCCATAGAACTCAAGGAAGTAACGGCGGAGCGCACCCGGTTCAAGCCCGCACTGACGGGCGATGACGGCCAGGCTCTGATCAGACATTGATGATGTACGCAGCAAACGTTTTGCGAGTAACAGACGGCGGCTGCGGATGAACTGAGCAATGCCACCCAGTGGCTCAAATAGCCGGTATAAACCCGAACGCGAGATGGCAAAGTTTTTACACAGCACATCGACACTCACCGGCTGACTGAGGTGTTTTTCGATGTACAGACAAATGCGCTCCAGACGAGCACTTTGCTCAAACGGATGCTCAACTTTCTTACCCGCAACCAGATGCAGAGTTTGCAGGAAAACGGACGCCGCACCTTCGCCGGTGCTCAGAACCTCCTGATCGGTCATCTGATCAAACACCTGTACCATCGTGGCAAAATGATTGCGCAGAATGATGTTGACCGGCGACGTTGCTGGAATGCGCTTGCCGTGCAGGGACGCGATATCGACATTAAAATGCAGGCTGTGTTTGGGCATAATAATGTACTGGTAGGAGCCAAGACGCGGTTTCTGATCACCCGGATAAACGTGAATTTTGATCGGCTGCGACATATCCTGAATCAGGATATCGCCCTGAGTCAGCGTGAAACGCTCACCAAAACACTGGCATTCCATTCCGCCGATGATAATGATGAAAATGACGATGTGATCGGGCATGGAAAACAGATTGCCATACTGACGGTTAATGTCGTGCTCGCTGACGGTCAGAACGCCGCCGATCACACGCCCGAAATTGTATCCGGTGACACCCCAGTCAAATTCATCCCTGTGACGATCGGGCAGCTCAAGCTTGAAGCCTGCACTGGACATCCCGTCTTCCCATTCATAGAAACGGGTCTCGAAATCCTGATAGATATTGGCACCGTCTACTATCTTTCGTGAAGATGAATCGCTCATTTTCTCACCGAAAATTAAGATAATTCCGAAACGATAATCTACCTCCTACTGATAAATCAATGCGTAACAGCAATTGGCAATACTTTTTTCCGGGATTCTTATATTTTCGAAGGCGGTATAACTGGCGCAAAGTTTTGTAAAATCAGGGAGTAAAGGTCGCTAATCGGCCAATTGATATGTCAGGTTATCCGCGATAATTATTTTGGGATCGGTTAATATCGTGTTGAAGATCCTCGCTTTCGTGATTTGCTATTCTTAAAAAAACACGATCCATTTTCACCCAACCGTCGCCAGGAAATGCCCATGGAAAAAAGAAAGGTCCTGGATGAAGGACGTCAGCTCAAGCGTATGAATGCGGAAACCCGCAGGCAATCGCACATGCACAAATGGTTTGCCATCGTGGCCGCCCTCGATTGCGTTCTGGTTATTTTTTATGATCAGGACATGCGTAATATCGTTTTCTCAGCCGGCGTTTGCATCGTCTGTACTGTCCTGTGGCTTAAAGGCCGCAAACAATCCCGCAGTTATCGTCGTGAATGGGATCAAAAATTCGGCACTAAAAAACATCCCTGATCGTTTTCCCTGCCCCTTTGTCTCGTTTAAGCATTCCCACCATAAAGAAATTCCTAAATTTGATAAAAGTGTTTCTGTCCTGTGCGGATAATCAGTCAAAATAACCTCAGGCATACCCGCAAATAACAAATTATAAAATTTATGCATCTCGACGTTTACACGTTATTTATATTTGAGCTTTTTATTCTCATCCTGCTCACTGCCGTCATGCTGTTCGCATGGATCGGGGGTCGCAGAGATCCGACACTCGGGCTCACTGCCCTGATGCTGGCATTTTCTACCGCAGGCACTTTGCTCAGCAGTATGCGTTCAGGGGTGAGCGAAATTATTCCCGTGGTCTTCAGTAACATGATGATTTTGCTCTGTTACGGAATGATGTGGGCCGCATTAAGAATGTTTACTGGCCGCAGGGTATTACTGCCGGTAGTCTTCTCCGGGCCCCTTATCTGGCTCCTGCTCTGTCTGTACCCGGCCTTTTACCACAGTCTGGAGCAGAGGATTTTCCTGACCTCATTGTTAACGGCGGCTTATACCCTGCTGACGACACTGGAGCTTTGGCATGCGCGCAGGCAACTGCATGTGACTTACTGGCCCGCGCTGCCGCTGAGTTTTTTCCACGCCTGTTTCTATCTGGCGCGTCCTTTCTTTGATAACGGCTTGCCGTATGCTGAGATGGCGGGCGGTCATAGCAGCGGTTTCTTCGCTATACTGATTTTTGAAGCGATTTTGTACGCTATCTGCCTGTCTTTCATTATTTTGGCCATGGTGTATGAGCGCGGTCAGCTGGGTTATAAACAGGCCTCGTTGTCTGATCCGCTGACAGGCGTGGGCAACCGCAGGGCGTTTCTTGAGCGCGGTAATGAGCTTATCCGCAAGCGTAAGAACAATACTTTTCCTGTGCAGCTAATTTTATTTGATCTGGATAATTTCAAACGGATCAACGACCAGTATGGCCATGCCGGCGGCGATTCGGCCCTGGTATTCTTTTGCAATGTGGTGAATTCTTCCCTGGAGCAAAAAGATATTTTTGCCCGTATTGGCGGAGAAGAATTTGCCTGCCTGACTACCCGCCCGAGGGAACAGGCAATACGCATGGCAGAGAATATTCGTTCTCAGCTGGCGCAGAATTCGCAGCATAATATTCCTATGACGGTCAGCGTAGGAATGGCTTTTAGTGAACCCGATCAGGACTCAATCTCGCATTTATTAATCCAGGCAGATCATGCTTTGTATCGGGCTAAATCTGCCGGTAAAAACCGCATCGAGCTGAGTTGATCGTTATTCACCCGAACAAAATATCGAATACCTTACTTAGGGCATGATAACCGATTGAATTTTAGAATTTAAAAACAACGGTAATATTCTCATCCAATTGTGAGTAATAATTGCAAAAATAACCTGATGAGTTACCGGCTTAAACATTGCGCCACATCACACTCATATTCTGCTCGGGGTAGTTAATTCATGCTTACTGATATTGCGATATGCCAGGCAGTTCTTGATGCGCTTCCCGAGGCAACGGTGCTGAAAGACGACAGCCGTAAGTTGGTATTTCTCAATCAGAAAGCCAGTGAGTTTTATGGGCGTCCGCGTGAAGAGTTGATTGGTCAGGATGTTTCCTTTTTTACCGAACCCGAACAGGCTGCCCGTCAGCGAGAACGTGATATCGAAGTGCTGGAAACCGGAGAAAAAACAGTTAACGAAGAAACGCTGGTAGATCCTTCAGGAAAGCGGCGCAATGTGCTGGTACGTAAGTCACGCGTCACGCTTGAGACACGGCATTTTATTCTGACCTCCATTATGGATATCTCCCTGCTGCGCAGTTCCGAAGCACAAATCCGTTATCTTGCCCGCCATGATGTCCTGACCGGCCTGCCTAACCGCACGGCGTTAAGTGAAGAACTCAGCCAGATTGCGGCGCAGCGGATGTATCGCCCTGAACCCTACGCGCTTATCCTGCTTAATCTTAATGATTTCAATTACATCAACGATACCTATGGTTATCAGGCCGGTGATGCGATTTTGTGTGAATTCGGCCAACGTTTGCGTAATGAAGTCGGTAGCAGCGGAACGGTTTCACGCATCGGCGGCGATGAGTTCTCTATTATTTTGCGTAATAATCCGACCAGCGAAATAGCCAACAATCTGGCGCTGGAAATTCTGGTGATGATGCGCCAGCCTTTCACGCTGACGCGCGCTAACCCGATGATGACGATTTCTTTCGGTATCGTGATGTTTGGCGCTGAAAATATTACTGCCGGTGAAATTATGCGCCGCGGGAATACCGCGCTGCTGGAAGCCAAGCAACGCGGCAAGAATATGTTCTCATTTTATTCTGAATTGCTGGATGCCAGCAGCGTCAGTAAACGCATTATGGTGAAAGCGCTGGCAGAATCGCTGGCCAAAGAAGGCGATCTTTCCTGCGTATATCAGCCGATTTTGCGCAGTCGTGATGAAAAGGTCGTTTGCGTGGAAGCGCTCGCCCGCTGGAATCACGGGGTGCTCGGGCAGGTCTCGCCGGTGCAGTTTATTGCTCTGGCAGAAGAAACCGGACTGGTGATACAGCTCGGAGAAATCGTGCTGCGCCAGGCCTGCCGCGATATTAAGAACTTCGGCCAGTTGAATCTGGCGATTAACGTCTCCGCAGTACAACTGGGAGAACCCGATTTCGGGCCGCGAATTCTGGCCGTTCTTGCAGAAGAAAACTTCCCGCCTTCACGTCTGGAACTCGAGCTGACAGAAACATCAGTGATGAACGCCAATGCCACCAGTCTCAGTCATCTGGCGAAACTGCGCAAAGCCGGTGTGAAAATTTCGCTCGATGATTTCGGTACGGGTTATTCCAGTCTCAGTTTGCTGAAAGATATCTCGGTGGACAGCGTAAAAATCGACCGTTCGTTTGTGCAGTACGTCACAGAAGTGAACGATACCGCCGCCATCGTTTCTGCCGTCTCCCAGCTCGGCAATAAAATGCATCTCAATGTGATCGCCGAAGGTGTGGAAAACCAGCTTCAAAAATCCTTTTTAGTATCAGCGGGTTGCTCGCATCTGCAGGGATATCTTTTCTCAAGGCCGGTACCGGTTGAGGTATTATCAACGTTGCTGACGACTGAAATGAATATGTCAGCCAGTATCTGAAACGCTGATACATAAGCTTCATAGATAACTCAAAACACCTTATTAATTCATTCAATTGGCGCTCGTCCCTGTTTTACTGACATGATCCGAGGCTGATAAATCACGCCGTTTAAGGAAATACATCATGTCATCGTTTTCAGGTATCTGGGTCCCGCTGGTCACACCTTTCCATGAGGGTGAGATCGACTTTACTGCACTGAAATCTCTGTGCACCCGGCTGCTCAAACGGGGCGTTGATGGCGTTGTCGTCTGCGGAACCACCGGCGAAGCGCCGATGCTCACCAAAGAAGAACAGCTTCAGGTTCTGGATGCCGCGCTGGAAGTGGTACCCGGCCATCAGATCATTATGGGGCTTTCCGGCACCCACATGCCGGTTATCCGCGAAATGCAGGATGCGATCCTTCAGCGCCCTGTCGCAGGCCTTCTGATCCCCACACCTTATTATATCCGCCCTTCTCAGGCCGCACTGGTGGCCTGGTTTACTGAGATTGCCGACCATTCCACCGTGCCGGTGGTGCTTTACAATATTCCTTACCGTACCGGCGTGCAGATGGAGCTGGAAACATTCCGCCAGCTGGCTAAACATCCGCAAATCAGTGCAGTCAAAGATTGCGGCGGCAGCATTGATCTGACGCTTTCACTGCTCGCTGACGGGGAACTGGATGTGCTGTGCGGTGAAGACGTGCAGATTTTCTCGACGCTGAGTCTGGGCGGCGCCGGTGCCATTGCCGCTTCTTCGCATATTTTTCCGGAAGAGTTTGTTCAGCTTATCCGTCAGTTCAAACAGCAGGATATTGCAGCGGCGCGTAAAACATTTTTCGGCCTGCTGCCAATGATCCGGCTGATGTTCTCTGCGCCGAATCCGGCGGCGATCAAATACGCCTTATCACTCGACGGCCTGATGAAAAATGAGCTGCGTTCACCGATGCTCCCTGCGCCGGAAAATGTTGAAGTGGCCGTCCGTGATTTCCTGAATCAGCATTCACGTTAAGAGCCCAAGGTTCAGCAGAATATGAGCAGTCAGGCTCACTGTCACAATTAAAACACTGACATTTGCTCCCGCCGGTTCTAGGATAGAAGCAGTTTTTATATAGCCGAATCGCTGTCCCGTGAAACCCTTGTGTTTTATGGGATCAGGCGGGTTGCTCATCCAATGGAGTGTTTATGAAACTGTATTATAAATCCGGTGCCTGTTCCCTCTCCCCGCACATCGTCCTTCGTGAAGCAGGTCTGGACTTCAGCATTGAAAAAGTTGATCTGGCGACCAAGAAAACCGAAACCGGTGATGACTTCCTCGCAGTGAACCCGAAAGGGCAGGTCCCGACACTGTTGCTCAATGATGGCAGCATTCTCACCGAAGGCGTAGCTATCGTGCAGTATCTGGCCGATCAAAAGCCTGATCGTCAGCTGATGCCGGAACAAGGTACGCTGGCTCGCTATCATGCGCTGGAATGGCTGAACTATATTGCGACTGAGCTGCATAAAGGCTTCTCTCCGCTGTTCAATCCAAAAACGCCGGATGATTTTAAAGCCGTGACCCGCGAAGCACTGAGCAAAAAATTTGCTTACGTGAATGAATCACTGAAAGACAATCAGTTCCTGCTGGGTGCCCGTTTCAGCGTGGCGGATGCGTATCTGTTCACCGTGATGGGTTGGGCAAAAGCACTGAAGTTTGACCTGAGCGCACTGACCGAACTCAATGCGTATCTGGATCGTGTGGCTGCGCGCCCTGCCGTTGATGCTGCGCTGACGGCGGAAGGCCTGAAGTAATTTCCTGCGCCTGACAGGTCTGTACAGACAGGCATAAATAAAAAACGCCCCGGTTCTTAAAGCACGGGGCGTTTTTTATGGCGGTAAAATCTAGAGTTTGACCGCCGGGAAATGGTGCTCTGGTTTGACCATTTTGTCCTGCGCCGCCACGATTTGCAGCTCATACTCACCCATCGCGTGAGTGGTCAGCATCACTTCGTAAACCGCCGCAGTGACGTGTTCCAGCGCTTTATCCAGCGCTTCGCCTTTGAGCAGATTGACCAGCAGCAAACCGCTGGTCAGGTCACCGACACCGACCGGCTGACGCACGCCAAAATCAACCAGCGGGCGGTCGATATGCCAGGCTTCATCCGCGGTTACCAGCAGCATTTCAAAGCGATCGCTGTGATAACCGGCACGGCTTAAATGTTTCACCAGCACAATTTTCGGGCCTTTGCTGATAAGTTCACGCGCCGTCGCCACCGCTTCTTCAACACTTGCCACCGCATGGCCGCTGAGTAATTCCAGCTCCAGCAGGTTCGGGGCAATAATGTCGCAGTTAACCAGCGCCTGATTGCAATGGAACTCGGCAACGCCCGGTGCCACGATACAGCCCTTTTCAGGATGCCCCATGACCGGGTCGCAAAAATACCAGGCATCCGGATTCGCCGCTTTCACCAGGCGGACAATCTCCAGAATGCTCTGTCCCTGCTCCGGCGAGCCTATATAGCCACTCAGCACCGCATCACAATCCTTCAGACGGTCAATCTCCGCAATCCCCTGCGCGATTTCCGTCAGATGTGTGGCGGGCATTACACAGCCAGTCCAGTGACCATACTGAGTATGATTGGAGAACTGAACGGTATTCAGCGGCCAAACGTTTGCGCCCATACGACGCATAGGGAATTCCGCCGCGCTGTTACCCGCGTGACCAAAAACCGTGTGTGACTGGATAGAAAGAATGCTTTTCATGAGGAATTTCCGATTGCAACGTCATCGGGAGATGGCGGAATAACTGATATCAGTGAACAAAAACGGGAGGCCATTCGGCCCCCCGTTATGCTTGCCTAAAACTTATGCCCAGAGCAACAGGGTGTAGTTCTTTTTACCGCGACGCAGCAAGGTATAACGACCAAACAGACGATCGCTGTCAGTGAAGTTGTATTCAGTGTCAGTCTGTTTTTCGCCGTTTACGGAAACCGCGTTGGAAGAAATCATGGTACGCGCCTGACCTTTCGACGGCGCCATACCTGCAATCACCAGAGCCTGTTGCAGGTCTGTGTCGCGTGGTACTTCAAACAGTTCCAGGCCGTCCTGCGCCAGCTGACCGAAATCGACTTCTGTCATTTCACTCAGGGAACCGGAGAACAGGCTCTGCGTGATACGTTTCGCTGCCGCCAGACCTTCTGCGCCGTGAACCATACCGGTTACTTCTTCCGCCAGAACGTACTGCGCGCGAGGCGCTTTGCCGCTGGTTTTGTCTTCTTCTTCCAGCGCATTGATGTCTTCAATGCTCATGAAGGTGAAGAACTTCAGGAAGCGGTAAACGTCGGCATCCGCTGTGTTGATCCAGAACTGGTAGAATTTGTACGGGCTGGTTTTCTTAGGATCCAGCCAGACTGCGCCGCCTTCGGTCTTACCGAATTTGGTACCATCAGATTTGGTGATCAGCGGAACGGTCAGGCCGAACACTTGTTTCTGGTGCAGACGACGGGTCAGGTCGATACCTGAGGTGATGTTCCCCCACTGGTCGGAACCACCGATTTGCAGCTCAACTTTGTGCAAATCGTAAAGGGACGCAAAATCATAACCTTGCAGCAGGTTGTAAGAGAATTCGGTAAAGGAGATGCCGCTGTCATCGCGGTTCAGACGCTGTTTCACCGCTTCTTTGTTGATCATCTGGTTAACAGAGAAGTGTTTACCGATATCACGCAGGAAGGTCAGCACGTTCATGCCGCCGAACCAGTCGTAGTTGTTGGCGGTGATTGCGCTGTTATCGCCACAGCTGAAATCCAGGAACGGAGAAACCTGCTGACGGATTTTTTCCACCCACTCATTCACGGTTTCATTGGTGTTCAGCTTACGCTCGGTCGCTTTAAAGCTTGGGTCACCGATAAGGCCGGTTGCGCCACCGACCAGCGCCACTGGCTTGTGGCCGTTCAGCTGGAAGCGTTTCAGGCAAAGCAAAGGCACCAGATGTCCCAAATGCAAGCTGTCTGCGGTAGGATCGAAACCGCAATAGAGTGCAATTGGCCCTTGCGCCAGTCGCTCTGCTAACGCTTCTTCATCCGTTACCTGGGCAATGAGGCCCCGCTCTTGCAGTTGTTTAATCAGGTTGCTGCTCGCCATCAAAGACTCCGTTTGTTTGTACTTAGAAATATGTACTGAATGTGTGCAGATTCATGTCTGACATCATGCCGCGCATGTGCCCTTTCTCTCACCTTTCGGGGAACGACATAGAATAAAGCGCTCGTCGCCCGAGCGCTAGGGAATCGCGTGTTTTTTCGTGGTTAAGGTGCGAGGCGGTCTATTTTCCAGCCAGTTTCTGTCTCAGCTTCATCACGCTGATAAATGAACCGGTCGTGCAGACGATGTTCACCGCCCTGCCAGAATTCCATTGAATCCACTTTGACGCGAAAACCACCCCAGAAACTTGGCAACGGCACTTCACCATTACTGAATTTCTGTTTCAGTTCGAGGAATTTACTTTCCAGCACGCCACGCGCCGAAATGCGGGTGGATTGCTGAGAAACCCATGCGCCAATCTGGCTGTCTTTCGGACGACTGGTGAAGTATTTCATGACTTCCAGCGTGGATAAACGCTCTGCCTGACCGAGAACGTTGACTTGTCTGTCGAGCATATGCCAGGGGAATAACAGGCTGATACGGGAATTGCCCGCCAGCTGCTGCGCCTTACGGCTGCCGAGGTTGGTGTAAAACACCAGCCCTTTTTCATCATAATGTTTGAGCAGCACAATGCGCTGGAAAGGCTGTCCGTTTTCATCCACCGTCGCGACAACCATCGCCGTCGGATCGGCCAGACGGGCATCACACGCCTGTTTCAGCCAGCGCTCAAACAGCGGCAGCGGTTCCGGCGTTAAATCAGCGCGACGTAATCCGCCCCGGGTGTATTCACGGCGCGAGTCCGCAATATCAAATTCTTTATTATCAGCCATATGGATCAATTGCGTATCAAAGGAAGGTAGACGCATTGTGCACCCGCCGCGTCAGGATCTCAACGTTCCTGACGCGGGGTTTGAAAAGAGAAATTATGAAAAAAGAAGCTACCCAAAGTAATTCGAGATGCAAAAAGGCGGCAAGTGAGGGGATCCCCGGAGCATAGATAACTCTGTGACCGGGGTGAGCAAACGCAGCCAACGCATTTGCAGTTCAAAGTATGACAGGTAGGTTTATTTTTGAATGCAATCGTCGATGATGACGTTTTCACCACGCTGGACGAAAGCCTGATTACCTTTCGACCAGAACGTGTAACGGCCATCGCTGTATTTCGTGCCGGAAGCTGCCTCAACTTGTTTCAGTTTCAACTGCTCGCCGTCCATCACCATATTGACCTGCTGTGCCGGTTTATCCAGCGTGACGGTCAGCGGCAATGTCCCGCACTGATAGTGCAGTTCCTGCGTCGGGCTTTCGGTCTGGTGACTGAACTGGCTACATCCGGCCAGCGTTAATCCTGCAAGAGAAGCGATGATCGCCTTTTTCATTCTGAACTCCCTGAGTGTTCTCGGTTTATCTGTTATGTACCATGACAGGTTGCACAACACATTGAGATAAAACCGAGAACGCGTCAGGCACGGGTTGAAACCACCGGATAAATCGCCCCGAGCAAAGTTTCGCGGCTGGCACCTGTGACGGAAGGCAGATTACCCGACTGACCCGATAAGGTTCTGAACGCCAGCCAGGCAAACGCCAGTGCTTCCATATCATCACCGCTGATCCCGCAGGAATCCGTGGTACACACTTCCGTGCCCGGCAGCATGGCTGACATGCGCGTCATTAGCAGAGGATTACGCGCACCACCGCCACAGACCATCAGACGGTCGCATCCGCCAGCTAATTGAACCTGCTCGGCGATACTGACTGCCGTGAGCTCAGCCAGCGTGGCCTGCACATCGGCCGGAGAAGTTTCGACTGCACGCGCCAGCTGCTTTTCCAGCCACGCCATATTGAAGTATTCACGACCGGTGCTTTTTGGTGCCGGTTCAGCAAAGTACGGGGCGGACAACATTTGCTGCAACAGACGTAAATTCACCCGTCCCTCATTCGCCCACTCCGCGCCTTTATCATAAGGCTGCGCTTTATGACGCCAGATCCACGCATCCATCAGCATATTGCCCGGCCCGGTGTCGTAGCCGCGCACCGGCTGTCCCGGCAGTAGCATTGAAAGATTCGCAATGCCGCCGATATTAAGGATCATTCTGCGCTCAGCCGGATCAGACAGCAGGGCCTGATGGAAGGCCGGAACCAGCGGCGCACCCTGCCCGCCCCACGCCATATCGCGACGGCGGAAATCTCCGACAGTAGTAATGCCGGTCATGGCAGCAATGCGGTTGTTATCGCCCAGTTGCATAGAAAACGTGGTATCACCTTTAGGCTGATGCCAGACCGTTTGCCCGTGGCAGCCAATCGCGGTGACTTCTTCCGGTGAAATATCGGCACTTTTCAGCAGCCCTAAAATGGCCTCACCAAATAATATCCCCAGCTGAGTATCGAGCTTGCCTACCTCTTCCAGCGTCACCTGCTGTCCCTGGCACATGCCAAGAATAGCGTTTTTCAATGCAATGGGAATGGGATGCGAGTAGCTGGCCTGTTGCGCGACCAGACGCTCGTCGATGGCAGCCAGCACAACATCCACGCCATCAAGACTGGTGCCGGACATCACGCCGATATAACGACCTGACTTCATAGATAACATCCTCAACTCCCGGAAAACATCCGACAAAAAGTAATAGTGACAGAGTAATCGGTATAGGAAGCATTGCGCCATGAGTTACTCAGTTTTTATTACACCCTGTGATGGCTTCGTGTTTTTCTTGTTAAGAATTTTATTTTTTAAAAACAGACTGGCGATAAATCGGCCAATAACAACATTCAGGGTGAAGATATTTGATCGCACTCACTGCTGTCTAAAACTTAAACCTGCGTTTATTATTAGTTGAACACGCCTCCTGTATACTTGGAGAAAGTGAAGTAACTATGGTATACGACCACCCTCGACACTGATGTTGAACTGTGTACTGTTTTTTCTCTGTTGTTGTGGCTAGTCTGAAAGCCGTACAGCAGCATAAAAAAGGAGCTATTTATGATTAAGCGTTTACTCGTCGTCGCACTTGCTGGCATTTCTCTTACTGGCTGCGTCAGCGATAACTCACTGTCTGGCGACGTTTACTCCTCGTCTCAGGCGAAACAAATTCAACAAGTGACCTACGGGACTATCGTTTCTACACGTGCGGTACAAATCCAGGGCGGCGATGATTCAAACATCGTCGGCGCACTCGGTGGTGCAGTTCTGGGTGGTTTCCTGGGTAACACGGTTGGCGGCGGTACGGGTCGTAGTCTGGCAACGGCTGCAGGCGCAGTTGCCGGTGGCGTCGCAGGTCAGGGCGTGCAGAGTTCTCTTAACCGTTCTAACGGTGTAGAACTGCAAATTCGTCGTGATGACGGCACAACTATTCAGGTTGTCCAGAAAGCTGGCGCGACCAAATTCAGCGTAGGTCAGCGTGTCAGCATGGCGAGCAGCGGCAGCACCATTACCGTTTCCCCAAGCGCCTGATGCATACTGCTGGCAAATAACTGAAGCGCAAACAAAAAACCGAAGCCACTGGCTTCGGTTTTTTTTGTGTAGAGCAAATATGACGCTGTGTGACAAAAATAGATAAAAACCTGTTCTTATGATTTGCTTTGCAATGCAGCAATATTTTTTTCCAGCCGGGATAACATCCCGCCCAGTTGTTCGATTTCTGAAGAAGACATGCCAGACAAAATTTCTTTGCGCGTGGAATCGATAACCGACTCCATTTCATTAATGATTGGCGCGGCTTCTTCAGTCAGCTTGATGCGCTTAGCACGGCGATCGCTCGCACAAGTCTGACGGGTAATCAGTTTCTTTT
Source organism: Rahnella sp. ATs2 (assembly GCF_051851855.1). NCBI lineage: Bacteria > Pseudomonadati > Pseudomonadota > Gammaproteobacteria > Enterobacterales > Yersiniaceae > Rahnella > Rahnella sp. ATs2. The sequence continues at coordinate 77,832 of NZ_JBLYPL010000019.1, read as the reverse complement.
CTTCCAGTTGATCCAGTGTACGCACCAGAGACGGCTGCTCAATTCCGATGGCTTTTGCCAGCTGAATTTGAGACTGCTCCGGAGGCAACATGTTGATATTGTGCAGTGTTACCCAGTGTGTTTGCGTGAGTTCCAACGGCTTTAACCGATCGTCAATCAACGCACGCCAGGCACGAACTAATCGTGCTAGATCTGACCCCAGATTCGATTCCAATTATCCCCTCCTTATAATTAGCATGCTAAGATAACTCCCCAGAGTTTAGCTTAGTTTTAGGAACTTTAATCGAGAAATTACAATTCTATATATAATGGTAGGTACTATTGCATCCGGGAGCGGAATCTCCGCTTTCAGATTTAATCTTGTTTATAACACAATCACCGGCAGAGATTAATATTGTGAATGCGCAAATGTTTCACTCAGGCTTCCCGCTACCGGATCTGGTCCTGGGTGCCTCACTTTATTTCCCCCCGATGTTCAAAGCGCTTTTACTGGGGCTGGTATTCTGGCTTCTGATACACCGACTGCTGCGCGACTGGATTTATTCTGGTGAAGTCTGGCATCCCACCCTGATGGATTTATCTCTTTTCGTTATCTCTATTTGTGCCGCACTGATACTTATGGTGAACCTCTGAAATGAAATTCAAGACCCTCAAATATTTCTCGACAGTGCTGGTTTTCGCCGTCGCAATTTGCGCCGGTTGGTGGATGTGGAATTATTATATGCAGTCGCCGTGGACGCGGGATGGCAAAGTACGCGCCGAAATTGTGGATATCACACCGGAAGTCTCCGGGCGGATCACAGCAATAAATATCCACGACAATCAGTTTGTTAAAAGTGGCGATCCCCTGTTCAGTCTCGATCCTGTGCCGTTTAAAATCGCCGTCGCTAATGCCGAAGCTGAAGTGGCGAAAGCGGCAGCTGATTTAGCCAAAGCCAATCATGAAGCCCAACGACGTCGCGGCCTCGGCACCAACGTTATTTCCGCTGAATCCTTAGATGAATCAAATATCAGCGCCAAAGCGATGCAGGCACAATATCAGGCTGCGCAGGCGTCATTAGAACAGGCGAAGTGGAATCTGAGCAAAACCACTATTGTCGCGCCGACTGACGGTTATATCACCAATCTGCAAACCCGCAGAGGCAACTATGCTACCACCGGTACGCCGCTGGTCGGGCTGGTGGATATCCATTCGTTTTATGTTCTCGGATATTTCGAAGAAACCAAACTCAAAAATATTCGCGAAGGAAATATGGCGGATATTACCCTCTTTAACGGCAATATTCCGTTGCAGGGTCGCGTCGAAAGTATTGGCCGTGCGATTTATGACCAGAGCCTGGATACCCAGGAAGATTTACTGATGAACGTAAAACCGAATGTACCCTGGGTTCGTCTTGCGCAGAGAATACCGGTGAGAATTAAGCTTGAAAATGTACCAGAGCATGTTGTTCTGGTGGCCGGAACGACCTGTACGATTTCCGTGCGTAATTAAGGTTTCGTCGTGAATCTTTCCTGGCTCGAATGGAAAAACACCCCGTGGGGAAAAGCCACCGGCGGCCAATGGCGGTATGCCTTGCGCAACTCCATTGCGATGATACTCGCGCTGTATATCGCGTTTGAATTCCAGATGGACGAACCTTACTGGGCGCTGACGTCCGCCGCCGTGGTCAGTTTCCCGACCGTGGGCGGCGTCATCAGTAAAAGTATCGGCAGGATTATTGGCAGCTTGCTGGGTGCCATGGGCGCGGTATTTATTGCCGGACATTGTCTGAACGAGCCGTGGCTGTTCACTTTCGCCATCGCGGCCTGGCTGGGGATTTGTACTTATGTCTCCAATCATTATCAGAACAACGTTTCTTACGCGTTTGCTCTGGCGGGATATACAGCAGCCATCATTGCGTTCTCAACGGTAGACGTCACAGATCCGACGCAGATTTTTGATATCGCTCAGGCTCGTGTGGGAGAAGTCGTCACCGGTATTTTGTGCGGTGGTTTTATGATGATGGTGCTGCCCAGCACCTCGGACGGCGACGCACTGCTCACCTCATTGCGTAAAATGCATACCCAGTTACTGGAACATGCGCAGCTGTTATGGCGCACAGAAATCTCCGACCAGATCCGCACCTCGCACGAAGGATTGATCGGGCAGATTCTGACCATGAATCTGTTACGCATTCAGGCCGTCTGGAGCCATTACCGCCTGCGTCGTCAGAATAATGTGCTCAATTATCTGCTTCATCAGCAGTTGCGCATGACCAGTTATATTTCCAGCTTGCGCCGCATGTTGCTTAACTGGCCGACTCCGCCGGAAAACCTGACTGAAGTGCTGAGCGTTTTGCTTGATGAATTGCGCAAGCCCGATACTGATAAATACAAACTGTCGAAAATTCTCCAGCATATTAAACCTCATGACACCTCGGATTTTCGTCATCAGGCATTCTGGCAGCGGTTACGTGACTTTTGCTGGCTGTATCTGCGCAGTGAACGCTGGCTGCGCCGTGTGGAAAACGCCAATGTGGCGGAAGCTGAAACACTCCAGCCGCCCAAAATCAGCCATCTGGCGCAACACACCGACACGCTGGAAGCCGCGTATAACGGACTGCGCACCTTTTTGTGTATTGTGATTGGCTGCGCTTTCTGGATGAGCACACAGTGGGATTCAGGCGCGGGTGCGGTGGCGCTGACCGCTGTCAGTTGCGTGCTTTATTCTTCGACGGCCTCCCCTATCAGCAGCGTCACTCTGTTAATTAAATCGCTGGGCTTACTGTTTGTCGGCTGTTTTCTGCTCAAGTTCGGGCTGATGGTTCAGATCGACAACTTTTGGGTATTCTGCGCTTTCTTCCTGCCGATGCTGGTCACGATGCAGATGATGAAATTGCAGTACAAACGTTACGCCGGTTTGTGGGGACAAATGATTGTCTTCATGGGATCGTTTTTAGCGGTCACTAACCCGCCGGATTTCGACTATCAGTCATTTATGAACGACGGCGTGGCCAAGATTGCCGGTGTGATGCTGGCGGGTATCGCGTTTCAGGTCCTGAGGCCAAGTTCGGATAAACGTAAAAGTCGCCGCATCATCCGCGCCCTGCGCCGTGATTTTATGGATCAGCTCAGCCGCAAACCTTCGCTAAGCCATTTCCAGTTTGAATCGCTGATTTACCACCGGATGAATCAGCTCAGTCAAAGTAAAGATCAGCTCTCCCGCACCTGGCTGCTGCGCTGGGGCGTAGTGCTGCTCAATTGCAGCCACATTGTCTGGCAGTTACGTGAATGGGAAACCCGTTCGGATCCACTTTCCGCGGTGCGTGACGTGTGTATTCATTGCCTGAAAGGCGTCATGACAGAACGCGGGGTCAGCCACGAAAATCTGGATGCTACGCTGACGGAGCTACTGCGGATGAGCAATTCACTGGCGCATCACCCTGAACCGGCGGCGCGGGAACTTGCAGGGGTAATCTGGCGTCTCTATTGCTCGCTTTCTCAATTGCAGCAAGCCATTTCTTCGGATGAGGGTCCTGCAGCGCCGGTGGTCACTGCCACCAAACCTGCCTGACCTTTCTGTGCTTAATGCTTCAGGCTGCGGATATGCAGCCTGAAGCAGAAGCGATTAAGGAACGTCGTAGCCCAGAGCAGCTTTACGAATGCGGAACCATTGCTGACGGGTCATGTCCAGTGACAATGATTTACAGGCTGATTTCACACGTTCAATTTTACCCGAACCGATAATCGGCAGAGGCTGAGATGGCAGACGCATCACCCAGGCGTAAACCACCTGTTCGATCGTATCGGCACCGATTTCGTTTGCCACCGCCTGAAGTTCGTCGCGCAGCGGCTGGAACTCTGCGTCGCTGAACAAACGACCGCCACCCAGGCAGGACCACGCCATCGGCTTAATACGCAATTGCTGGCAGAGATCTAAGGTGCCATCGAGGATCGCCGGCTGATGGATCGGGGAAATTTCCACCTGATTCGTCGCCAGCTGGAACGGCAGGCGTGACTGCAACAGGCTGAACTGAGCCGGAGTAAAGTTAGAAACGCCGAAATGTTTTACTTTGCCGCTTTTATGCAGTTGCGTGAATGCCTCAGCCACTTCATCGGCATCCATCAGCGGATCCGGGCGATGGATCAGCAGCAAATCCAGATAATCGGTATGCAGATTACTTAGCGATTTCTCGGCACGTTCCACGATGTACTTTGTATCTGTAATGTAGTGACCGATTTTGTTATCAGGATTGGCCCGTGTTGCTATGCCACATTTACTGACCAGTTGCATTTTTTCGCGAAGGGAAGGCTTGAGTCGCAGAGCCTCGCCGAACGCGGCTTCGCACTGATAATCTCCGTAAATATCCGCATGATCGGCCGTGGTGATGCCCAGCTCAATATGCTGTTCCATGAAGGCCAGAATCTGTTGCGGCGTCATGTTCCATTCCATCAGACGCCAGTAACCGCAAATCAATTTTGAGAATACTGGGCCTTGAGGAGAAATCAGGGTACGCGCTTCCATTTTGAATCCCTTAAGTTTTTGATTTTCGACCGACAGAATACACAACGCCTGCGGCGCTGTATTGATGCGGGGCGTAAGAATTACAAAGAAGCAGACAGCCGTCACGACGCTGGCGGCCGGGATGAAAAATCAGAACAATTCCGGTTGTTCCGGCAAAGGTTCGTCGGGTTGCTTTCCGGCCCGCTGCTGACGTAAAAGACGCTGCTGGCATAACCGCAGAACATGGCGCTTTTCCGTATCCGTCATTTTCATCCAGCCGAAACGTTCCTCACGGCTGCGCAGGCAACCGCGACAATAACCGCGTTCATCGGCCTGACATATGCCACGGCACGGACTGGGGATTTCGAAAAACTCAAGTTGCTGGGCCACGCGTCCTCCGTAAATAACGGTGAACTTTTATTCAAGACGTTTTCTGTTCATCCTGCAAGAGGATCTGCAAAAAGGCACAGGGCGCGTAGTCAGGCAGAGGCCAGATACGATAGAAAGAGGCATTGCGAAACGATCGTGTAGCGGGAATTATGTTCCTTAATGCCATAACGATCAGTCCATTAAATCCGGAGTTATTGAAATGACCAAGCTTTTCACCCCCATTGTTGTCGGCAAAAATACATTGCCTAACCGTGTTTTTATGGCGCCCCTTACCCGCCTGCGCAGCATCGAACCGGGTGACATCCCTACCCCGCTGATGGGCGAATATTACGCGCAGCGCCACAGTTCCGGCCTGATCATTACCGAAGCTACTCAGGTTTCCTTCCAGGCGAAAGGCTATGCCGGTGCGCCGGGTCTGCACACGCCAGAACAAGTGGCTGCGTGGAAAAAAATCGTCGCAGGTGTGCATCAGAAAAATGGCCACATTGCGGTTCAGCTTTGGCACACGGGCCGAATTTCTCATAACAGCGTTCAGCCGGATAACCAGACGCCGGTTGCGCCTTCTGCTGTGAATCCTGAAACCCGCACCAGCCTGCGCGATGAGCAAGGCCACGCCATTCGTGTCGATTGCCCGACACCGCGCGCGCTTGAACTGAGCGAAATCCCGGGGATCATCAACGATTTCCGCCACGCGGCAGAATGTTCTGCAGAGGCTGGTTTTGATTACATTGAGCTGCATGCGGCGCACGGTTACCTGTTGCACCAGTTCATGTCTCCGGCATCTAACCTGCGTGAAGACGAATACGGCGGCAGCATTGAAAACCGTACCCGCCTGACGCTGGAAGTGGTCGATGCCGCTATCGGCGCTATCGGCGCAGACCGTGTGGGTATCCGTATTTCACCAATGGGTCCGTTTAACGGGCTGGATAACGGTGAAGATCAGGAGCAGGCAGCTATCTATCTGCTGGATGAGCTGAACAAACGTAAACTCGCTTATCTGCATATTTCTGAACCTGACTGGGCAGGCGGTAAACCTTACTCGGCTGAATTCCGTGCGGTGATCCGCGCTCATTATCAGGGCGTGATTGTCGGGGCCGGCGCTTATACCGCTGAGAAAGGCGAAGAACTTATCGAAAAAGGTTACATCGACGCCGTGGCTTTCGGTCGCAGCTATATCGCTAACCCGGATCTGGTTGAACGCCTGAGATCCCACGCTCCGCTTAACGATCCACAACCAGAAACCTTCTACGGCGGCGGTGCTCAGGGTTATACCGACTACCCGACGTTGTAATGATTAAAAAAGAGTAACACCATCCTTGCAGCAGAAGAGGCCCTCCTTCTGCTGCTTTTTTTGGTCAGGCCTTCAGCAACTGAGCGTCGTTTTACAGACAAAATGGTCTCTATCAGTTAGGCTTGAACCGATAATTCTCATCCTGCAAATAAAGAGGAACCTATGCGTTTACTCCATACCATGCTTCGTGTTGGCGATCTGCAACGCGCAATCAGCTTCTATACCGATGTGTTAGGCATGCGCCTGCTGCGCACCAGCGAAAACACCGAATACAAATACTCCCTGGCATTCGTCGGTTACACCGATGAAAGCGAAGGCGCAGTCATTGAACTGACCTACAACTGGGGCGTTGACAGCTACGACATCGGCACCGCTTACGGGCACATCGCTCTGGGTGTCGATAACGTGGCACAAACCTGTGATGACATCCGCAATGCGGGTGGCAAAGTGACCCGTGAAGCCGGTCCGGTTAAAGGCGGCTCCACCATTATCGCCTTCGTTGAAGATCCGGACGGTTACAAAATCGAGCTTATCGAATCCAAACATGCGGGCCAGGGTCTGGGCAACTGATCCCCTTGAATGTTGAAAGGGGCGCAAATGCGCCCTTTTTTATTGCCCAATTTTTGCCGCAGCCCTGCAACGGACGGCAAAATTTGTCATAATGCGCGCTGAATTCGATGAAGATAAGAAACTAATGGCCGAGAATAGTGACATTAACGCCCTGAGAGGCCGTTTTCGTGGTTTTTATCCGGTAGTCATTGATGTTGAAACTGCCGGATTTAATGCCCAAACCGATGCGCTGCTGGAAATTGCAGCAATCACATTGAAGATGGATGAGGACGGCTGGCTGCAAAGCGATGAGACCGTGCATTTCCACGTAGAACCTTTTGAAGGTTCGGTACTGGTGCCGGAAGCGCTGGCGTTTAACGGTATCGATCCGACCAACCCGTTGCGCGGCGCAGTCAGTGAATATGAAGCCCTGCACGAGATTTTTAAAGTCATCCGCAAAGGGATGAAAGAGCAAAACTGTAACCGCGCAATCATCGTGGCGCATAACGCCAACTTCGATCACAGTTTTCTGATGGCGGCAGCCGAGCGCGCCGGGCTGAAACGTAACCCGTTCCACCCTTTCGCCACATTTGATACTGCGGCGTTAAGCGGACTGGTGCTCGGGCAAACGGTGCTGGCAAAAGCCTGTATCAGCGCGGGAATGGTGTTTGACAGCAGTCAGGCTCACTCTGCACTGTATGACACAGAACGCACTGCTGAGCTGTTCTGTGAGCTGGTGAACCGCTGGAAGCGTCTTGGCGGCTGGCCGTTGCCCCTGACCGCAGAAGAAGCGGAAGACGAAACCGTGCAGCAGGAAAATCAGCAGTAATCCGCACGGCTGGCTGGATCCAGACATAAAAAAGAGCGACGCAATGTCGCTCTTTTTGTTTTCACCCTCCTCAAAGGACGGCGGCCTTCTTAGAATTACTCTTCAGAAGATTTGTATTTTTCAGCAGTTTCTTTAATCAGCTGCTGCAGTTCGCCGCGCTGGAACATCTCAACCACGATGTCACAACCGCCGACCAGTTCGCCATCAACCCACAACTGCGGGAAAGTTGGCCAGTTAGCAAACTTTGGCATTTCTGCGCGGATATCCGGGTTCTGCAAAATATCAACATAAGCAAAACGTTCGCCACAGGCTGAAAGCGCCTGAACAGCCTGAGCGGAAAAACCGCAGCTTGGCAGCTTTGGAGAACCTTTCATGTAAAGCAGGATCGGGTTTTCAGATACTTGCTTCTGAATTTTTTCAATAGTTGGAGTAGTCATTTCTTGCTTCCTCAAGCCGGTACAGGCTGTCACGGTCATTACTCATCACGCGCGGCACCCAAAAACGGTGCGCAAACACAATACTTTCTATTGTAACGACGCCAGCCATCAGATAAAAACGCCATTTTTTGTGGGGTCTTTCTCAATACTGGCATTTTATTAAACAATTTTTGGCGGCTGCGCTGAACATCACATATTTAAAGATTCATCGAGAATAACATTTTTGCCGTTCGACGATAATGTCAGATTTGCCAAATCGCATTCTTTATCTCAAATATTAACCTGATGAAAAATGGTTATTTTTTTGACTAAAAATGGCGGATATTTCGACATAAAAAAAGCTATTAACTTTTTCTCACAATATGATCTAGAATCGAGTCAATTCGTGCTTTTTTGTCGGGTTCTTTTAGGCAATACTCTGACATCCCTGATGTTTAACCCAACCACTCATGGTAACGAAGCTATGCGCTTACTGTTCACGCTTTTTGTGCTGCTCTTTACCCAGCTGTTTCTTAATATGGCTCATGCGTCGCCACAGACCCGCGTCTCTGCCGATCAGCGAAAGAGTCATGTTAATTCCCTGACGCCGGAAGAACGGCGAAAGCGAAAGACAGTGGCGGCGAAAACCAGTAAAAAAACAAAAGTCGCACCGGTGACAGAGAAAAAGACTCAGGAAAAAGCATCAAAATCGAAGAAGGTCAGCAGCACCGAACTGGTCAAACGCAAGACAACTTCTGAGAAAAGCGTAAAAACGACCCGGGCCGAAAGCAAAAAAGAAAAAACACTCAGGACAACGCGGGCCGAGAAAAAGACAGATAAAGCCACTAAATCACGAGCGCTTGCCAAAAAAAGCAGTGAAAAAATCAGCAAGAAAGAAGCGTATGGCCGACACCGTAAAGGTAAAAAATTACGCGAAGAAGACACCAAACCTATTACGCTGAGTGCGACACATAAAAAACGCTATCAGCACGCACAACAAACGGCGATGACTAAGCTGATGCACCAGGTCGGCAAACCTTATCGCTGGGGAGGAACTTCTCCGAATACCGGTTTTGATTGCAGCGGTCTGGTCTATTACGCTTATAAAGATTTGATCCGCATTAAAATGCCGCGCACGGCAAACGAGATGTACCACCTGCGCGATGCAGCGCCGGTGAAACGTGGCGAACTTGAAAGCGGTGATCTGGTGTTCTTCAGAATCAACAACCGCGGCGCAGCGGATCATGTGGGTGTTTATGTTGGCAACGGCAAATTCATTCAGTCGCCAAGAACCGGTGAAGACATCAAAATCACCTCACTGGGCGATGATTACTGGCAAGACCACTATGTTGGCGCACGTCGGGTGATGACCCCACAAACAATCCGATAATAAACAATTCGTTAAGTCTGAAGTTTCGCTAATCAGCCATTGAATAGCACTTAACGAAGAGTTTCTGCAGGGAAGAGTATCGGCGGTAACGGTCACTGCGTAAAATTGAAAAGGGCGATTCCTGTGAAAGGTATCGCCCTTTTTTGTTGCGTCTCACTACTGTCTTAGTGCCAGATTAGTTCATCACTGCCGTGAAGCTGAAAGCGATAATCATGAGCAAAGCGCATACCGTGGTGATCAACGATAATTTCAGGTTGCTGTCCATCAAACCCCCTTTCGGATCAAGTTGTGGCGTTTCTTTTAGCCACACTAAATGTGTGCCAACGCATTTTCGCATAATTCACTTTTAAAATCTTCTGCTGAATGAAAATGTGAACATGACAATTTTACTTCCACTTTCATGCATTATAAGAGAAAATTGTCGGTTAACACGCCTGTGTGCCGGTCGATTTCACCCGAGAGCATTTCACGCCTCATTCTGAAGAATCCACCCAATGATTACACTGCCCTTTTAGATGTCCGCAGTGTAATCAGCGCAAGCAAACGATTAACATAATGCTAACGTGCTGAAGCACGGAAGTTCAGGAGTCATTCTTTACATGGCAACGATTAAAGATGTCGCAAAGCGCGCTGGCGTTTCCACTACAACCGTGTCGCACGTCATCAATAAAACACGTTTCGTCGCCGAAGAAACCAGGGAAGCAGTGCTGCTTGCCATTAAAGAGCTACATTATTCGCCGAGCGCCGTAGCCCGTAGTCTTAAAGTGAATAACACCAAGACAATTGGTCTGCTGGCAACCTCCAGTGAAGCGCCCTATTTCGCCGAGGTGATTGAAGCCGTAGAGAACAGCTGCTTCTCCAAAGGCTATACGCTGATCTTGTGTAACTCGCACAACAATCTGGAAAAACAACAGGCCTATCTGCAAATGCTGGCGCAAAAACGCGTCGATGGTCTGCTGGTCATGTGCGCGGAATACCCTGATGAATTACTCAATATGCTTGAAGAGTATCGTTCGATTCCTATGGTGGTGATGGACTGGGGCGAAGCGCGTAAAAACTTCACCGACAGCATTATCGACAATGCTTTCGAAGGCGGATATATGGCCGGACGCTATCTGATCGAACGCGGGCATCGTGATATTGGCGTAATCCCGGGACAACTCGCGCGTAACACCGGCGGCGGTCGTTTCCAGGGTTTTGTCAAAGCGCTGACGGAAGCCAATATCCCGCTTCGCGAAGAATGGGTGGTTCAGGGCGATTTCGAGCCGGAGTCAGGTTATCAGGCGATGCATAAGATTCTGATGCAGAAACAACGCCCCACCGCCGTCTTCTGCGGGGGTGATGTCATGGCGATGGGCGCAATTTGCGCCGCTGATGAACTCGGATTGCGCGTCCCGCAAGATATTTCGGTGATTGGTTACGATAACGTGCGTAATGCGCGGTACTTCTCTCCGGCACTGACGACCGTGCATCAGCCGAAAGAACGGTTGGGTGAGATGGCCTTTACTATGTTACTCGACCGCATCGTCAGCAAACGTGAAGAATCACAGACCATCGAGGTGCATCCGAAACTGGTTGAGCGTCGTTCGGTGGCCGATGGCCCGTACCGCGACTATCGCCGTTAATGTTTGCCTTTAATCTTTTATAACGCCTGCTTTTGCAGGCGTTTTATTTCTCAGTCCCGCAACCATTCACGGTTCATCGTTTCTGTATCACCCATATATTCCAGCAACCACGCCAGTGAAGGTGACGGATTACTCTGGTCCCACGTGAGGCAACACGGGCTGTCAGGGAAGGTATTCTCCAGCGCCAGAACCTGCAATGTCTGCTGCTCAATGCGATGGCTCACGCGATGTACCGGCATCATTCCCACACATAAACCTTCACTCAGACATTCAAGCGCGCAGGTCCAGTCCGGCACAACCAGACGCCGCTGGTTATCGAGTGTCCAGGTATCACGCTTAGGCAACGTCCGCGAGGTATCTTCAAGACACAATGCGGGATAAGGCCTGAGCTGGTCATCACTGAGCGCACCCGGTAACTGCGCCAGCGGATGCTGCGGGCTGACCACGCAGTGCCAGTCCATAAACCCCATGTCGCGAAAACTGAAACGACCACCAACCGGTATCGCCCGCGTCGCACCGATTGCCACATCAGCACGTCCGTCAACCAGTGCGTCCCACACACCATTAAACACTTCGGAATGAATAATCAGCTCCGTATCAGGAAAATGACGATAGAAATCCAGCACCAGTCGCCGGGTTCTTGCCGGTTTAACAATTCTGTCGACAGCAATACGTAACTCGCCCCGCCAGCCGTTGGCAACCTGCTGACATTGGCGTCTTGTAGCTATCATTTTTTTTATCAGAACCCGCGCTTCATCCACGAAAACTTTGCCCGCTGGCGTTAAAACGACGTCGCGGTGTCGACGTTCAAACAAGGGCACCGCCAGCCATTGTTCGAGCTGACGAACGGTGTAGCTGATGGCAGAAGGGACCCGATGTAGTTCCTGTGCCGCCGCACTGAAGCTTCCGGTTCTTGCCACCGCATCAACGACTTCCAGAGCGTATTCTGACCACATATTTTAGCCTTCAATATTTTTGATAGCAGAGTGCAAATATTAACGTTTCACAACGCTGTTATCAAAGCGTTAAAATCTGCCTCCGAACAGATCCCTGCATCAAATCATCTGCAATAAATAAATTAACGAGATAATAATGAAACCCTCCTTTGGATTTATGCTCTATCTGGCTGGCCTGAGCATGCTCGGCTTTTTAGCCACAGATATGTACCTTCCTGCGTTCAGCGCAATGCAAATTAGCCTGATGACCAGTCCGGGAATGATCAGCGCCAGCCTGAGTATTTTTCTCGGCGGATTCGCCATCGGACAATTGCTGTGGGGACCGCTGTCAGACCGCATTGGCCGCAAACCGGTTTTACTGCTGGGCCTGACACTGTTTGCCGTCGGCTGCCTGGGCGTGATTTGGGTCGAGAACGTGCGCGCCCTTCTGGCGCTGCGTTTCTTACAGGCCATGGGCGTCTGTGCCGCCGCAGTGACCTGGCAGGCAATCGTGGTGGACCGTTTTTCAGCGGATGTCGCTAAAAAAACCTTCGCCAGCATTATGCCTTTAGTGGCACTTTCGCCGGCGCTGGCTCCTTTGCTTGGCGCCTGGGTGCTCAATCATTTTGACTGGGAAGCGATATTTGCCCTGCTGACTGCGGTCGCCGCCCTGTTGCTTATCGCCACCTTCACGCTGCGGGAAAATAAGCCGGCAGAACACAAATCTGACGAAAAAGCGGGCTTTGGCACGTTGCTGAAGTCGCGCGTTTACAGCGGTAATGTCATGATTTACGCTGCCTGTTCCGCCGGTTTCTTTGCCTGGCTGACAGGTTCGCCGTTTATTCTGAGTGATATGGGTTATTCGCCGGGCGTGATTGGCCTGAGCTATGTTCCGCAGACCATCGCTTTCCTGCTCGGTGGTTTCGGCTGCCGGTTGCTTATCAGTAAGGTAGATGGGAATAAAATTTTACCCTGGCTGCTGACAGGATATGGTCTGAGTGTTGCGGGTCTGTTCTGTGTTGCCATGTTCACTGATGCCGGGTTGGTGAGCTTGTTGATCCCGTTCTGTTTCATGGCTTTGGTGAATGGCGCAATCTATCCAATTGTTGTGGCAAATGCATTAATGCCATTTCCTGCTAATACAGGGAAAGCGGCTGCGTTGCAAAATACCCTGCAATTGGGATTGTGTTTCCTCGCCAGTTTGCTGGTTTCCGCATTTATTGCGCAACCATTAATAGCGACAGTCACCACCATGCTGTCTACACTATTGTTGGTAGTTTTGGGCCGGTGGATGTCTGTGCGGCACAAAAATCCGCAATATACAGAGCAAAAGTCGGAGCAGGAAGCCTGAGTAAGCCTTGAAAGTTAATCGTTATAATGACCATAAGTTACAATCACTTACTGGTCATTTTCATTCGTGACGATTAACTATTGAGAATGCCTGCCGGCGAGCCTATACTCAACAAAACCCAATAAAATAGCATTTTTACAAAACTTTTATTACATACTTAAACCGGACGCGCGGAATGCGTCACACTATTTTTTCTGGTACGTTTTTCAAGGATGATTTTCCTGCGTGACTTGTGCCCGCAGGCGTTCTTCTAAATTTCCTCTGTTGGTGTCGGATATCGGACGAGGCGCTAGTCGTCTGTTCTCATAAAGACCTGCAAAAAATAGCCTTTGCTTTTCCCGGCAGGTTAATAAGTCAGAAGAGAAAGTGATGGAGAAGCTATGAGTTCATCGTGTATAGAAGACCTAAGCATTCAGGATAATCAGTGGTATCGGATAGCCAGTGAAATGCTGGCGATGGCAGACATCCAGGTAAATGGTAATCGCCCTTTCGACCTTAAAGTAAAAAACACTGACTTTTTTAAGCGTGTTTTACAGGAAGGTTCTCTGGGTCTGGGTGAAAGCTATATGGATGGTTGGTGGGAATGCGACCGCCTTGATATTTTTTTCCAGCGTGTTCTCCGTGCAGGTTTGGAAAATAAACTCCCCCACCATTTTAAAGACACTCTGCGGGTAGCCGCGGCACGCCTTACCAATTTGCAATCGCGTAAACGTGCATGGATTGTCGGCAAAGAGCATTATGATTTGGGCAACGATTTATTCACGCTGATGCTCGACCCGTATATGCAATATTCCTGTGGCTACTGGAAAGAAGCAACAACGCTGGAAGAAGCGCAGGAAGCCAAACTCAAAATGATCTGCGATAAACTGCAATTAAAACCGGGGCAGCGTTTGCTCGATATTGGTTGCGGCTGGGGTGGATTGTCAGAGTTTGCAGCGCGTAATTATGGTGTCAGCGTTGTAGGTGTCACTATTTCCGCAGAACAACAAAAACTCGCGCAAAAAAGATGTGAAGGACTGGATGTCACGATCCTTTTACAGGATTACCGTGACCTCAACGATCAGTTTGACCGGATTGTGTCGGTCGGGATGTTCGAACATGTCGGTCCGAAGAATTATCAGACTTACTTTAATGTCGCCAAACGTAATATCAAACCTGACGGCATTTTCCTGCTGCACACTATTGGTTCTAACAAAACAGATCTTAACGTCGACCCGTGGATTGATAAATATATCTTCCCTAACGGCTGCCTGCCTTCAGTTCAGCAAATTGCGCAAACCAGCGAATCTTTGTTTGTAATGGAAGACTGGCACAATATTGGCGCGGATTATGACCGTACCCTGATGGCGTGGCATGAACGTTTCCAGAAACACTGGCCTGAACTGGCAGAAAAATATGGCGATCGTTTCCACCGCATGTTCACGTATTATCTCAATGCCTGTGCAGGGGCATTCAGGGCTCGTGATATTCAGCTCTGGCAAGTGGTATTCAGTCCTGAAGGCGTTGACGGCGGAATGCGCGTTCCACGTTAACCCTCATTAACAGCAACTAAACGACATAAAAAAACCGGACCTGAAAGTCCGGTTTTTCTTATTTGCAGTCTCTGGAAAATATTTGGCTGAAAATGATGTTATTCAGACTTCTCGATCATGGCTTGCGCGGTAGCAATTGCAGCTTCACGGCTGGCCAGAACGCGTTCGACCGTATCGACAATGGCCTGAGTCTGCGGGTCGATTTCGATATTGATTTTATCTCCCAGACGTTTAGTCCCCAGCGTGGTACGTTGCAACGTTTCCGGAATTAAATGTACGCAGAAACGAGTACGGGTAACTTCGCCGACGGTCAGACTAATACCATCAATGCCGATATAACCTTTATGTAATACATACTTCATCAGATCTTCATGTGGCATACGGAACCAGATCTGCCGGTTATTTTCAGATGTCAAAATCTTCGCCACTTCCGCGGTACAAATAATATGTCCCGACATCAGATGGCCGCCGATTTCATCATTGAAACGCGCAGCACGTTCCAGATTCACAGAGTCGCCGACGTTGAGATCATCCAAATTGGTCAGACGAAGCGTTTCTTTGATCAGGTCGAAGCTGACCAGGTCACCATTGACCTCTGTCACCGTCAGGCAGCAGCCATTATGAGAAACAGAAGCACCCAGTTGCAGATTGTCGAGCATATCTTCCGGCATGCGAACAACGTGGGTTCTGAAATTAGGTTTTTCGTCGATCGATACGACGGTTCCGGTTCCTTGAATAATTCCGGTAAACATAGCCTTTCCTCAATTCATAAGTCTGTTGTATTAAAAACGACACTGTTGTCAGTTTGCCGCAGATTTAATGGAAAGCCAAATCCTCACGGGCAGAAATAGCACGGTCTGCTTTCATTTCATTATTTAACCGCTCGTTAACAGCTTTGTTTGCTTAAAAATACCGACAATGTACAATCTTCGGACTATTTCCCACTCTTTATGGCCACCCTTCGTGGCGTTTTTTATTCAATATAATCAACAAAAAAAGGTGTATCTGTGCAGAAGTACCTTGCAGAGGCGCGGATTTTATTAGCGCTTGCCATTCCGGTCATCCTTGCGCAAATCGCTCAGACTTCCATGGGCGTTGTCGACACCATAATGGCCGGTTCGGTCAGTGCCACGGACATGGCCGCCGTCGCCGTCGGGACCTCCATCTGGTTGCCCGCGATCTTATTCGGACATGGTTTGTTACTGTCCCTGACGCCAACCATCGCGCATTTAAACGGTGCCGGTCGTCGTGACAAAATTGGTCATCAGGTTCAGCAGGGATTCTGGCTGGCCTCCGGCGTGTCCGTGCTGGTCATCGCCGTACTCTATCACTGCGACCATATCCTCGGCCTGATGCACAATATTGACCCGGAGCTGAAAGAAAAGGCTGTCGGTTATTTGCATGCCATCATGTGGGGCGCACCTGGTTACTTGTTCTTCCAGGTGCTGCGCGACCAGTGCGAAGGCTTGTCCAAAACCAAGCCGGGGATGGTATTTGGCTTTATCGGTTTACTGGTGAATATTCCCGTTAACTATATTTTCATCTACGGTAAATTCGGCGCGCCTGCCCTTGGCGGTGTCGGCTGCGGCGTCGCCACGGGAACCGTCTACTGGGTAATGTTCTTTATGATGCGATTTTATGTCCGTCATAACCGTGCCCTGCGTGACACTCAGCCTGTTTCGCGTTTTGCCAAACCCGACTGGGCGACACTACGTCGTCTGTCACAACTCGGCCTGCCGATTGCACTGGCATTATTCTTCGAAGTCACGCTGTTTGCTATCGTGGCCCTGCTGGTTTCTCCGCTGGGTATCGTGGCCGTGGCCAGCCATCAGATAGCCCTTAACGTCGGCTCACTAATGTTTGTCGTACCGCTTTCACTCGGTGTGGCAGCGACGATTCGGGTGGGTTCAAAGCTTGGGGAATCTTCCGTTGAAGGTGCGAAAGTCGCCGCTTATACCAGTATCGTCACCGGTATTCTCATGGCCTGTTGTACCGCGACGACGGCAATTTTGTTCCGTGAACACATTGCCGCGCTGTATAACGACAGTCCCGAAGTGGTGATGCTGGCCTCGCACCTGTTGATTTTTGCGGCGTTGTTCCAGATTTCAGACGCCATCCAGGTGATTGGCAGCGGTATTTTGCGTGGCTATAAAGATACACGCTCTATCTTCTATATCACGTTCATCGCCTACTGGGTGCTGGGACTGCCGGTCGGATACATGCTGGGCCTTACCGATTTGCTGGTGCCGAGAATGGGACCAAGTGGTTTCTGGTGCGGATTTATTCTGGGACTGACCTTTGCGGCGCTAATGATGACCCTGCGCATGCGCTGGTTGCAGAAGCAACCGTCCTACACTATTTTGCAAAAAGCCGGTCGCTGATCCTCTGCTCTCACCCACGCGCTGAAATTTTCACCTGGAAGCGCGTGGTGTTTAGGGTCTGCATAGTGGCCGTTATGCCTAAAAAAACAACGCAATGCGCATTAGCTCGACAGTCACGCACAATATGACAGGAAAATGTCTTTTTTCCCTTGCCAGTGTTCAGAGAGGTCGTTAATATTCGTCCCCGTCGCCAACACTGGCTGACAGACAGAAAAACGATGCGTCCGTAGCTCAGTTGGTTAGAGCACCACCTTGACATGGTGGGGGTCGGTGGTTCGAGTCCACTCGGACGCACCAATTTTCTCGCAGTACCGTTGCATGATGTGCGTCCGTAGCTCAGTTGGTTAGAGCACCACCTTGACATGGTGGGGGTCGGTGGTTCGAGTCCACTCGGACGCACCAAAGCAACGTTCTCTCTTGCCTCTCTGATGTAAACCTGATTCGCTTCCCAATACTAAAATCCCAGAACCGTTCTGCCTGATGTTCTTCAGTGCTCTTCAACGACATCTGTTTGTATTTTTTTACGATTATTTGTTACTTGTGTCATTTGCGATCGCGCGGTGAAAAAAATGTTGTGACCTGCTGACTGATACGCTGCCCGCATTGGTTGAATTCAAAACAACGTTCCGATATCTCTCCTAAGCTTGCGCAACATCACGTTTTTTATTTGGTTTCCCACCCCGTTCCCCTCTATAATACGCATCGTCTCTTCGATTGAATGGTTTCAGCCCCTTGATCTGTCGATATCGCCCTAATAAAAGCGTGACTACTCCAGTAGCGATGATAAATCGCACAAATCGCTATGCTTTGGCTGAACTTACTACACCATTCCTTTCACAGTCTTCTACGCTTAGTAATGATTTGATTCAACCAGGCACCATCTCAATTCCGCGCGGGCAGCTCTGCTGTCAGGCAAACACTTTTCCATTCCATCACAACTTGTAGATAAAATCGTCATGAAAAAGACCAAAATTGTTTGTACCATCGGCCCGAAAACCGAATCCGAAGAAATGCTGACCAAACTGCTTGATGCAGGCATGAACGTTATGCGTCTGAACTTCTCCCACGGTGATTATGAAGAGCACGGTCAGCGCATCCAAAATATCCGCAACGTGATGGCGAAGACCGGTCACAAAGCGGCAATTCTGCTGGACACCAAAGGTCCTGAAATCCGCACCATGAAACTGGAAGGCGGCAAAGACGCTTCTCTGGTTGCGGGTCAGACTTATACCTTCACCACTGATCAAAGCGTTATCGGTAACACCCAGCGCGTGGCTGTGACCTATCAGGGCTTCGCAGCTGACCTGAAAATCGGCAATACCATTCTGGTCGATGACGGCCTGATCGGTATGGAAGTGACTAACGTCACTGAAACCGAAGTGACCTGTAAAGTGCTGAACAACGGCGACCTGGGCGAGAACAAAGGCGTTAACCTGCCAGGCGTTTCTATCGCCCTGCCAGCGCTGGCAGAAAAAGACAAACGTGATCTGATCTTCGGTTGTGAGCAAGGCGTTGACTTCGTCGCGGCTTCCTTCATCCGTAAACGTTCTGACGTTCTGGAAATCCGCGAACACCTGAAAGCACACGGTGGCGAGCACATCCAGATCATCTCCAAAATTGAAAACCAGGAAGGCCTGAACAACTTCGACGAAATCCTCGAAGCTTCTGATGGCATCATGGTTGCCCGTGGCGACCTGGGCGTTGAGATCCCGGTTGAAGAAGTTATCTTTGCGCAGAAGATGATGATTGAGAAATGTAACCGCGCCCGCAAAGTGGTTATCACCGCTACGCAAATGCTCGATTCCATGATCAAAAACCCACGCCCTACCCGCGCTGAAGCAGGCGACGTGGCTAACGCCATCATCGACGGCACCGATGCTGTCATGCTGTCTGGTGAAAGTGCGAAAGGTAAATACCCGCTGGAAGCTGTGACTATCATGGCCACCATTTGTGACCGTACTGACCGCGTAATGCAAAGCCGCATTGATGGTCAGAACGACAACCGCAAACTGCGTATTACTGAAGCCGTTTGCCGCGGTGCGGTAGAAACTGCTGAGAAACTGGATGCGCCACTTATCGTTGTTGCAACCAGCGGTGGTAAATCTGCTAAAGCTGTGCGTAAATACTTCCCGCATGCCACTATCCTGGCTCTGACCACCAATGAAATCACAGCACGTCAGTTAATCCTGACCAAAGGTGTTGTGACTCAGTTGGTGAAAGAAATTGCCTCTACTGATGATTTCTACCGTATCGGTAAAGAAGCCGCTATCGAAAGTGGTCTGGCTCAGAAAGGCGACATCGTAGTGATGGTTTCTGGCGCACTGGTTCAGAGCGGCACAACAAATACTTCATCGGTGCATGTTGTTTAATTAAAAACGTGACCAGGAGCATTAATGAACGCCGCGAAAAGTGGCGTTTATTTATTCAAAAAGTATCTTGTTTCATAAAAAGTGCGAAAAGCGGTCGTAGCAAAATTGGGATAAGTCCCATGGAATACAGCTGTTTTCGCTGCAATTTTTAACTTTTTCGAAAAAAAAGATGCTTCTTTGAGCGAACGATCAAAATATAGCGTTTACCGACAAAAAATTATTCTCATTAGAAAATAGTTTGTGTAATACTTGTAACGCTACATGGAGATTAACTTAATCTAGAGGGTTTTATAATGAATCGCACTAAACTGGTACTGGGCGCTGTAATCCTGGCTTCAACTATGCTGGCTGGTTGTTCAAGCAATGCTAAAATCGACCAACTGTCTTCAGACGTTTCTACTCTGAACTCTAAAGTTGACCAACTGAGCAACGACGTGAACGCAATGCGTTCTGACGTTCAAGCAGCTAAAGACGATGCAGCTCGCGCTAACCAACGTCTTGACAACCAAGCTCACGCTTACAAGAAGTAATATTTACTTCTCTAGTTCAATGGCGCACTCAGTGCGCCATTTTTTTTGCCTGCGATTTGTCCTCCCCTACCTTCTTTCAACGCACCTAACCTTCATCAACACTCATTCGTAAAACACTCTCTATGGCACGCCTGAACGACTGACATAAAAAAAGGAGCCATGATAGCTCCTTCAGTGAAAATCATTTCTGACACGTTTCTGTAACGTTTACTGCGTGCTTGCGGTTGTCACGTCAGATTGTTGTGCCGAGGCTGCCGTCTGCGGCTCATTAACAGGTGGTGGCGTATCTGTTGCCTTATCACCCACACTCACCACGACAGGCATACCTGAGCGGCGGGTAATCGCCTCTTTCACCATTGCAGCATTAGTCTCATCGTTCCTGATGAATTTCTTCATTGCTGCAGTCAGCGGAATCGGTTTGGTCTGCGGGTCATCCTTTTCGGTGTGCGATAAAGGTTGATGCACTTCGATATAACGCTTACCGTCGGGCTCCACGTCATACTTGATTGGCTGATTCACAATCTGCACGCGGGTCCCTTTAGGAACTGAGTTAAACAGCGCTTCGATATCGTCCGGACGCAGACGAATACAGCCGGAACTCACGCGCATACCAATACCAAAGTTGGCATTGGTACCGTGGATCAGATACTGCCCTGTTCCGGCCGACAGACGCATCGCAAAAAGTCCCATCGGGTTATCCGGACCAGCAGGTACCATTCCCGGCAACGTAATGCCGTCTTTCAGATACGCTTTGCGGATGTTGGCCGTCGGCGTCCACGTAGGGTTAGGGATTTTCTGGCTGACTGAGGTGACCATTTCCGGCGTGTTACGACCCAGCTGGCCAATACCAATCGGATAGACGATGACTTTATCCTCGCCTTTCGGATAGTAGTACAGACGCAGTTCTGCCAGATTCACCACGATACCTTCACGTTTCGTGTCAGGTAACAGCATTTGTGAAGGGATAGTCAGTACGGTTCCCGCTTTCGGCAGATAAGGATCCGTGCCGGGATTGGCTTCCAGCATGGCGATCAGGCCAATCTGGTATTTCGCTGCCACGTCTTCCAGTGGTTTGCCGTCATTCGGCACCACATAAGTCGTGTTTTCGCCAATCAGGCGGCTATTATCCGGCGGCAAAGGGTATTCTGCTGCACTTGCGGTCATGGAATGCGTTGCCATAAACGTGCCAACTAACATTGCCAGAAGGGGTAATGCGCGTCTCATACTCAGTCCTTTTTCGGCCTGCGCTCAGACAATCTGAGGCAAGACATTATCTCGTCTGGTAATACTAGCAGCGCAGAATCTTGTGGCAATCAAACCACAGAAAATCAGAAAGTTACCGAAAGAGAGTCAGGCGAAAATGGCAAAGATAGTGAATTGAAAAATCAGACTAAAAACGAATTGCGAAAGGCAGAACGGAGAATTTGCTTTGCTCATTAGCAGACAATTCCTAATGAGCAAAGCAGCACTGCGGGGCTGATTTAAGACAGCTCAGCAGCCTTAGCACGAATCGAGCGGATCATCGCTTCTAACCCTTGCGAGCGTGAAGGCGTCAGATGCTGGCTCAGTTCCAGCTCCGTGAAGAACGGACGCACATCCAGCTCTACCACATCACGCGGAGTCAGACCCTGATACAGGCTGAACACGATCGCCACCAGACCTTTCACGATGGCAGCATCACTGTCACCCTCAAAGGTCAGCGCACCGTTTTCATCAGTACGCATCACAATCCATACCTGGCTCTGGCAACCGGAAATCAGGTTTTTATCCTGACGATGTTCTTCCGCCAAAGCCGGTAACTGGCCACCCAGTTCGATCACGTACAGATACTTCTCTTCCCAGTTCGGGCACCGGGAAAAGTTTTTGACTAACTTATTTTTATCGGGCAAAGCCATAACAACATCCTGATCAAGGCTGGCGGGATTACCCCAACAGCCGGTGAATACGTTGCAGTCCTGCGACCAGTCGGTCGACTTCTTCACGGGTATTGTACATCGCGAGCGATGCGCGGCACATAGCCGGTACACCGTAGAAGGACATTAACGGCATCGCACAGTGATGACCGGTGCGAATGGCAATACCGTATTGATCAAGGAAGCTGCCGACATCATAGGCGTGGTGTTTACCCAGATTGAACGCAATCACTCCTGCACGCGTCGCCGGGCCATAAATCTGAATATCCGGCACCTGCTCCATCGCTTTCAGCGCGTAAGCCATCAGTTCCTGTTCATAAGCGTGGATATTCTCCAGACCCAGTTCAGTCACATATTCAATGGCGGCGCCCAGCCCCATGATACCGCCGGTATTTGGGGTACCCGCTTCAAAGCGCCACGGAGCCGCGGCAAAGGTCGTCCCTTCGGTCAGACTGACATGCTTGATCATTGAGCCGCCGCCTTCCCACGGTGGCATTTGATCCAGCAACGCTTTGCGACCGTACAGAATGCCGATACCGGTAGGTCCGTAAAGTTTGTGCCCGGACCAGACATAGAAATCACAACCCAGCGCCTGAACGTCAACCGCGTGATGCATCACCGCCTGCGCGCCATCCACCAGAACGGTCAGCCCTGCTGCTTTCGCCTGAGGAATGATTTTTTCGATCGGGTTAACGGTGCCCAGCACGTTAGAAACATGCGCCAGCGTCAGCAATTTAGTGCGCGGCGTGATCAGCGATACAAGCTGCGATAAATCCAGCTCTCCCTGCGGCGTCAGGTGCCAGACATCAATATGCAGATCACGTTCTTTCGCCAGCATCTGCCATGGCACGATGTTCGCGTGGTGTTCCATTTCGGTCAGAATGATATGGTCGCCGGGCTGTAAAAACTCACGCCCCCAGGTATTGGCGACCAGGTTAATGGCTTCCGTGGAACCTTTCACGAAGACAATTTCTTCTGCCGACGCAGCATTCATGAATTGTGCGGCCTGCGTGCGGACGTTTTCCATCTGCTCGGTGGCTTCCGCGCTCATGGTATGAATGCCGCGGTGAACCGCAGCATAACCTTGCTCGAAGAAAGACATTTCACGTTGAATGACCTGACGCGGTTTCTGTGCGCTGGCCGCGCTGTCAAGGTAGGCCAGCGGCTGGCCGTTAACTTCACGGCTCAGCACAGGGAAATCGCTACGTACTCTTTCCAGTGGAAAACTCATTACTTACCTCGATTTAGCCGGCCTGCAATACGGGCAATGACGACTTCACGCAGGGTTTCATTCTCAATGGCTTCCGTCAGTTCAGCGGCAAAAGCAAAGATGATCATTTGCTGTGCATCCTGACCGCTGATCCCACGGGTACGCAGATAGAAAAGCTGTTCGTCGTCGATACGACCCACAGTAGCACCGTGGCTGCACTTCACATCATCGGCATAAATTTCCAGCTGCGGTTTGGTATCAACCTCAGTGTGTTTGCCCAGCAACAAGTTGTTGTTGGTCATTTTGCCGTCGGTTTTCAG
This sequence comes from Rahnella sp. ATs2, assembly GCF_051851855.1. NCBI lineage: Bacteria > Pseudomonadati > Pseudomonadota > Gammaproteobacteria > Enterobacterales > Yersiniaceae > Rahnella > Rahnella sp. ATs2. The sequence goes on along the minus strand of NZ_JBLYPL010000019.1, from coordinate 54,318 downwards.
TGCGTGCTGCGCCACTTTGATCATGCCGTTGAAAATCGCTTTAGCACGATCGTTCACGATCACTTTATGCAACTGGTTGCTGTTGCAATAACCTTTGTTGTGTTCCAGATAAGTACGGGTATCAGCAATCTCAGAATCAACCGGCAGAACCAGGCTGTTAATGTTGAGCTCGCTGTTTTCACCGTTAAGCTGAGCACTGGTGTTATTACGGGTCAGACCCGCTCCCAGCAGGAAGCTATGGCTGGCAACACGTGCATCGCGACCGATAACCAGATCGTTATGCGAGAAGTGGAAACTTGCCTGACTTTCAAAGGCCAGTTTGTAATGCGTGAAATCGGCATTATCGCCCACATTCACCGTCATACGTGCTCCGGTGAAATGGCCGTGATCGTTCAGGCTGAGATAATGTTCGATCACTTCTGCATTCGCACCGCCCTCAATCGCCAGATGATAGCGATGATGTACGGTGTTCATTTCGCGTGACTGGTCACGACCGCTGCTCAGATGTAAAAGATACAGCGGCTTCTCGGCCTGCTTGCCCGCGGGCAAACGTACAGATAGGGAATCTTGCGCCAGGCTTTCGGTCAGGTGCAAAAACACTTCTGACTGAATCGGATCAGGCAACGTCTGTTGCGCCGCCGGGCTCAGTTTTTCAATTTCAAAAGCACCGGTATCAGAATCACTGAGATCCGCATCGAAACGGCCATCAATGAATACCAGACGGTAGCAATCCACTGGCAGCGCCAGCGATTTAACCTGTTCAACAGTCAGTGCCTGTTGCTGCGGAGCAAAGAACTGATTACCCAGCAGTGAAGAGACCGGAGTGTACTTCCAGTCTTCCAGTTTTGCGTGCGGGAAACCCAGGCGCAGCACCTGTTGCCAGTGTGCATGAGCGTGAGTGGATTGTTCACCGCCACGGCTTTCAAAAAGACGGTAAAGCTGCTGCATGGCGTGCGAACTGCCCGCCGCAGGTGCATTACTCTTCGTCGGTAAGCCAGCCATAACCCTGCTCCTCTAACTGTTTAACCAAGGTGAAATCGCCGGATTTAACAATGCGGCCCTGATACAGAACGTGCACGTAGTCAGGCTTGATGTAGTCGAGGATACGCTGGTAGTGGGTCACGATAACGAATGAACGTTTGCCGTCACGCAGTGTGTTAACACCGTCAGAAACGATTTTCAGGGCATCGATATCCAGACCGGAGTCGGTTTCATCCAGGATGCACAGGTTTGGCTCAAGGGCTGCCATTTGCAGAATGTCGTTACGCTTTTTCTCACCGCCGGAGAAGCCAACGTTCACTGAACGGGTCAGCAAATCAGCAGGCATTTTCAGCATTTCGATTTTTTCTTCGATGAAATCAGCGAAGTCAAAACGGTCCATCGGTTCCTGTCCGCGGTATTTACGCACAGCATTTACCGCAGTTTGCAGGAAGAAATGGTTAGTCACACCGGGAATTTCCACCGGATACTGGAAAGCCATAAAGACGCCTTCACCAGCGCGGTCTTCCGGAGCGAGTTCCAGCAAATCTTTACCGTTGAAGATTACGGAGCCGTCGGTGACTTCGTAATCTTCGCGGCCAGCCAGTGTCGCGGAGAGCGTACTTTTACCTGAGCCGTTCGGGCCCATGATGGCGTGTACTTCACCCGGTTTGATCTCCAGATCAAGGCCTTTCAGAATTTCCTTTTCTTCGACACGGACCTTCAAATTCTTAATGCTTAACATACGTATCCTTGAGTTTGCGCCTGCGCGCTCTTAATTCTGTTTATGCTTTGACTGTGCTGAACTAAAACCTGCCCGGTGCTGACGTCACACCACGCTACACCGGGAGGAAAAAACGTCGGCGAATTAACCGACGCTATGTTCAAGACTGATGGCCAGCAGTTTCTGTGCTTCGACAGCGAACTCCAGCGGCAGCTCGGAAAAGACATCTTTACAGAAACCGTTAACAATCATGGAAATCGCGTCATCTTCGCTGATACCACGTTGCAGACAGTAGAACAGCTGGTCATCGCCGATTTTTGACGTTGTGGCTTCGTGTTCCAGCTGCGCAGTATTGTTACGCACTTCCACATACGGGAAGGTATGCGCTGCGCTGTCGGCGCCAATCAGCATTGAGTCACACTGGGTAAAGTTACGCGCGTTTTCTGCACTTGGCAGGATCTTCACCAGACCGCGGTAGCTGTTCTGGCTGTGACCCGCAGAGATACCTTTGGAGATAATGGTCGACTTGGTATTTTTACCAATGTGGATCATTTTGGTGCCGGTATCTGCCTGCTGTTTGCCGCTGGTCAGTGCAACCGAGAAGAATTCACCAATAGAGTTATCACCTTTGAGGATAACGCTTGGGTATTTCCAGGTGATCGCTGAGCCGGTTTCAGACTGCGTCCAGGACATTTTCGAACCCGCGCCTTCGCACAATGCGCGTTTGGTCACGAAGTTCAGAATGCCGCCGCTGCTGTCTTTGCTGCCGGAGAACCAGTTCTGCACGGTGGAATATTTCACTTCCGCATCTTTGTGCAGAATCACTTCCACCACCGCAGCGTGCAGCTGGTAGGTATCACGAACTGGCGCCGAACACCCTTCGATGTAACTCACGTAACTGCCTTCATCGGCAATCAGAATAGTGCGTTCAAACTGGCCGGTTTTCGCCGCGTTGATACGGAAATAAGTCGACAGTTCCATCGGGCAACGCACGCCTTTTGGCACATAGACAAAGGTACCATCAGAAGCAACGGCAGCATTCAGTGCGGCGAAGAAGTTATCCTGCGCAGGCACCACAGTACCGAGGTATTTGCGCACCAGATCAGGGTATTCGTGAATGGCTTCGCCGAATGAGCAGAAAATAACGCCTGATTCCGCCAGCTTTTCACGGTAAGTCGTGGAGACAGAAACGGAGTCGAAAATTGCATCGACCGCCACTTCTTTGCCTTCACGAACCGGAACACCCAGCTGCTCAAAAGCTTTTTCTACTTCACTGGTGAGGTAGTTTTTATTGTCAAGAGCGCCATCAAGCGCAGGAATGCTGTGCGAATTTTCCGGAGGCTGCTGCGTGGCGCCAGGCTGAGAACCGCAGGTATCATCGCAGCTGCCACATGATGGCGCGGAATAATAGCTGTAATCTTGGTAATCAAGAGGCGTGTAATACGCTTTGAGCCAGTGCGGTTCTTCCATTTTCAACCAGGCATGATAAGCCTGCAGACGGAACTCCAGCATCCACTCAGGCTCATTACGCTTCGCGGAAATGGCACGCACCACATCTTCGTTGATGCCTGATGCTAATTCATCGGTTGCAAGCTGGGTAAAGAACCCTTCTTTATAGTTCGTTCCCTCGCCGACCCAAGACTGCACATCATCTGGAATTTCTACGTTGCTTCGTGACATGTTGGTTACATCGCTTTGTTTACAATAATCTTAAAAACTGAAAGCCGTTTCTTACAGGCCGAAACTTTCGCCACACCCGCAGGCATGCTGAGCTTTAGGATTATTGAATTTAAATATCTGATTCAGTCCTTCACGGACAAAATCTACCTCAGTTCCGTCGATGAAAGGCATGGCCTTCAGCGGAACAAACAGCAAAGCGCCGTCATGTTCAAACACCAGGTCATCACTGGCTGGTTGTTTGGTTAAATCCAGAACGTAGCCAAAGCCGGCACAGCCCGATTGTTTCACCGAGAGCTGGAGACCTTTGACCTCAGGATCCTGCGCCATCAGAGTATTAATCTGTTTTGCGGCAGAATCAGTCAGGCTCACACCTTGCCATACGTTGTCGTCTAAAGAGAAAGAGCCGACAGTTTCAGTTTGCATCTGTCTTACCTCGTAATTTTACGGTCATAGACAAGACCTATTGTCTCTATTCTAGTGATAACAGGTACCACTTCAACCTCTTGTTTTAAGAGGGTATAGCGATTGCCCATGAGGAAAGTCGCTCAATGTGCATCGGGTTAACACCTGGTCGCTGGCGGGTCTTGAACACCGCAACCATCAACTGATTGAATAAATTGTCAATTTTTTGTTAAAAATTAAAATTAACCTTATAAACATTGCGGGTTAATAGCTTTCATTGTGTCTATTATAAAACATTCATCGGAAATGCCTATTTATGAATTCGCCACAACCGAAAAAATTAAAGCTCTTTTTGCTTATCTGCTTTCGCACAACAAAATGAAAAAAACCCGATGAAAACGTTGATCCGGTTATTTTTTGCCAATATGATGGTCATTCTTTGATAATGATTATCATTCAGATAACCCGGAATACTGAGAATGGCTCAATCGGTAAATGCGTGGTTGCAAGGCAAGATCGACGAATACAAATCGAATGTCCGCGATGCCACAGTAGATTTCTACATGGCTGATGCGGCCTTACGACGTCCTGATGCACATTTATGTCAGCTCAAACGCTTCAACAACATTTGTCTGGAAATGGCTAACCTGTGCCTGCAAAACGGCGATGATCACAGCTATCTGCATGCGCTTTGCAAATTGCACAACCGCCTGATTCTGGAAATCAACAGTGTTGTCCGCTGTGAGCTCTTTCGTGTTCAGAGTTATCATTTTGCGCGGCATACGTTAAAACTCATTTGTCAGTATTATGCCATGATGGGCATCTGGGAAAAAGCAACGGCATTTCAAACTGACTTTGCGAAACGCGTCCCTTTCCAGCTTTGACTTACTTTCAATGTGTTACACCAATTTTAAGACAAATAAAAAGGGCGGACACATGATTAATGTATCCGCCCTTCCCTGAAACACGACTCAAGATAACTGATGAATCAAGATAACTGACAGAGCCTGTTTCAGTGATCAATCACCATCGTGGTCAACCTCGACACGCAGCAAAGATTTCCTTTCTCATCAAAAATTTCGATTTGCCAGACCTGGCTGCGGCGCCCGGCGCGCAATGCACGACACACACCGCGCACATGTCCCTCGCGTGCTGAGTGCATATGGCTGGCGTTAATCTCCACGCCGACCACCGTCTGGCTGCCTTCGCAGCACAAATAGCCTGCCATCGATCCCATGGTTTCCGCCAGAACCACCGATGCCCCGCCATGCAGCAGGCCAAAAGGTTGTGTCGTGCGGCTATCCACGGGCATGGTCGCCTCAAGAAAATCTTCGCCCAACTGGGTAAATTCTATTCCCACGTGCCCAACCATACATCCCTGACTGCGCTGATTCAGGGCATCCAGCGTGGTACTGCGTTTCCAGAGTGACATAATGCTTCCTTAATGGTCAGGGAATGATTTCCAGCAAGGCCTGTAACGGATGGCGCACACCGTTACCCTCAATACGCTTAACCTGACTACGGCATGAATAACCGGTTGCCAGACAGCGCTGGCGCGGCAACCGCTGCAAAGAGGTATGCCAGGATAGCTCGTAAATCCCCAGAGAATTCTCAAGATTTTTAGTTTCATGGCCGTACGTTCCGGCCATTCCGCAGCAGCCGACACTGACATTTTCCAGCTTCGCGCCATAGCGGGCAAAAATATCACCCCATTGCTTGCCGCTGTTTGGCAACGCCGTACTTTCCGTACAGTGACCAAACAGATACCAGGATTCGCCGCTTTGCTGCTGTGCCGGGCGTTCAGCCAGCCATACATCAAGCCATTCATGCACCAGTTGTACCTGGAATGAGCCACGCGACTCGCCCAGGATCTCTTTATATTCATCGCGATAACACAGCACCAGCGCCGGATCGACGCCGACCATCGGCATTCCTAATTGCGAAACACGGTTGAGGAACAGCGACGTTTTCTTGGCTGTTTTCGCAAAACGAGTGAGGAAGCCTTTAATGTGCTGCGCTTTACCGTTCGGAGAGAATGGCAACAGAACAGGTTTGAGGCCAAGCTTCTCAATCAGCCGGACAAAATCAGCCACCACCTGCGCATCATAGAAACTGGTGAACGGATCCTGAACTACCAACACGTATTCGCCACGCTGCGCGGGAGAAATGGCTTCAAGTTGCTCAAGCGTCATCGTACTGGCGCGATGTCCAAGTAGCTGCTCGCGCAATGTCGGAGAAGAGAGTAAAGGTAAATCCACCATGCCAATACTTTTCCGGCTCATTTCACGCACCCAAGGTTGTTTGAGGAAGAAATTAAACAACTTCGGTGCTTTTGCCATAAGCGGTGCGTAGCTTTCCACGCCGGCCACAAAGTGATCACGAGCAGGACGCAGATATCGTGTGTGATAAAGCTGCAGGAACCGCGATCGGAATCCGGGAACATCAATTTTAATCGGACACTGTGTGGAACAGGCTTTACAGGCCAGACAGCCTGACATCGCCTCTTTCACTTCATGCGAAAAATCATACTCACCTTTATTGGCGTGCCAGGTGTTACGCGTGCGGTCAATCAGGGTGCGGAAACTTAGCCCTTTTTCAGGCAGCGCATTTTCCAGCGCCAGCGGATCAACGCCCTGTTCTGACAGCAGACGCAGCCATTCGCGCACCAGACCTGCGCGACCTTTAGGCGAATGAATGCGGCTGCCGGTGATTTTCATCGACGGGCACATCGGGCTTTTCACATCGAAATTGAAACATAACCCGTTGCCGTTACATTCCATCGCACCGCGGAATGACTGACGAACTTCCAGCGGAATACGGCGATCCAGTGTGCCGCGTTTCGCCGCATCCACTTTCATCATCGGTTCATCGCAATCCAGCGGCGCACAGATCTTACCTGGGTTGAGGCGGTTGTCCGGGTCGAACACGGTTTTGATCCGGCGTAACTCATGGAACAATTCTTCACCAAAGAAGGCCGGACTGTATTCGGCACGGAAACCCTTTCCATGCTCGCCCCATAGCAGCCCGCCATATTTTGCCGTCAGTGCGACGACTTCATCGGAAATTTGATTGAGCAACATTTCCTGCTGCGGATCGCACATATCCAGCGCCGGACGTACGTGTAATACACCCGCATCCACGTGACCAAACATTCCGTAGCTCAGATGATGGCTGTCGAGCAGCGCCCGAAATTCGACGATGTAATCCGCCAGATGCTGAGGCGGAACACAAGTGTCTTCGGCAAATGGCAATGGTTTAGCCTGCCCTTTGGTATTGCCCAGCAGCCCGACGGCTTTTTTACGCATATTATAGATGCGCTCTATACCAGGCAGATCGGCGCAAATCTGATAACCAATTACACCGCCTTCTTTGTCACTCATCAACCCGTCAAGACGCTCACACAATGCGCTCACCTGGCTTTCGATGAGATCAGCATCATCGCCAGCGAACTCAACAATGTTAAGCCCCTGCATATCTTTGCCTTCAACATCCGTGATGTAGTCACGCACGCTGTGCCAGACAATATCCTCACGTGCCAGATTCAGCACTTTTGAGTCAACGGTTTCTACTGAAAGAGCTTTCGCTTCCACCATAAAAGGTGCGTTGCGCAGGGCCGAGTTGAAAGAGTCATACTTGATATTGACCAGACGACGCACTTTCGGGATTGGCGTGATGTTCAGACGGGCTTCAGTAATAAAGGCCAGCGAGCCTTCTGAGCCGGTCAGAATTCGTGTCAGATTGAAGGTTTGCAGGTCATCACTCAGCACATGACGCAAATCGTATCCGGTCAGGAAACGGTTAAGTTTTGGGAATTTCTCTATTACCAGCGCACGGTTGTCGCGGCAACTGTCGAGCACCGTGCGATAAATCCGCCCGATAACCGAATCTTCTTCGCCCAGTTTATCTGCAAGCTCTGTCGGGATCGCCGTGGTATCCAGCATGTCGCCGCCAAGCACAATGGCCCGGACACCAAGCACGTGATCTGAGGTTTTACCGTACACCAGCGAGCCCTGCCCGGAGGCATCGGTATTGATCATCCCGCCGAGTGTGGCGCGGTTACTGGTCGAGAGTTCCGGCGAGAAGAAATACCCCAACGGGCGCAGATAATCATTGAGCTGATCTTTAATCACACCGGCTTCAACTTTTACCCATCCCTGCTTTGTATTGATATCGAGAATGCGGTTCATATGACGGGACATATCAACCACAATGCCGCGGTTCAGCGACTGACCGTTGGTACCGGTACCGCCACCGCGCGGGGTGAATACCAGCGTTTTAAAACGTTCCTGCCCTGCAAGACGGGCAATCAGTGCCACGTCTGACGTGGCGATCGGGAATAAGACAGCATCCGGCAACAACTGATAGACGCTGTTATCTGTCGCCATCGTCAGCCGGTCAGCATAAGTAGTTGTGACATCACCCGTAAAACCATTCTTTTTTAACGCTTCCAAAAAATCGAGCACCAGCTGGATGACACCCGGCGCCTGAGAAATCTGTGGGATCATTGAATTATGACTCTGTCTTTGTTGTATGCCTGGCGGGCCCGAGGCGACCTGCCGGATCTGACTTGCAGATCCACCTGTTATTTACCCAGAATAAAAACTAACATACTTCGTTTTTCCGCGCTCCGTCTGGTTGCCGTTTGTTGCATTACTTTCATGATGAATCGCAAAAATCGCGTATCAGCACAACGCGTTGCAACTAATCTTGCGGCGGGCTATCCAAAAGCAGCCGGATGTTCCATGCTTATTTCAGATCGGCTGGATTTTGAACACACAGATCATGAACACATGGGATCATGAGCACACTGAATTTTGAATACCCCGGATTTAATATCCGGGTTTGAAATACAAAGTATGGAGGCACAGGGTTCGTGCCTTACTTGGTTTATCACATTGAGAAACATGAATGAATCTCCCAATTAAACGTTACGATTTACCCCAGATTATGTTTGGGGTGTTGTTTATTGCACTGATGACCATCGCCAGTATCTGGATCGTTCAGCCTTTTATTCTTGGGTTTGTCTGGGCAGGCATGGTGGTTATCGCGACATGGCCGCTGATGATTAAGCTCCAGCGGCTGCTTTGGGGACGCCGTTTCCTTGCCGTCATCATCATGACTTTGTTACTGATTTTATTATTTGTTTTGCCTATTGCGATGCTGGTCAGCAGCGCAATTGAAAATGGCGCGCCTCTGGTAGAAATCGCCAGCCACCCTTCCTCACTGCATATGCCTGATTTCCACTGGCTTAATTCCATTCCGCTGGTGGGTCATAAGCTGTATACCGGCTGGCACGCGCTGATTAATGGCGGCGGGAATGCGCTGGTGACCAAGGTTCAGCCGTATGTCGGACAAACAGCCGCGTGGTTTGTCACTCAGGCCGGTCATCTTGGACGGTTTATTGTCCACTGTTCGCTGATGCTGTTGTTCAGTGCCTTGTTGTACAGCCGTGGCGAACAAGTTGCTTTAGGGATCCGCCACTTTGCCATTCGTCTGGCCGCAGAACGCGGTGACGCTGCCGTTATTCTCGCCGGTCAGGCCATACGCGCTGTGGCTTTAGGCGTGGTCGTAACCGCCATTGTGCAGTCAATTCTTGGCGGTATCGGGCTGGCGATTGCGGGCATCCCTTATGCTACCGTGCTGACGGTAGTGATGTTCGTTTGCTGCGTTGCGCAAATCGGCCCATTGCTGATACTGATACCGGCAATCATCTGGCTTTACTGGTCCGGCGACAATACCTGGGGCACCGTGCTTCTGGTCTGGAGCTGCGTGGTCGGGTCCCTTGATAACGTGCTGCGTCCGGTTCTGATCCGCATGGGTGCAGATTTACCTATGTTGCTGATTCTCTCTGGTGTTATCGGGGGATTGTTTGCCTTCGGTATGATCGGGCTGTTCATCGGACCGGTGGTACTGGCCGTATCGTATCGCCTGATTTCCCTCTGGGTACATGAAGCCCCTGAACCAGAGATGGATCCGGAAGAAGCCTTAAAAGCACTGGATGAATAAACTCTTCATTAAGTAACTTTCTGACAGCGTTGCCCATAAAATTGAATGTGGCAGCGCCGTTATTTTATTCCTTTCCTCTCCCCCCTATTTTACGTCCCATCCGTTCCTCAATAACTGCCCTCACTAAATAGTATGAGAATAAACTCTATTAGGAGGATTCTTACAGACTAAATACCTTGAGAAACTTAGTATTATTAACAGTTCGGATTTCAACTCACTGATTTATATACAGGCTTTCCCCTGAGCCGGTATACCCCAAATTGCTGTGTGTAGTCTTTGCCTGTCTCCTATGACGGGCCTTTTTTTTATTTATTGTCCGCTAACTTCATTCTCCGGTAACCTTTTATTATTACCTGATAAAACTGCCGGCCAAAAACCTTCGTTTTCTGTTTCCTCCTTCCTGAAATAAGTATTTTCCAGTTCCTTTGCACAAAAATGAAAAGGCCATCACCCGTGAGTGACAGCCTTTATTTTATGATTTAGGAATTGCTTTATGAATCGATTTACTTTTCCGCTAACGCCAGCCAGGTTTGTACAACTGTATCCGGATTCAGCGACAAACTGTCGATTCCCTCATCCATCAGCCATTGCGCAAAGTCCTGATGATCTGAGGGTCCCTGCCCGCAGATGCCGACATACTTGCCCTGCTTTTTCGCGGCTTTGATTGCCATCGACAGCAACGCTTTGACGGCGTCATTTCGCTCATCAAAGAGTTCAGAAACCACACCGGAATCACGATCCAGCCCCAGAGCAAGCTGAGTCATGTCATTCGAGCCAATCGAGAATCCATCAAAGTGTTCGAGGAACTGATCCGCCAGTAAAGCATTCGACGGAATTTCGCACATCATGATAACTTTCAGCCCGTTTTCGCCGCGCTTCAGTCCCTGGTTTGCCAGTTCCGCGACCACGGCTTCCGCCTGCGCCACCGTGCGTACAAACGGAATCATCACCTCAACGTTAGTGAGATCCATGTCATTACGCACGCGTTTCATTGCCTCGCATTCCAGTGCAAAACAATCGCGGAAGTTGTCTGATACATAACGGCCAGCTCCGCGGAAACCGAGCATCGGGTTTTCTTCATGCGGTTCATACTTCTCGCCGCCTACCAGATTGGCATACTCGTTTGATTTGAAATCAGACAAACGGACAATGACGCGTTTTGGCCAGAAAGCCGCGCCGAGCGTCGCGATCCCTTCCGTCAGGCGCGCCACATAATATTCGCGCGGGCTGTCATAGCCCTGGATCATCTTATTGATGGTTTCCTGCAATTCAGCCGGCTGCTGGTCAAACTCCAGCAAGGCTTTTGGGTGCACGCCAATCATGCGGTTGATGATAAATTCCAGACGCGCCAGTCCGACACCTTCATTCGGTAAGCAGGCGAAATCAAAAGCACGATCCGGATTACCGATATTCATCATGATTTTCAGCGGTAATTTTGGCAGCTCATCGATTTCAGAACTTTGTACACTGAAATCCAGTTCATCCTGATACACATATCCGGTATCACCTTCTGAACAGGAAACCGTGACTTTCTGATTTTCGGTAAGTTTCTCGGTGGCGTCTCCGCAACCGACAACAGCAGGGATGCCCAGTTCACGGGCAATAATCGCAGCGTGACAGGTACGACCGCCGCGGTTAGTCACGATGGCTGATGCCTTTTTCATGATCGGCTCCCAATCGGGATCCGTCATATCGGTCACCAGGATATCGCCTGCCTTAACGTGATGCATTTCGCTGATATCGTGGATGATCTTAACGGGCCCCGCACCGATGCGGTGACCGATTGCACGTCCTTCCACCAGCACTTTGCTGCTGCCATTAAGCTGGTAACGTTCCATCACCTGACCGTTTGAACGTACGGTCTCAGGACGCGCCTGAACAATATAGAGTTTGCCGTTATGACCATCTTTAGCCCATTCGATATCCATCGGGCGGCCATAATGTTTTTCGATCAGTATCGCCTGACGCGCCAGCGCCTGCACTTCTTCATCAGTCAGGGAGAATCGGGTGCTCAGTTCGGCTGGCACATCTTCAATCTGGACTTGCTTGCCGTGCTCCTGGCTTGGTGCATAAACCATGCGGATTTTCTTTGAGCCCATGGTGCGACGAACAATCGACGGTTTTTTCTTGTCGAGCGTCGGCTTATGTACATAGAACTCGTCGGGATTCACCGCCCCCTGCACCACCATTTCGCCCAGGCCGTAGGCAGAAGTGATAAAGACCACCTGATCAAAACCCGATTCAGTATCGATAGTAAACATCACGCCAGCTGCGGCGAGGTCTGAACGCACCATACGCTGGACACCGGCAGATAACGCCACACCGCGGTGGTCGTAGCCCTGATGCACACGATAAGAAATGGCGCGGTCGTTGAAGAGAGAAGCATAAACATGTTTCACGGCAGTCATGACTGCATCAAATCCCTGAACGTTCAGGAAAGTTTCCTGCTGCCCGGCAAAAGACGCATCGGGCATATCTTCGGCCGTTGCCGATGAACGCACAGCGAAAGAAGCCTCCGGCTCGCCTTCAGAAAGCTGCTGATAAGCCTCGCGGATAGCCTGCTCGAGTTCTGGCTGGAATGGCGTCTCAATGATCCACTGACGGATTTGCGTGCCCGCTTTGGTCAGTTGTGCGATGTCGTCCACATCCGTTTTATCCAGCAATTCATGGATACGGTGGTTTACGCCGCTCTGATCGAGAAAATCATTAAATGCCTGAGACGTCGTTGCAAAACCGTTCGGAACGGAAACACCCAAATCAGACAAATTGGTGATCATTTCCCCGAGGGATGCGTTCTTGCCCCCGACTTTATCAACGTCGTTCATACCCAGTTGGTTGTACCAGATAACATTGCGTAAATCGGGATCGAGATGAGCCATGAAACAATCCTTTCTTATTTATTTACAGTAATAGTCAACAGGAGTGTAAAACCGGTTATTCAACGGTTGCCTGAAACACTTTTTGTGTCATTAAACAACGCTGTCTTTTTGAGACTAGCATAATGATCCATAGAAGATGGACAGGTGAATCGTTCCAGCAAATCAAACTATTTTTGTTTAGGAAAAATCCAGCATCAGTATTTTTGTTACTGAGGGGAAATGAGCATTATTCCTTATGAATCATGAAGAAGTTATCTCTGTCTCCGGTCAGTGATTCATGCTAACAGGGCTGCTGAAGTTGTGCTGAAGCAAATCAAAAACCTGCGAGGGATCGCGAAAAATTTAAAATGGCATTTCATTTATTACAGCCATTTTGCGCAGTATCTCGCAGCAATGAAGATAAGATGGAAATGCGGAGGAATTACTCTTTTTATTTCCTTCAATTCTGGTTATTACTTAATAAGCCCCAAAAGATTGGCGCGAATAAATAAAATGAAGTGATTTAATTCAGGAGTCATTTGTGGACAGATGCGTGTTTTACATTTCCGATGGTACTGCGATTACAGCAGAGGTTTTAGGCCATGCGGTGCTTTCTCAATTCCCGGTCAATGCGACCACTTACTCGTTACCTTTTGTAGAAAGTGAGGAACGTGCGAGAGCTGTCTGCAAACAGATCAATGAAATTTTTGAGAAAACCGGAGCCCGTCCGCTGGTGTTTTACTCGATTATTTCCCCGAACATCCGCGATATCATTCAGGGCAGTGAAGGATTCTGCCAGGATATAGTGCAGTCGCTGGTGGCGCCTCTGCAAAATGAGCTGGGTGTTGACCCCACGCCCATTGCCAACAGAACGCACGGTCTGACGGCCAGCAACATCACCAAGTACGATGCGCGTATTGCCGCTATTGATTACACACTGGCACACGACGATGGTATTTCCCTGCGTAATCTCGATCAGGCACAAGTGATTTTACTGGGCGTCTCGCGCTGCGGTAAAACTCCGACCAGCCTGTATCTTGCGCTTCAGTTTGGGATCCGGGCGGCTAACTACCCTTTTACTGCTGACGATATGGACAACATCCAGTTGCCAGCAGCACTCAAACCGCATATGCATAAACTTTTTGGCCTGACGATTGATCCGGAGCGTCTGACCGCTATCCGGCAAGAGCGCGTTGAAAACAGCCGTTATGCCTCCTTACGCCAGTGCAGGATGGAAGTGTCGGAAGTTGAGGCGTTGTTTCGCAAGAACAAAATACGCTATCTCAACAGTACGAATTATTCCGTTGAGGAGATATCAGCGAAGATTATGGACAGCTTCGGTATGAGCCGTCGTATGTTCTGAATCCATTTCCTGATTTGGGTGGCATATCCTGCTGACAGTGGTTGAATTCATCTGTTTTTGGGTTATTGTGATCGACATCACTTCCCGGTATTCCTGCCGCAGAGAAGAAACAAATTTTCGAGAGCACCATGTCACAAACAGATGAACTGCGTACGACGCGCATCGACAGCCTGATTACGCCTCAGGCACTGGCAGACAAATTGCCAATTTCCCCGTCGGTCGCACAACACGTGATGGAATCACGTAAACGGATTGAAAAAATTGTCAGTGGCGAAGATCAGCGCTTGCTGGTTGTCGTTGGTCCTTGTTCTATCCACGATATTGAAGCGGCGATTGATTACGCGGGAAAACTGCGCGTATTACGTGACAAGTATCAGGATCGCCTTGAAATCTTGATGCGCACGTATTTTGAGAAACCGCGTACCGTTGTCGGCTGGAAAGGATTAATTTCTGATCCTGAGCTTAACGGGTCGTGCCGTGTTAATGACGGTATCGAGCTGGCGCGCAAAGTCCTGCTTGCCGTCAATGAGCTGGGTATTCCGACTGCCACCGAATTTCTGGATATGGTGATCGGACAGTATATCGCTGACCTCATCAGCTGGGGCGCGATAGGCGCACGCACCACAGAAAGCCAGATCCACCGTGAAATGGCGTCAGCACTGTCGTGCCCTGTTGGCTTTAAAAATGGTACCGACGGCAATACGCGTATCGCCATTGATGCCATTCGTTCTTCACGTACCAGCCACATGTTCCTGTCACCGGATAAAAGCGGTCAGATGACTATTTATCGCACCGCAGGCAACCCTTATGGCCACGTGATCATGCGTGGCGGTAAAAAGCCCAACTATTATGCAGAGGATCTGGAGCAGGCTTGCCAGAATCTGGCTGAGTTTGATTTACCACAGCGTCTGGTGGTCGACTTCAGCCACGGTAACTGTCAGAAACAGCACCGCCGTCAGCTGGAAGTAGCAGAAGATATTTGCCAGCAGATCCGCAGTGGTTCTTCAGCTATTGCCGGAATTATGGCGGAAAGTTTCCTGATTGAAGGCACTCAGGCGATTCATCCTGGTAAGCCGCTGGTTTACGGCAAATCAGTGACTGACCCTTGCCTGAGCTGGGAAGATACTGAAACCCTGTTGTCGATGCTGGCTGAGGCCACTGACAGCCGGTTCTGATCACTTTCTGGCAACCTTTCAAAGGGCAACTTCGTTGCCCTTTTTTATGCCTGCGGTTCGCCGCGCCTTCCTGCCCCCTGCGCTTTTCACTCTGTAAATACTGCACTATCCCTCTCACATTAAAGGGTTACCTGGCAAAAATTACATTCCATCAACAAAAATTTTCTTGATGTGTTCTTGCAATGATTTGATAATGATTATCAAATTGATATTAATTCCCATTACCAAATATAAGTTAACGGGCTACTGACCCGAATTTTATTACAAATCATTCACATAACATCGCGAGTTTTTACCAGCCAGCGGGCGGGTGACTTAGGCTAACGAGGAGACAGCAATGCATTCAGTTCACTATCAGGATTATTTACAGGCTAAAGACGCGAACCCGGGTAAATATGCCCGCGATCTGGCGGAAATTTTGGGTATCAGTGAGGCAGAATTAACTGCATTACGTGTTTCCCATGATGCCGCACGACTTGATGTTGATGCCCGCACATTGCTGGCTGCCCTGGAAAATGTCGGTGGAACAAAATCGATTACCCGCAACGATTTTGCCGTTCATGAACAACAAGGTCGTTATGAGAACCAGCATCTGAGTGGTCATGCTGGCCTGATTCTGAACCCGCGCGCGCTGGATTTGCGCCTGTTCCTGCAACACTGGCAGCATATTTTCAGTATGTCTGAAACCACGGCTCGTGGCGTTCGCCACAGTATTCAGTTTTTTGATGCTCACGGCGATGCAGTGCATAAAGTCTATAACACCGATGAAACCGATATGGCGGCATGGGACGCGCTGATTGCGCAGTACAAAACCGACGTCAATCCGCCATTGCAGATTGAAGCTGCGCCATCGACTCCGGCCCGGAAAGCGGCTGATGCCAGTGCTATCGATGCAGACTGGCGCGCTATGACTGACGTTCATCAGTTCTTCCAGTTGCTGAAACGCCATGACATCACCCGTCAGCAGGCCTTTGAAGCAGTCGGCGATGACCTGGCATGGCGCGTGGAAAATGGTTCCCTGACCCGTTTGCTGAATATCGCCAAAGAAGACCAAAACGAAATTATGATTTTCGTGGGCAACCGTGGCTGTGTGCAGATCTTCACCGGCCAGATTGAAAAAGTGATGCCACACGGTGAGTGGATCAACGTGTTCAATGAACGCTTCACGCTGCATCTGGTGGAAAGCGCCATCGCACAAAGCTGGATAACCCGTAAGCCAACCAAAGACGGTTTCGTCACCAGTCTGGAATTGTTTGCTGCCGATGGTACCCAGATTGCCCAGCTTTACGGACAGCGTACAGAAGGCACGCCGGAACAGACTCAGTGGCGCGAGCAGCTGGCACAACTCAGTGGCGAAGGCGTTGCAGCATGAGACTCTCTCTGAAAGCCCTGTTCGCTGCCAGCACTTTGCTGGCAGCACCTTTGCTACATGCGGCTGAAAAACTTGTCACTATCGGCGGAGATGTCACTGAAATTGTTTACGCCCTCGGCGCTGGCAATGAACTGGTGGCGCGGGACAGCACCAGTCTGCGTCCGAAGGCCGTTCTGGCGCTGCCGGATGTGGGTTATATGCGCCAGCTGAATACCGAAGGCATTTTATCAATGCATCCTTCAATGGTACTGAGCAGTGAACTGGCAGAGCCTTCGCTGGTATTGCAACAGTTATCACAAAATGGCGTGAAAGTTGTCCGTGTGCCGGGTACCCCTTCTATCAATACCGTTCCTGAGAAAATTGAAGTAATCGCCGCGGCCCTCAACCGTCAGGCTGAAGGGGAGAAACTGATCACCACTTATCGTTCACAGCTTTCGGCCATACGTCATGATGCGCTGCCGGTGAAAATGTTGTTTGTGATGAGCCACGGTGGCATGTCTTCTATGGCGGCGGGACAAAATACTGCGGCAGATGCGATGATCACCTCCGTTGGCGCAAAAAATGCCATGCAGGGATTCAGCCGCTACCGCCCGCTTTCTCAGGAAGGGGTGATTGCAAGTGCGCCGGATATTCTTCTGCTGACCGCAGACGGTGTCAAAACGCTCGGCGGGCTGGATCAGGTGTGGAAATTACCGGGTGTAGCGATGACGCCTGCGGGCAAGAACAAACGCGTTTTAGTGCTGGATGATATGTCGCTGCTGGGCTTTGGTCTGCAAACTCCGGCCGTGATGGCGCAACTTCGTCAGGCGGCGGAACAAGCGAAATGAGCAGCATGAGCCCCCCAATGCCATCACGACGCCGCTCGCCGGTTTGGGCGCTGATCGGACTCGGCGGTGCTCTGCTGGTACTGGCTATTCTGGCGGCCAATACCGGCGCGATGGCATTGTCGCTCAGGACGTTAATTTCGCGTCCTTTTGACGATGACCTTTGGCAGGTCTGGCTGAGCATACGCTTGCCAAGAGTGTTACTGGCTGTGGTGGTCGGCTGTGCGCTCGCCAGCTCCGGTGCGGTAATGCAGGGGCTTTTTCGCAATCCCCTCGCAGATCCCGGACTGCTTGGGATCAGCAGCGGTGCAGCGCTGGCGGTTGCACTAACGATTGTCATGCCGCTCGCCCTGCCGCCGCTTCTGGCTCTCTACAGCCATATGATCAGCGCCTTCTTCGGCAGTCTGGCGATTTCAGCTATTGTCTTCACCCTGAGCCGTTTCGGGCATGGCGGGTTATCGCGTTTATTACTGGCGGGGATCGCCATCAATGCACTGTGCGGCGCAGCCGTAGGCGTGCTGACTTATGTCAGTGATGATCAGCAGTTGCGTCAGTTCTCGCTCTGGAGCATGGGCAGTCTGGGACAAGCACAATGGCCGACACTGGCCGTTGCTTCTTCGCTGATCCTGCCTGCCTGCATTGCCGCGTTGTTCATGGCACGCCGTCTGAACATTCTGCAACTGGGGGAGGAAGATGCGCATTATCTGGGCGTGAATGTCCGCCGTACCCAGTTGCAGTTGTTGCTGCTGAGCGCATTGCTGGTCGGTGCCGCGGTGGCGGTTTCGGGCGTTATCGGTTTTATCGGGCTGGTTATCCCGCATCTTTTACGAATGCGTATTGGTGCCGATCACCGCTGGCTGTTGCCCGGTTCAGCCATGGCCGGAGCCTGCCTGTTATTACTGGCGGACACGCTCGCGCGTACACTGGTTGCCCCCGCAGAAATGCCGGTGGGACTGCTGACCAGTTTGATCGGCGGTCCGTATTTTCTCTGGCTGATCCTGCGTCCGGGAGTGCCACGCAATGTCTGATATTTCCTCATTTATGATGGCTGAAAACCTGACGTATTCTGTCAACGGCCGGCGTTTGATTGATGACGTTTCGATGAGTCTGGAAAGCGGCGAAATGGTGGCGCTGATCGGGCCAAACGGTGCCGGTAAATCGACCCTGATGCGGATGTTGACCGGTTATCTGTCACCCCAGTCAGGACAATGTTCGATGATGGGCAAACCGCTGAACGACTGGCAGCCACAAGAACTGGCACGCACACGTGCGGTAATGCGCCAGAACAGTACGCTGGCTTTCGGATTTAGTGTCCGCGAAGTGCTGACACTTGGCCGTTCGCCCCACGGCCAGCAAAATATGCAGCGCGCGCTGGCAGAGGTGATGGCGCAGACAGGCTGTCTGAATCTGGCTGAGCGTGACTATCGCCAGCTATCCGGCGGCGAACAACAGCGCGTTCAGCTGGCACGGGTATTAATCCAGCTGTGGCAACCTGAGCCTGCCCCGCGCTGGCTGTTTCTCGATGAACCGACTTCAGCGCTCGATTTATATCATCAGCAACATGCGCTGCGCCTGTTACGTCATCTGACCCAACAGACACCGCTGGCCGTGTGTTGTGTCCTGCACGATCTAAATCTTGCCGCATTGTATGCCGACCGGATTATCTTGCTGCACAGCGGGAGAGTGGTCGCCAGCGGGACGCCGGCTCAGGTGCTGAGCGAAGAAACCCTGAGTCGCTGGTATCAGGCCGATGTAAACGTCTGTCCGCATCCGGACACCGCGCTGCCTCAGGTTTTCCTGCGCCAGTAAGTGCCCTGCAGAAAGGAAAAAGCCACAAGGCATGTTGCTTTGTGGCTTTTTTGTCAGCTCGAGCAGGATATTTCCAGATACTTTCCCCAGTCCGGCGGCAGTGCCGCCATCGTGTCATATTGCGGCGCGTCACTGTATGGATCGCGCAACGCCTGATGCAGTTGAGTCAGCACACTGATGTCATCTTTTTCGGCACGTTCAATGGCCTGCTGCGCCAGGTAATTCCTTAATATAATTCTCGGATTACACTGTTTCATCGCGTCCTGGCGCGTCGCGTCAGTCACTTCCTCCGTCAGCAGACGCTGGCGATAAGCCTGATACCAGCTGTCGAAAGCCTCACGATCAATAAATTCATCCCGCAGCGGCGAGCGGGCCTGTTGTTGCTCAGTATGACTTAACAACCTGAAGGTTTGAGTGAAGTCCCTGCCCTCTTTCGCCATCAGGCTCAGCAGACCGGTCAGCAGGTCGTTGTCCTGTTTATTCTCGGTAAAGAAGCCCAGCTTTCCTCGCATCAGTGTACCGTACGCTTTCATCAGCGCCGGTTCATACTCACCGAGCGCCGCCTGTAACTGTTCCGTAGTCATCAGACCGGACAGCGTCTGCGCCAACCGGTGTAGATTCCAGTAGGCTACGGCAGGTTGATTATCGTAGCTGTAACGCCCCTGATGGTCAGAATGATTACAGATGTAACCCGGCTGATAATCATCCAGAAAGCCGAACGGACCATAGTCGATAGTCAGCCCGAGAATAGACATATTGTCGGTATTCATCACACCATGAGCGAATCCAACGCTTTGCCATTGCGCCATCAAACTGGCGGTGCGTTCCACCACTTCCGTAAACCAGCGCTGATAACGCAAAGATTCAACCGGTTCACTTTCCAGCAATTCCGGCCAATGATGAGCAATGACATAATCTGCCAGTTGCTTCACCTGTTCCGGCTGTTTACGGTAATAGAAATGCTCGAAATGCCCGAAACGAATATGGCTTTCAGCCACGCGGATCAGCATCGCACCGCGCTCCGGCTGTTCGCGAAATACAGGCTCATCGCTTGTTGCAATCGTCAATGCGAGGGTGGTTGGAATCGATAAATGATGCAGCGCTTCTGAAGCCAGAAACTCACGGACGACGGACCGTAATACTGCGCGACCATCACCCATGCGCGAATACGGCGTCAGTCCGGCGCCCTTCAGGTGCCAGTCAAAACGCTTTCCGCCAGGCAAAACCTGTTCGCCAAGCAGAATGCCACGCCCGTCACCCAGCTGCCCAGCCCAGACACCAAACTGATGCCCGCTGTAGACCTGCGCCAAAGGCTGCATGCCCGGAAAGAATTTCTCACCGCACCAGTATTCGCGGTGGTCAGCGCCGAAAAGAGATTCATCCAGCCCCAGCGCCTGCGCCAGCGACTCGCTATGGTAAAGCAGACGCGCACCTTTTAGTGGCGTCGGTTGCAGCGCGGTGTAAAAACCGGGCAGTTGGTCTGCATAATGGTGTTCGAATTGTGGCATAAATCCCCCTTTTCTTTAGTGTAGGTCTGCTCCGTCGTGATTAACACGGAGTAAATGCAGGGAGATTACCGACGCCCGGGATGAAAAATCCCGATACAGCAGGTGCTGACCGGGATCCTGAATATCAAGACGGCAGTGACGATGAGTGAAATTGAACAGGCCGGTTAAGCAGGCTGTCCATCTCAGCGGGATCAACGCCTGGCCACAACAGGCCTTTTACGCCCTTTATATCCTTTTTATGCAATGCATCGAAATACTCCTGACTGTCCAGCCCGTCCACCACAATATTGCGGCAAAAACGGTTTACATTGCGGATTAATGCCGGCATCACGATCGTAAAATGTTCACCCTCATAAAGTTGCCAGAAGAGGTTTTTATCCAGTTTCACCCACTGAAAAAGATGGTCGAAAATCGGCGCCATCGTAATATTCCCGGAGCCAAAGTTCTCCAGCCATAAGGTAAAATCTTGCTTCAGTGTGACCAGTTGGTTGTTGTTTCTGCCCTGAGAAAGCTGCGGAAATGATTCACTCAGATTGAGATGAATAAAAGGGTGTGCTTTAAAAGCCTCACGGAGATTTTCATCCGCGAGTAATAAAGCCACCTGCTTTTCTTCAACACTGATATTCAAAATAACCTGATTATCGTTAAACCATTGGGCATGCTGATCCGCCCAGACTTGCTGTTCATTGAGAAAACGCAGTAATTGCGGTGGTGTGAGAAGGTTTAACACCAGTTCTGTGGGCATAACCAGCTTGCTGTCTGCACTGGAAAAGCGGCAAATTAATTCTACGGCAAGCAATTTCCCTTCAATGGTGTAGACCGGCTGACACAGATAGCTACTGTTAAAGGCCGTATCGAATTGTATTTTCATTTTTATCCAAAACATCAACGGCACTGCTAATTGATTAATAACCTTTTTGACTATCAATCAGATCATAAAGATGCCGGAGCCCCGAGGCGTAACCGAAACGTCAGAGAAATTGATATCAAGAAAGAGCCAGCCCGGTTGTCAGTAAAAAGCGACCAGGGTGCTGATAACTGCGTAATAAAGCGTTGCAAGATGTGATTCCCCTTTCTCACCTTCTAATTTGAGGGATATGTCAGTCAATACAGGGGGTTCAGACTAATCTTATCGTCAGCAGGGAAAACACGCAACGTGCAGCTTGAGCGCTATCAGACATATTTAGACAAATTAACGGTCACTCATTGCGCTATTGTCCGGGGGGAGTCGTATTCAACTATTTTAGTTAATGGTTATAGTGTCTTAAGAGATATGGCGCAAGCCATCCGCCTGCAATTGAAGTATCTACTGCAGACTCTGTCACTCCTCTAATCCAGTAAAAAACCAGAGGTTATTATAAAATGTCAGTCGCGTTATGGTTAAAAGAAACGGTTCTGAAAAGCCGTACAATCAGTTTGCATCCCTTACGTCATGACCATGCAGATGCACTGGCTGAAGCCGCTGCCGATGGCGAATTATGGGAACTGTGGTTTACCTCCGTCCCGCGCCCGGATACGGTTGGAAAGTATATTGATGATGCCCTGAATGAACAGGCGGCAGGACGCGCTTTGCCGTTCGTTGTTGTCCATAACGAAACCCGGAAAGTCATCGGCACGACGCGATTTTCCAACGCCGATGTGAAAAATCACCGGCTGGAAATTGGGTTTACCTGGTATGCGCAACGTTTCCAGCGAACCTCTGTGAATACCGAATGTAAGGCACTGATGCTGGAGTATGCGTTTGAACAACTTCAGGCGATTGCCGTCGAATTCAGGACTCACTGGCATAATCATAAATCACGTGCAGCAATTACCCGCCTGGGGGCTAAACAGGATGGCGTCTTACGCAATCACAGCAAAAATGCTGACGGCAGCTATCGTGACACCGTGGTGTTTTCCATCATTGACCATGAATGGCTGATGGTGAAGAGAAGCCTGCAACACAAGCTGAACCGTGGCTGAAATACGTCCCGGAAACGCACAAGAAAGGCCATCTCCGGGATTCAAACCTACTGAATACAACGCACCAGCCAGGATTGCAGTTCGGTCAGTTCTGCCCGCATCGCGGGATTCTGCTCAATGATTCCCTGGCCGGTTTGCCCCACATCCTGCGCATGATAGCGCGTACCGACCAGCGCATCGGCTAAGGCCAGTAACGGCGCAGGGTTCAGGCTGTCTGTGAAAATCTGCGCCCGGCTGATACTGCCTTTTTCAACGTCAAAGTGAATATCCACGCCGCCCCAGACAAAACGCTCGTTCAGCAGATGGCTGAACGCCGGTGCCTTGCCAAAATTCCATTCCCAACTGCTTTGTTTAGCAAATCGCTCCGCGAAGCCCGGAATATCAGGGAAGACATCCGGTGAGATGATTTCCGGTTCCACACTTGCCCCGTACCAGTCAAAGAAAGCGGCAGTAACGGCTTCGCAAATCTGCTCGTGGTTGATGTCCGGTACAAATTCACTAAGATTCGCCACCCTTGAGCGCACTGACGTAATTCCCTTCGCCTGCAGCTTTTTGACATCAGGATTGAGATAGTTTGCCAGACGGCTCAGATCAGCGTTAAGCAGCAATGTGCCGTGATGAAAACCGCGATCTGCTGTTTCACGGTAAGCGGACCCCGAGATTTTCCGCTCCCCTTCTGCGGTCTGAACCACCAGATCGTTGCGACCGGAAGCGCTGGCATCTATCCCCAAACGTTTTAAGGCATCGAGGATAATGTTGGTCGAGACACTTTTATCATATTCCGGTTTACCCGCCATAAACGTAAAGCAGGTATTGCCCAGATCATGAAACACCGCACCACCGCCGCTGCTGCGGCGCGCCAGGCGAATGCCGTCTTCTTCCATTCTCCGGGTATTACATTCTTTCCAGGGATTTTGCGCCTGCCCGATCACCACCGTTTCGGCATTCCGCCAGAGGAATAACACCCGCTGAGTGATCATTTCGCGGAAAATGCAATCTTCTACGGCAAGGTTGAACCAGGGATCGTAAGAATCGGAAAGTAACAGTCTGAGAGGTTTCATCGCATATTCATCCTGAATGAGTCTGCACTGATAATAACAGCAAAAAACAGGATGAAATACGCAGTAAAATCAGGGGGAATGGGTTTTATACCGTATCAGATACGACGAGCCTGCCAGTACACTTTGCGCCAGTAGACGTTATCGAGCGAAGAACGCGTGACGCCCTGACTGGTTGAGGCGTGAATAAACTGGTCTGCGGTATCGTAAATCCCGACGTGCAAGCCGTTCTCCCCGCTGCCGGTTTTAAAGAAAACCAGATCGCCGGGAAGCAGTTCATCACGGGAAACTTTTGTGCCAATTTTCGTTTGATCGGCCGTCGTTCTTGGCAAAACCACACCAAAACGATCGCGATAAGTACGAAAGACAAAGCCCGAGCAATCCACGCCGCTGGGTTGTAAACCGCCATAGCGATAAGGCGCACCGTGCCATTGACTGAGCTGGTCATTAAGCTCGGCAACCACGGTAATAGAATCAGCAAACCGGCCACTTGGCGGTGGCGCGTGGCTGCTGCAACCGTTAAGAATTAACGCGGCAACAGCCAGCAGGGAATACATGGATACGGACGACCAGCGCATAGTGCATTCCTTCCTCAATAGCGTCACGGCATCACCGGAACACGAGGGTTTGCGCGGGCCGGATAAGTCGCCGTTATCTAAGAACTAATAGAATTTAGCGCTATTTTATCCGTCATCCAATCTTTTGTGATGATTTTTATCGTTTCAGAATAAATTCATTGAGACTTTTTGACAGGTTTACTGTGGATCAGGCAAACACCGGACAAGATAAGTAAACCGCCCAGCGTTTTGGTTAAGCTGATGCTTTCATTGAACCAGGGCAAGGTGACCGCCGCGATATACACCAGCGCATAACTCAGACTCAGCAAGGTATAAGCACGGTTGAGCGGCAGATGCCGTAAGGCAAAAAACCAGCAGCCCATCGAGAATACATACCCGCATAACCCCAAAAACACGGCAGTCAGTGCGCTTAAATGGCTAAGAATAAACGAGGTGTCAATGGCAGACAGAGCAATCCACGGGATCTGCAACATCCCCCATTTCATCAGCAACTGCGCTGCTGTTACCAGTAAGACGCTGCCCCCGCCCCACAAATAGCCTTTCATAAGCTGACACTCATCAGCGCAATCCCTGACATGATTAACGCGACGCCACACCAGTGGCGCCCGTCGACGTGTTCATGGAAAAACCAGCGGGCACACAATGTGATCAGGACGAAATTCAGACTGAGCATCGGATACGCCAGACTCAGCGGCAGCAGTTGTAACACCCGCAGCCACAAGAGCATGCCGATGCCAAGCAAAAGCACCGCCAGCCCGAGCCAGCGCAGAACGCGCGCCATACCGTCAGCGGACACCTGAGCGGCCTGCTTCTGACAAAGCTGGCCGGCACAGGTGATCACACTGACTGCCAGCACCAGAAGGAATCCGGTCATGGCAGTTTTTTGTAGAACAGTATCGCCTGACGATCAAACTTCACTGTTTGGTCAGCAGCCGGCATTGTTGATTTCACATGCGCATTGCGGTCAAGTCTGAGGATCACAGAAACATTTCCTTCCTGACGGGCTTTCTGCAGCCATGCCGGGAAGCCAGCTGCATCAATAAAGTTATCTTTAGCATCAGGATAACTTAATCCGTATTGCAGCTCGCCTTTTTCATCAAACATCAGAATATCACTGCGCTTCAGCGACCAGGCAACCGCAGTGGCTACGCCGACATTATCTGCCAGGATAAAACGGCTGTCCTGCAACAGGTCGTTGTGCTGTTGTAAAAAGTCCTGAGGTTGTTTTGAATCTATAATTTTCTGCGGCATAGCCTGCCCGACCAGCAGCGCCAATACCAGCGGACAGATAGCGCCCCAGTACCAGCGTTTTTTCACATCGGTCAGTGACATTGCCCCTGCCAGCGCCCATACCGCAAAACAGAGAATACCAATCAGAGCGCGGGGCATCTCCGTACGGGTAAAGACTGCTTTAACGTGGAGCGGCAGAATGCCGGATATCACCAGTACGGCAACCGCCATCAGAACACCAAAAATGATGTTAATGACGCCATTCGCTTTCAGTGCGCGTAACTTCCCTGACTGACGGATTTGTTCAAGATGATCGGCCATCAGCAAGGCAACCGGCGCTATGCACGGCAGAATGTAAGTCGGCAGTTTTCCTTTGGCGATGCTGAAGAAGATCAGCGGCATAATCGCCCAGCTCAGCAGGAAGAACAGCTCCGGGCGCATGACGCGCTGAGTCCAGCCCTCGCGCAGTGCTCCCGGCAACAGACCGAGCCACGGCAGAACGCCCAGACAGAGCACAGGCAAATAGAACCAGAACGGCGCTTTATGTTGGGCATCCGATTCTGCAAATCGCTGAATATGCTCGACCCAGAAGAAGTAATTCCAGAAATCAGGTTCATGCCGCGCAATCGCCAGCACCCACGGCAGACTGAGAACCACAGCACTGAGAATCGCCAGCGGTCCCCAGCCAAACAGGGTTTTGAAACGCTTTTCACGCCAGACAATCGGCAGAACTGCAATCACCGGCAGCGCCAGCGCCAGAAACCCTTTGGTCATAAAGCCCATACCGCAGGCCAGTCCAAGCGCTATCCAGCTCATGGCTTTTTGCGGTGTACGCGAAACCCGCAGGCAGAACCAGGTCGCCACCATTGCCGCAGTCATCCAAAGCGTGATCATCGGATCAAGAACGCTGTAGGTACCGATACTGAACACCAGCAGGGTGGAAAGGTAGATCAACACGGCAGTGTAAGCGGTCTGACGATTACGCCACATCAGATTTGCCAGCCAGAACACAAGAATGGCGCTCAGCATAGTGCTGAATACTGAACCAAAACGCACCGCAAAGTTGCTTTCACCGAAAATCATCTGGCTGATATTGTTAAACCAGTAACCTGCCACCGGTTTTTCAAAATAGCGCAATCCGAGCAGATGAGGCACAACCCAGTCGCCGCGCTGAAGCATTTCGCGGCTGATTTCGGCATATCGGGTTTCATCAGGTTGCCATAACAGGCGGGTATTAAGAGGAACAAGGTAAACGAGCGCGAAGAACACCAGGATCATGGTGCTCCATACGCCTTTAATTGTTTTCGACATCAGGAGAAACCTTCTTGCTGACAGCCTAACCAACCTTCCCGACCAGGGAAACTGGCGCGAACCACTTTGCCTTTTGGCAACGTACTGAGATCTTGCGGCAGTAACTCGCCCAGCGCGCAAAACCGGATACCCTGTGCAGCAGCACGGGTCAGTAACTCGTCAAATTGCGTTGCCAGCGACATTCCTTCAACTTCAGCGTGGATGGTATATACCGGCACGCCGGTATCTTTGGCGATAGCATCAAGAATAAAATCGTTGAAGTTATCCGCCGTGATTTCGCCACCCGCCACTTCATCGTAAGTCGGCAGCGTCACCGGAATTTGTACGGTTCCCGGGGATCCATTTTCCAGAACCGGCAGGAAAGGATGGGTTCCGCGGCAATCACTGTTGTAATAGAAATGAAAACGCTCTTTCACTTCTATGACGCGTTCATCCGCACGCCAGCCTGCCACTGCCGAACATTCGACGTCATGACCCAGGCTTTTTTCCAGTGCATCCAGCCCCAGCCGGATTTGTTCTTCCAGCTGTTTCTCTGACCATTTCCCGACTTTCGCCTGCCAGCCCTGATGATCCCAGGCGTGCAGTCCGACTTCGTGGCCCCGTTTTGCGGTTTCTTTCATCAGATACCCGAGGTCACGGGCGATGGGTTTACCCGGCCAGGCGGTACCCGCCAGCAGGATATCCCAGCCATAAAGGGAGGCAGCGTTAGAGCGCAGCATTTTCCACAGAAAGCGCGGTTTAAGCAGGCGCCACAAGTGGCGCCCCATGTTATCCGGGCCAACGCTGAAGAAGAAACTGGCGGTAATTTTATGTTTTGCAAGGGTTTGCAGAAGCTGAGGGACACCCTCCCGGGTGCCGCTCCAGGTATCCACATCAATGCGCAGACCCACTTTCTTCATGTCTGGCACCGTATCAGGCTTTGTCAGCGTCAGTGTTTACAGAACGCAGGAAGAAATCCAGCGTGTCGGCGACAGTTTTATCCATGCCAATTTCAGGTTTCCAGTCCAGCAGACGACGGGCATTTTTGATGCTCGGCGTACGGTGCTCAACGTCCTGGTAGCCTTTACCGTAGTAAGTGCTGCTTTCGACCAGATTGAAACCGGCAAACGGCGGGAACTGGGCGCGAAGCGGGTGTGCCTCAAAGCTTTTGAGTAGCATTTCTGCCAGCTGACGGATGCTTGCTTCGTTCGTCGGGTTACCGATGTTGATGATCTGACCGTCACACAAGTTGTCGCGGTTCTCGATGATGCGGAACAACGCTTCGATACCGTCGTTGATGTCGGTGAAGCAACGTTTCTGCTCGCCGCCATCGACCAGTTTGATCGGTGAACCTTCGACCAGATTCAGGATCAGCTGAGTGATCGCACGGGAGCTGCCGATACGCGCAGCATCCAGGTTATCCAGACGTGGCCCCATCCAGTTAAACGGACGGAACAGTGTGAATTTCAGGCCTTCTTTCGCGCCATATGCCCAGATAACACGGTCGAGCAGCTGTTTAGAAACAGAGTAAATCCAGCGCTGTTTGTTAATCGGGCCAACGATCAGACGGGAATGGTCCTCATCGAATTCTTTGTCATCACACATACCGTAAACTTCAGACGTCGACGGGAAGATGATGCGTTTTTTGTATTTCACACAGTCGCGAACGATTTTCAGGTTTTCTTCGAAATCCAGTTCGAAAACACGCAGCGGGTTACGGGTATATTCAATTGGCGTGGCGATAGCCACCAGCGGCAGAACGACATCACATTTTTTAATGTGATATTCGATCCACTCAGAATGAATGCTGATATCGCCTTCAACGAAGTGGAAATGCGGGTTATCCATGAAGCGGCTGACCGCGTCAGAGCTGATATCCAGACCATAAATTTCATAACGGTCTTCACGCAGCAAGCGTTCACTCAGGTGGTTACCGATGAAACCGTTCACACCCAGAATCAGCACGCGTGTACGACGCTTCATGACGGCGGTTGGCAATGTCGCCACGCGCATATCCGGCATGATACCCAGCTCAAGCGCCAGACGGGAACCCTGAACATACAGGCCGTTTTCACTCTGCCCTGCCAGAATTTCCAGTGCGCCTTCGCCACAGGCGATAGTCAGCGGATCAGAAGAAAGTACGGTGCCCGGTTGTTTGTCATGCTGAGTATCCAGCGGACGGGCGCGCCAGACGGTCAGTTTACGCTGACCCAGATAAGAGAATGCACCCGGGTAAGGTTCGGTCACAGCACGGATCAGGTTGTTAATTTCAGTGGCAGATCTATGCCAGTGAATTTCACCATCAGCAGCAGTGCGACGGCCAAAGTAGCTTGCCTGAGACTCGTCTTGCGGAGTCAGCGTGATCTTACCGGCTTTCATTTCCGGCAGAACATCTGTCAGAAGCGCTTTAGCGGCATCACGGACTTTGGCGTGTAATTTCAGTGCAGTGTCATCGGCAGCGATGGCGACTTTACGCTGCCCCACGATATCACCCGCATCAGGGCGTTTAACCATTTTATGCAGGGTAACGCCGGTTTCGGTTTCGCCATTCAGCAGCGCCCAGTTAACCGGTGCGCGACCACGGTAGCGTGGCAGCAATGAACCATGCAGATTAAAACCGCCGCGTGGCGCCAGAGATAAAATCTCTTCGCTCAGCATGTTGCGATAGTAGAAAGAGAAAATGACATCAGGCTGTAAAGCACGGATGCGGTCGACCCACAATGGATGGTTAACATCTTCCGGGGCATAAACCGGCAGATTCAGTTCAGCACCCTGACGGGCAACAGACGAAAAGAACTGGTTTTCATTCGGGGCATCGGTATGCGTAAAGACAGCCTGTACGTCATAACCGGCATCAACCAGAGCCTGTAAACCAACACAACCAATATCATGGTAGGCAAATACAATCGCTTTCATCACTCTTCTTCCTGACTGTTATCTTCGGAACGAACGCCGACGACTTTTTGAACAAAATAACGGGGACGCGCACGGACATCATTGTAGATACGCCCGATGTATTCACCGAGTAACCCCATGCCCACAAACTGCGCACCGATAAACATGAATAACAATGCAAATAACGTAAATACGCCATCCGCAGCCCAAGCAGGACCGTTGATGAGGCGCATTAAAATCAGAAACACCGCCAGCACAAAACCGAAAATGGCGATCGCGCTGCCCACCACACTAAGCATTCTCAGCGGCGTCGTTGTCAGGCAGGTGATCAGGTCATACATCAGGTTGATGAGTTTCATCAGGCTGTATTTGGAATCACCGAATTCGCGCTCAGAATGCTGAACCGGGATTTCAATCGTTTTGCGCGCGAAGGTGTTTGCCAGAATCGGGATAAAGGTACTGCGCTCATGGCAATGCAGCATGGCTTCGATAATATGGCGGCGGTAGGCACGTAACATGCAACCGTAATCGCCCATCGATTTGCCGGTAGCGCGCTGGATCATCATGTTGATCATTTTCGAGGCTGATTTACGGAACCAGGAATCGCGGCGGTTTGCACGTACCGTGCCGACAACGTCATAGCCTTCATCGGCCGTGGCGACCAGACGCGGGATTTCTTCCGGTGGATTTTGCAGGTCAGCATCAAGCGTAATGACCAGATCACCCGTCACATGGCTAAAACCGGCCATAATGGCGGAATGCTGGCCGTAATTACGGTTGAGCAAAACGGCAATAACATGGCTGTCCGGTTGTTCTGCAGCGGCAGCGAGCATGTCACCGGAGCTGTCAGAACTGCCGTCATCCACAAGAATGATTTCGTACTGTTGGGTTAATTGCTTACAGGCTGCCTGCGTACGAGATAACAACGCCGGCAAGCTTTCTTCTTCGTTGTAGACCGGGATAACCACCGAGACTTTACGGATTGGTACGTATTGCGCCACTACTGCGCCTCCAGAAGGGAAAAAAGAGCCGCGACAACACGGTCCACATCACTGTCCTGCATATCAGGGAACAGCGGCAGGCTGCACAAACGTGCCGAATTCCATTCGCTGTTTGGCAGGCTCAGATGCGGATAACGCTCGCGGTAATATTTTTGGGTATGAGCTGCGCGGAAATGCAAACCAGTTCCGATCCCCTGCTCTTTCAGGCGTTCCATCAGAGCGTCACGGCTGATACCGCAACGTTCTTCATCCACGCGGATCATGAATAAGTGCCACGCATGAAGGTGCGGGTAAGCCGGTACATTCATTGGCAAATAAGGTGAGCCCTGTAATTTATCCAGATATCGCTGTGCCAGTTCGGTACGGCGCGCATTGATCTCATGCAGGCGTTTAAGCTGGACGACAGCGATGGAAGCGTGAATATCGGAAAGATTGTATTTAAAACCGGGCTCGACAACTTCTGCCTGCGGTTTGCGCCCCAGTACCTGACGGTCAAATGCATCAACGGCCAGACCGTGGAATTTCAACGCGCGGACTTTATTCGCCAGCTCATCGTCATCCGTGGCTATCAGGCCACCTTCGGCGCAGGTCATATTTTTGATGGCGTGGAAGGAGAAGATTGCCGTTCCCTGTGCGCCAATCCAGCGGTCACGGTAACGGGTACCTGCGGCGTGCGCAGCATCTTCCACCACCGGAATACCGTGTTCATTGGCGACAGCGTAAATCGGGTCAAGGTCTAAAGGCGCGCCCGCGTAATGCACCGGGATAATCGCTTTAGTTTTCGGCGTGATGGCGGCAGCGATGGATTCTGCACTTACCATCAGGGTGTCCGGGTCAACATCGATCATGACCGGCTCTGCACCCAGCAGAACAATCATATTGAGGGTCGAAACCCAGGTCTGGGAAGGGGTAATCACTTCATCGCCGGGGCCTATGCCCAGCGCCATCAACGTAACATGCATGCCACCGGTTGCGGAACTGACTGCGATAGCATGTTTACAACCGAAAGCGGCAGAGAAATCCTGTTCCAGCTGGTTTGTTTGCGGTCCGGTGGTTATCCACCCTGAGCGCAAAACCTGCCCCACAGCCGCAATCTCTTCTTCGCCCATAGACGGACGGGAGAAAGGCAAAAAGTTTTCCATTACGCTATCCCGAAAGGTAATTAATTGATACCAACTTTAGACCGCATTTATTTAACAACAGGTAAACACTGTCATGAATTTATGAATCTTATGATGTCGGTTTAATCTTAATTTAACCTTAAGGATTTTCCAGTTTAGTGAAGCTAAATAGAAACTAAACCAGAAGAAAAGAAATTATCTTAATACCAAAAAACGCCTTGAAAACAATGCATTGAATTGTATTTAATGTAATACTAAAAAATGAACTTTATTTAGAAATAGAAAACACTGTTCTTTTTATGAACAGAAAATGGGCATTCAAAAACCTAACAGCTGATAATAAAATAGTTACCACGCTATTGATAAAGTAATACATTACGCCATCGCGGCCATTATCCACTGACGACCAGCCAGTTCATATCCCTGAAATGCCACTTTATAAACTGCAGAAAGTGATTCCGGCTGCATAACATCAGAACATTTCCCCGCTGAAATGACTTTACCCGCCGTCATCAGCCAGACCTCATGTGCATAATGCAAAGTATGATTAAGATCGTGGTCACTTATCACGACTGAACGCCCTGCTGCGCAGAATTCCGTGAGCAACTGATCCAGCGCCTGCTGCTGCGCCACGTCAAGACTGTTCATCGGTTCGTCGAGAAATAAAAGACGGCTGTCGGGATTAACGTCAGGCCACACCTGCAATAAGACCGCCGCGAGGCGAACCCGCTGCCATTCACCACCTGAAAGATGTGTGACCGGACGGGCAAGTTTATCGTCAAGATGCAGCGCAGCAGACAACCGTGCAATTGTGCGCTCCAGCACCTCAGGATCAGAGTTTTGTGGCTGATGAAGTGACAGATATTGGAAAACCGGCATCAGGGATGCCGGTGTCAGTTGCTGGCAAAGCCAGGCGCGCAGACGAGCCAGACGCGGGCCTGATAATTCAGCTAACCTTTGTCCGTCGATACAGACCTCACCTTTTCCGGCCGACATACCTGCCAGCCGGTTCAGTAAGGTGCTCTTTCCTGCCCCGTTCGGCCCGATAATATGTATCCGGCTTCCGGGCGAGATGTGAGAACTAAACGCCTGAAGGCGCCCTTCAACCGCAATTTCGCGACATTCCAGCATCTGCGCTTCCATAACTTAGTTATTTTGCCAGAGCCGCTTTAATAGTTTCCATCAGAATAGGATCTTCCGGCGACATGTCCGGTGCGAAACGCTGAACAACGGTGCCATCGCGACCGATCAGGAATTTCTCAAAGTTCCACAAGATGTCATCGGGTTTTAAAGGCTGACGGCCTTTGCTCGCAAGACGCTCGTAGAAAGCACTGTCTTCTGGTTTTACCGCCGCAGGACGGGCAGCAATCATCGCCGAATACAGCGGGTGGCGGTTGTCGCCATTGACGTTGATTTTGCTGAACATAGGAAATTTCACGCCAAAGTTCGTGGTACAGAAGGTTTTGATTTCCTCTTCTGTACCCGGTTCCTGCGCGCCAAACTCATTACACGGGAAGCCCAGAACCTCAAATCCCTGGTCGTGCCAGGCCTGATAAATATTCTCCAGACTTTCATATTGTTTGGTCAGGCCACATTGTGACGCTACGTTAACGACCAGCAATACAGAACCTTTATAAGCACCCAGCGTTGTGGTTTCGCCATCAATGGTTTTCAGGGAGATGTCAAAAATGTCATTACTCATCGTTTTTATCCTGATAGTTGCAGGTAGGTAAAGGGAGAGCATAGACGACCCGCCGTAAATAATCAGCGGATTTGTCCGACTCTGATCAGAAGCCAGATGAAGACCGGAGCCCCCAGCGTGGCGGTAACTACACCGACCGGTAATTCAGCGGCATACAGACCCATTCTTGATACCACGTCAGCGAGAAGTAACACGCTGGCGCCGCCAAGCGCACAGGCTGGCAGTAAACGGCGCTGATCGGTGATACCCGCAAGGCGCAGAATATGCGGGATAACCAGCCCGATAAAGCCGATAACGCCGGATAATGCCACGCTCAGCCCGACAATCCAGCCGACCGCGAGAACGAGCACATAGCGCCAGGTTGTCAGAGATATCCCCAGTTGTTGCGCCTGTACGATACCCAATGACAGCAGATTAAGGGCGTTGCCCTGAAAAACCAGCCACAATAATACCGGCAACAACAGCATTGCCAGCCAGATCTGGTTCCAGTCAATACCGCCGAACCCGCCCATCATCCAGTACATCAGCTGGCGCAAATCAAGATTACTGCTGAAGTAAATGGCCCAGGTCATTAAAGCGCTACAGACGATACCAATCGCCACGCCGACCAGCAGCATACGGGCGTTAGTTAACCGTCGTTTACGGGAAATCGTTAACAGGAAAAATGTGACAATCAGTGCCCCGGCAATCGCCGCCAGACTCATCACCCAGACAGGTAAAATGCCTTGGCCGAGCATGACACACAATACCAGCGCCACACCGGCACCATTGGCAACGCCGAGCAATCCGGGTTCGGCGAGCGGGTTTTCGAATAATGACTGCATGACTGCGCCAGCAACCGCGAGACTGGCACCGACTAAAATCACCGCGATAGCCCGGGGTAAGCGCAGTTGCCAGACAAAAAGTCGCGCCTCACTGCCCAGCCACTGATTGGGCCATAACCAGTTTTCACCCGCACTCAGGCTGAATACGCAGATCATTACCAGCAACAGGCTCAGCCCGACCAGCCAGCGGCGGTCACGGCGTTCCCGTTGTTGTTCAAGAGCAGAATAGGTCTGCGAAATGGGCATGTAAGGATGTTTCCTGAGACTCACCGTGGATGACTATCCTACCGATATTAGTCAGTTAGCTCTGGTGAGTGAACAGGATAATGATAAAAACAGGAAACAAAAAAGCCGGTGACAAGGCACCGGCCTGAAAAGTCTTCATTGAAACGCGAGAATTAGTGGCCCTGATGGCCATCTGGCGGGATTGGCTGGCCGTTCCCGTGATTGTCATTATGCCCGCCCTGATGATCACGATTATCATGGTGATCACCATTGTCACGATGATTGCCGCTGTTCGGGTGGCCCTGATCGTGTTGCGGATTGCTATGACCACGCTGCGGCGGTTTGGGATCCCAGCGGTTGCCATGCCAGTACATACCATGCTCATTGCGCTCACCATAATGATGGCCCTGATGGTCATGCCACCACTGCGGCGGACGCCAGTCGTAACCATCCCAGTAATAGCCACGCTGGTCCTGATCCCCGAGATGAACCGATACGCCGGGTACGTTAACGTCAACAGAAACATTTGCCTGCGCGATCACAGGCAATGCCAGTGCACAACAAAGCAATAAAAGTGATTTTTTCATAAGAGTCACGCCTTCTTTATTTTTTATGACGCGTTTTTTATATCAGGCAGGAAAGACAGAGAATATAAGAGTGCGGCGTATTTTCGGATAACTTGCTGTGACCTTACAATAAAAATACAAACATATCCTGTTTGAAATACATCAACAGGATGAAGATTGTTAACTATTCAATTCTTATTACGATACTAACAAATCTTAACGCAAGCCTGACGATAATCCGTCTGCCGTTTATTTATAATAAAATTGTTTATTCCAATAAAGGACATTCTTATGCGTCGTATTCTCGCTTTCTTTGGTGTTGCTCTGGTTGTCGTAAGCCTCAGTGGCTGTATCTTCCCGGGGCCTTATGGTCACGGTGGCGGCCATGGCGGTGGTCATCCGCATTATTACTGGCGCTAACATTAATTAAGAATTTTCGTCATTGCATTTGTTTATTTACTGACTGCGAATCTGAATATAAACATTTGCCAATGCGTTTAACATCAAGGGGCTTCGGCCCCTTTTTTGTTTTATACAACCATTGTATTTATTGCGGCTCATATAAAAAGTTGAATAAAACAGCACTGATAAAAAATTCAGCTCTTAATTAACAACCTGTAAGGTGGAGATAATATTTCGACTCGATCTGGCGTTAGATTTAATCTATCAGACGATTCCTGAAACAACTACCCCATTAACGAAATCTTTTCACTTCCTGCGCAATTTAACGCAAATTATTTCCTATCAGAGAACCGTAAATTCAGCCCAAAAAAAAGGCCGCTTTCGCGGCCTTTTTGATGTTTTCACTTATTCTTTCGGAGTGGCATTCTCTACACGACTTTTCAATTTCTGTCCCGGACGGAAAGTCACCACACGACGCGCCGTGATCGGAATATCTTCGCCGGTTTTCGGGTTACGTCCCGGACGTTGGTTTTTGTCACGCAGATCAAAGTTGCCAAAGCCAGACAGTTTTACTTGCTCGCCATTTTCCAAAGCACGACGTACTTCTTCGAAAAATATCTCAACAAGGTCTTTGGCATCCCGTTTGCTCAGCCCGAGCTTCTCAAACAGGTGTTCTGACATTTCAGCTTTAGTAAGCGCCATAGGTTCAATCCCTCAAGGATGCTTGGAATCGCTGTTTTAGAGCCTCTACACATTTTGCAACGGTAGCGGCGATCTCCTCTTCTTCCAGTGTACGGCCGGTATCCTGCAACACCAGACTGATAGCCAGGCTCTTGTAACCTTCAGCTACGCCCTTGCCACGGTACACATCAAACAAGTTTACGCCAACTACCTGATTTGCGCCAACTTTCTTGCACTCTGCCAAAATATCGTCTGCGGGCACATTTTCGGCCACTACCACAGCGATGTCACGACGGTTCGCCGGGAAGCGAGAAATCTCTTTCGCATCAGGCAGTACGCGGTCTGCGACCTTGTTCCATAACAATTCGAAGACCACGGTACGACCATTAAGATCGAGTTTACGTTCCAGCTCAGGGTGTACTACACCAATGAAACCAATACGTTCGCCGCGTAAATAAATCGCCGCGCTTTGCCCAGGATGCAGCGCAGGATTTGCTTCAACCTTGAACTGTACGTCGTTCATTTTGCCGGTAAGCTCAAGAATAGCCTCAAGATCACCTTTCAAATCGTAGTAGTCAACTGCCTGACGCGCCAGATCCCAATGCTCTTCATTTTTAGTACCCGAGATCACACCAGACAGCATGACGTCCTGACGGATACCCAAATCGGCTTGTGTATCAGGGACAAAGCGCAGGCCGCTTTCAAATAAACGCACGCGACTTTGCTGACGATTTTGGTTATTTACTACCGCAGTCAGCAGGCCAGACCACAGGGAAAGACGCATTGCCGACATTTCCACCGAAATCGGGCTTGGCAAAATCAGCGCTTCTTCACCAGGGTGCAGGAGAGCCTGAACTTTTGGATCCACAAAACTGTAGGTGATCGCTTCCTGGAATCCACGGTCAACCAGCAGATTTTTCACACGTTTAAGCGACAAATTCGCTTCACGGTGTTTAGTCATCACCAGACTGGCTTTCACTGGCACATCAGGAATGTTGTTGTAGCCGTAAACACGGGCCACTTCTTCCACCAGGTCTTCTTCGATTTGCATATCGAAACGCCAGCTTGGCGCGACAGCCACCCAGTGGTCGGCTTTATGCTCAACCTGACAGCCCAGACGGGTCAGAATATCGGTTACCTGTGCGTCTTCTACATGGTGGCCAATCAGGCGGTCCAGTTTTTCACGACGCAATGTGATGGTAGCCGCTTTTGGCAGATGCTCTTCTGAAGTCGCGTTGATGACCGGACCGGCTTCACCACCACAAATGCTCAGCAGCAACGCAGTTGCGCGCTCAATGGCTTTGAATTGCAGCTCTGGATCCACACCACGTTCATAGCGATGTGAAGCGTCTGTGTGCAGACCCTGACGGCGTGCACGGCCAGTAATTGAGAGCGGAGCAAAGAACGCAGATTCCAGCAGGACATCCTGCGTTTCATCATTCACACCTGAATGTTCGCCACCAAAGATACCGGCCATCGCCAGCGCTTTCTCGTGGTCAGCGATGACCAGCGTGTCTTCCGCCAGTTTCGCTTTGGTGCCATCAAGCAACGTTAATGCTTCGTCTTTCTGCGCCATGCGCACGACAATGCCACCGCTGATGCGATTCAGATCGAACGCATGCATTGGCTGACCGAGTTCCAGCAGCACGAAGTTGGTGATATCCACAACAGCGTCGATAGAACGGATACCGCAGCGGCGCAGTTTTTCACGCATCCACAACGGCGTAGCGGCCTTAACATTGATGCCTTTTACCACACGGCCCAGATAACGCGGACACGCCTGAGGCGCCTGCACATCAATGGAGATTGTGGCGTCAACGGTAGCTTTCACCGGATTGATTTCCGGCTCGACCAGCGGCAGCTGATTAATCACCGCAACATCACGTGCCACGCCCAGGATACCCAGACAGTCAGCACGGTTTGGCGTCACGCTGATTTCGATAATGGTGTCATCGAGCTTCAGGAATTCACGGATATCAGTCCCGACTGGCGCATCAAGCGGCAGCTCAATGATACCGTCGTGATCTTCCGAAATACCCAGCTCAGAGAAAGAACACAACATGCCTTCTGAAGGCTCGCCACGCAGCTTGGCGGCTTTGATTTTGAAATCACCCGGCAATACCGCGCCGACAGTCGCGACGGCAACTTTAAGGCCCTGACGGCAGTTTGGTGCGCCGCAAACGATATCGAGCAGGCGATCGCCACCGACATTCACTTTAGTCACACGCAGTTTGTCTGCGTTAGGGTGCTGACCACATTCGACAACTTCACCGACAACCACGCCATTAAATGCGCCGGAAACCGGATCAACGCCATCGACTTCAAGGCCAGCCATGGTGATTTGGTCTGATAATGCTTCGCTGCTGATGGCTGGGTTTACCCACTCACGCAACCAGAGTTCACTGAATTTCATGTGATATTCCCGCCTTACTTAAACTGTTTGAGGAAACGCAGATCATTTTCGAAGAATGCACGCAGGTCAGTCACGCCATAGCGCAACATAGTCAGACGTTCCATTCCCATTCCGAAGGCAAAACCGGAATACACTTCTGGGTCAATGCCGACGTTGCGCAGGACATTCGGATGCACCATGCCGCAACCCAGTACTTCCAGCCACTTGCCATTTTTACCCATTACATCCACTTCCGCAGAAGGTTCTGTGAACGGGAAATAGGAAGGACGGAAACGGATCTGCAAATCAGCTTCAAAGAAGTTGTTCAGGAAATCGTGCAGCGTGCCTTTCAGGTTGGAGAAGCTGATGTCTTTATCAACAATCAGGCCTTCCATCTGATGGAACATCGGGGTGTGAGTCTGGTCGTAATCGTTACGATAAACGCGGCCCGGCGCGATGATACGAATCGGCGGCTGCTGATCTTTCATCGTACGGATCTGAACACCGGAAGTCTGTGTGCGCAGCAAACGCTTGGCATCAAACCAGAATGTATCGTGATCAGCACGTGCCGGATGGTGTCCCGGAATATTCAGTGCATCGAAGTTATGATAGTCATCTTCGATTTCAGGGCCGGTTTCCACGGTAAAGCCTAATTCACCGAAGAAGGTTTCAATGCGGTCGATAGTACGGGTCACCGGGTGCAGACCACCGTTTTCGATGCGGCGACCAGGCAGGGAAACGTCAATCGTTTCTTCAGCCAGACGTGCATTCAATTCAGCAGACTCCAGCGTATTTTTACGCGCGTTCAGGGCTTCCTGAACCTGCGCTTTCGCTTCATTGATGACCGCACCCGCTGCCGGGCGTTCTTCCGCAGGTAATTCACGGAGTGTTGTCATCTGGAGTGTCAGGTGGCCTTTCTTACCCAGATATTCGACACGCACGTTATCCAGCGCGGCGATGTCCTGAGCACTCTCTACGGCTGCCTTGGCATTGGCAACCAGCTCTGCGAGATGTGGCATTGCTTTCCTCTTCTTCTGGCCAATATGGCCCGATGTAAAATAACCGTGATTAATCAGGGGCGCGATTTTGACCCTGAACCTTAGTGTATAAAGCACAGATACAAAAAAGCCTCCACGAGGGAGGCTTAGGCGCTACTTTTCGTTTCTTCTCTTACGCGCGAAAGCCTTCCTGAGTCAGGCGCTAAAGTAAAAAAAGAAACGGAAAATAGCAGGATTCATGCTTGCGTTACCTTATCGGTTGTAAATTTTGTGCTGACGTTCTGATGACACTACAGAGGGTATTAAACAACGAAACAGAATGTTTTTAAACACAAAATATAAAAGAGGGAGCAAGCTCCCTCTTTTACCTGACTTACGCCAGTGCTGCTTTCGCTTTCTCAACCAGAGCGGCAAATACCACTTTGTCGAAGACTGCGATGTCAGCCAAGATCTTACGGTCAATTTCAATAGAAGCTTTTTTCAAGCCGTTAATGAATTTGCTGTAAGACATGTCGTTCTGACGAGCTGCTGCGTTGATACGCGCGATCCACAGCTGACGGAACTGACGTTTCTTTTGACGACGGTCACGGTAGGCGTATTGACCAGCTTTGATAACAGCCTGGAATGCAACACGATATACGCGAGAACGGGCACCGTAGTAACCTTTCGCCTGTTTTAAGATTTTCTTGTGACGTGCACGTGCAATCACACCACGTTTTACGCGAGCCATATGCTCTCCTGAGTTTTATATTCTAAATGAAAAAGTGTATTTATGCGTACGGCAGACATGCAGAGACCAGACCCAAATCGTTCTTGGATACCAGGCCTTTTGGACGCAAGTGACGTTTACGCTTAGTAGCTTTTTTGGTCAGAATATGACGCAGGTTTGCGTGCTTACGCTTAAAACC
This sequence comes from Rahnella sp. ATs2, assembly GCF_051851855.1. Classification (NCBI taxonomy): domain Bacteria; kingdom Pseudomonadati; phylum Pseudomonadota; class Gammaproteobacteria; order Enterobacterales; family Yersiniaceae; genus Rahnella; species Rahnella sp. ATs2. The sequence continues at coordinate 13,786 of NZ_JBLYPL010000019.1, read as the reverse complement.
ACCGTTGGCGGTTTTTTTGAAGCGTTTAGCGGCGCCGCGTACTGTTTTGATCTTTGGCATTTTAAATTCCACTTCGCATTGTTATTAACATGAATCAGAAAGGCGAATCCAGCATGCGCGGTGCGAACACCGCGCAGCAGGATTACTTGGAAGCATTACTGTTTCTTCTTAGGTGCGAGCACCATGATCATCTGACGACCTTCGATCTTCGTAGGGAAGGATTCGACAACGGCCAGTTCAGAATCTTCACACAGGTCTTTACGGACGCGGTTAAGCACTTCCATACCGATCTGTTGGTGCGCCATTTCACGCCCACGGAAACGCAGGGTGATTTTGGCTTTATCGCCATCTTCCAGAAAGCGAATCAGGTTGCGTAGTTTGACCTGATAGTCGCCATCATCGGTACCAGGTCGGAATTTGATTTCCTTAACCTGAATAACTTTTTGTTTCTTTTTCTGCTCTTTAGTCGACTTGCTCTTCTCGTAGAGGAATTTGCCGTAATCCATGATTCGACAAACTGGCGGCTCGGCATTCGGACTGATTTCTACTAAATCGACGCCCGCTTCCTCAGCTTTTTCAAGAGCTTCATTCAGACTGACAATACCAATCTGCTCGCCATCGACGCCTGTGAGGCGAACTTCTTGCGCGCGAATCTCTTTGTTAATGCGATTAGGACGCGCCGGTTGAACTCGTTTTCCGCCTTTAATACTTTATTCCTCCAGTTGATGAAGACTTCTGCTGCGGATTTCCGCCAGCAGTTTGTCAACGACTTCGCTAACATCCATGCTTCCTAAGTCTTTGCCGCGGCGGGTACGAACAGCAACTTTGCCTGCTTCGACCTCTTTATCGCCACAAACTAACATGTAAGGAACACGGCGTAGCGTGTGTTCGCGAATTTTAAAGCCAATCTTCTCATTTCTCAAGTCGGCTTTAACGCGAATGCCTGCATCTTGCAGTTTTTTAGTTAATTCTTCGACATAGGTAGCTTGTGAATCAGTGATATTCATGATCACTACCTGGACCGGAGCTATCCATGTTGGGAAGAAGCCAGCGTATTCTTCAGTCAGAATACCGATGAAACGCTCCATTGAACCCAGGATAGCACGGTGAATCATTACCGGGACCTGACGGTCGTTGCTTTCGCCAATATAAGAGGCGTTCAAGCGACCAGGTAATGAAAAGTCGAGCTGCACGGTACCACACTGCCACGCACGATCCAAACAATCGTGCAAGGTAAATTCAATTTTCGGACCGTAGAACGCCCCTTCACCAGGCTGATATTCGAACGGAATGTCGTTTTCAGTCAGCGCGGCTGCCAGATCATCCTCAGCACGAGTCCACATTTCGTCAGTACCAATGCGCTTCTCAGGACGAGTGGACAATTTCACCACAATCTTTTCGAAGCCAAAAGTGCTGTACATGTCGTAAACCATACGGATACAGCTGTTCACTTCATCACGCACCTGCTCTTCAGTACAGAAGATGTGGGCATCGTCCTGAGTGAAGCCACGAACGCGCATCAGACCATGCAATGCACCTGACGGCTCATTACGATGGCAGCTGCCGAACTCCGCCATACGCAGCGGCAGATCGCGGTAGGATTTCAGACCCTGGTTAAAGATCTGAACATGACCCGGGCAGTTCATAGGTTTGATGCAGTATTCACGGTTTTCAGAAGAAGTAGTGAACATTGCTTCTTTGTAGTTTTCCCAGTGACCTGTTTTTTCCCACAGCACGCGGTCCATCATGAACGGACCTTTCACTTCCTGATAGTCGTATGACTTCAGTTTCATGCGCACGAAGGCTTCCAGCTCACGGAAAATAGTCCAGCCATCGTTGTGCCAGAACACCATACCTGGCGCTTCTTCCTGCATGTGATACAGGTCGAGTTGCTTACCAATTTTACGGTGGTCTCGTTTACCGGCTTCTTCCAGACGCTGAATATAGGCATTGAGTTGCTTTTTATCTGCCCATGCGGTGCCGTAGATACGTTGCAGCATCTTGTTGTCGCTGTTACCACGCCAGTAGGCACCGGATGTTTTCTGCAGTTTGAAATGATGGCAGAAACGCATGTTCGGTACGTGCGGACCACGGCACATATCGACGTATTCTTCATGGTGGTACAAGCCCGGACGATCATCATGACTGATGTTTTCATCCAGAATGGCCACTTTGTATTCTTCGCCACGGCTTGCAAAGGTATCGCGCGCTTCCTGCCAGCTGACTTTCTTTTTAATAACGTCGTAATTCTTTTCAGCCAGTTCGTGCATGCGCTTTTCAAGCAGTTCGATGTCTTCCTGAGTCAACGTGCGATCTAAATCGACGTCGTAGTAGAAGCCATTATCGATAACCGGACCGATAGCCATTTTAGTGTCTGGCCACAATTGCTTGATGGCATGACCCAAAAGGTGCGCACAAGAGTGGCGCAAAATTTCAAGACCGGCTTCGTCTTTAGCGGTGATGATCGCCAGTTGTGCATCGGTTTCAATCAAATCAGTTGCATCAACCAGTTCGCCGTTAACGCGACCCGCGATACAGGCTTTCGCCAGACCCGGACCGATATCAAGCGCAACATCAAGAGGAGAAACGGGACGATCAAAAACGCGCTGGCTTCCATCAGGAAGAGTAATGACAGGCATGTTAATTCCTTAATCTACAGTGGTGCCCCACACGACAGAGCACATCTAGAAAAATATTTGAGTGTAATTTCATGTAGTTATCCACGCTATCCAGCTTTACTTTGCCAAATATAGACACCCTGAAATACATCACGTAAATGTATCGGGATGCGACGTGAAAACAGGCAACGAGTTTAACACCCGTAAAGTGCGAATTTCCAGCAACCTGTGTTGCTTAATGTGGATATTTTTCGTGTAATCCCCTCCTGCAAGATAAGCTATTCAGAGAAACATGAGATAAGGGAAGCATATGTCTGAAGTCAGGCTGTTATTTGAAGCAATAGGTTTGGGCCTGGTGGTACTCCTTCCGCTGGCAAATCCCCTGACTACCGTGGCGCTGTTGCTCGGCCTTTCAGGGAAAATGACCACGCAGGAAAGAAACCAGCAATCGCTAATGGCCTCTGTATATGTCTTCATCATCATGATGGTGGCGTATTACGCAGGCCAGCTGGTTATGAACACGTTTGGGATTTCAATTCCCGGTCTAAGAATTGCAGGGGGTCTGATCGTCACTTTTATCGGTTTCAGAATGCTTTTCCCACAACCCCATGTGGAAGAAAGAGTATTAATTGAGAATAAAACCGAGGAAATGAGGAAACAGGAATCGCCAAATATCGCCTTCGTTCCGCTGGCGATGCCAAGCACGGCGGGCCCGGGTACGATTGCGATGATCATCAGCAGCGCGTCTACCGTACGGGATTCTGATTTCCCGCACTGGGTTATTACCGTTGCACCGGTGATTATTTTCTTTTTAGTCGGACTGATTTTATGGTTAACGCTGCGCAGTTCAGGTGCGATTATGCGCCTGGTCGGCAAGAGCGGGATTGAAGCGATTTCACGTCTGATGGGATTCTTACTGGTGTGTATGGGGGTTCAGTTTGTGATTAACGGGATCCTTGAAATCATCAAAACATTACCGCCAGCAGCCTGAACTGCTGGCGGTAACATCAACGCTTATCGCATGGCAAGATAAGCGTTGTTCACCTTCCACAAATAACGCGGCGCCTGAGGTGCCGGATGGTTTTTCTGCACATGCTGGGAAAATTCAGCAGGCGTCATCAGATTAATCTTCGCAATGGCGTAGGTTTTATCTTTCGCAAACGTTCTTAGCAATGCCCCTGCCCCGTTCACATAGGCTAATGTGGTCGCATAACGACGGGTTTCAGGGTTGTTAATGCCCGACAGCTGTTGCTGCAGGATACTCAGATACGCCGTTCCCAGATCAATGTTCACCGCCGGATCTTTCAAATCACGTGGCGTAGGCTGACCGTAACGTCCTTTCATCCGGTAGGCATCGCGTCCTGCCGTTGAGGCCTTTAGCTGCATTAACCCAATCGCATTCGATTTGCTGACAACGGTTGGGTTATATCCAGATTCGACCTGAATGATAGCTTTAACAAGTGTTTCGTCGACGCCGTAAGTATTTGCCGCCTGGTGAATAACATCACCATAAGGCCCCGGGTGCATTAATGAAGCATCGCGCTGAGGTAGCGGTGATGGATTCAAAAAACGCGTAGTTTGAACCGGTGTTTCTTTAGCGCAACCCGCCAGTAATAGCGCGGCCATCAAATAAAGAATGTTTGGTTTCACGTTATCTCTCTCGCGACTGGGACGAGATGTAGCATATACATCTTCTTTCCACACCTGAATATATTTTTAGTCTATTATTATTATTGTTTTGTTAAACAAGGGGGTTAGGAACATGTCGATAAGACAATTCCGCATATAAAACCTCTTTTATGTCACATATTCTGAAAATAACAGATTCATTGATTACGCTCTCAGTCCGTCAACATCGTAAATTGCATAAATTAACGTCATCATCTGATTCAGCCGTGCGCCGGATCGGGTTTTTGAAACAGAGAAAACGCTAACTTAATGAATTATCGGGCCAGTCAGAAGGGGTAATACCATGTGGCAAGCCGTCAATCGTTTGTTGAGTGAACACCTTGGCAGTGCTGAAATCCGCGAACGTGTTGAACTTCCGGGGGGTGAAATCCATCCGGCCTGGCGGCTGAGCTATGGCGACAGGGATGTATTCGTGAAATGCAATGCGCGCGAGATGTTGCCTATTTTTGCCGCAGAAGCCGATCAACTCGCCCTGCTTGCGCGTAGTCAGACCGTCCGGGTGCCGGAAGTTTACGGAGTGGGCAGTGACCGTGATTACAGCTTTCTTCTGCTTGAATACATTCCGCAAAAACCGCTGGATGCGCATAATGCGTATGTTTTAGGGCAACAACTTGCCGCTTTGCACCAATGGAGTGAACAGCTGCAATTTGGTCTTGATTTCGATAATGAACTCGCGACACTCCCGCAACCTAATAGCTGGCAACGGCGTTGGGCCACGTTTTTTGCTGAGCAGCGGATTGGCTGGCAGTTACAACTGGCGGCAGAGAAATGCATGACATTCGGTAATATTGAAGATATCACCGCATTAGTACATGCGCGTTTACAGAATCATCAGCCGCAGCCGTCTCTATTACATGGCGATTTATGGCCGCATAACTGCGGGTTATCTGATAATGGTCCCGTTATTTTCGACCCAGCTTGTTACTGGGGCGACAGAGAATGTGATCTGGCCATGTTGCCGTTGTATCCCAATGTTCCACCTCAGTTATATGATGGCTATCAGAGTAAAACGCCTTTACCGGACGGCTTCATTTCAAGGCAGCCTCTCTACCAGTTATATTATTTACTTAACCGCAGTAATTTATTCGGCGGTCAACATCTGGTGGTGGCTCAACGTGCGGTAGAGAGATTGCTACACGATGACATCAATTAACGCAGTGCTCTTTTAGCGTAAAAAAATAAGGCCGGAATACGTGAATATTCAGGCCTTATTTAAATATCTTACATCGTCATAAACCTATCACTCAACAACGGAATGTTATGAATATGTTGTATGAGCTATCCGGCAATTAACCCTAATAATTTCAAAATGAAATATCCGATAACTGCAATAATGATCGGCAAAATATACAACGGAAAATACTGCACCAAAATGGTGTGCCGGGGTATCACAATGCGTTCTTCAATCTGAGGACGAGTCCGCCCTTCTGCGCCCTTCGCCTGCTCAAGGATAAGCTGATCCTGGATCCCCTCACGAACATGTTTCACCTGACGGGACATTCTTGCGCCGGATGCCTGAAGTGCCAGCCCCACAAAGATAAGCCAGTAGATGATGAAGAACATGATATTCGCACTTGTCACGCCCTGTCCAAGTGACGGCACCGGCGAGTTGTACCAAAAAACGTTCAAAAATGAAGTGTTAAACTTAATCATATCAACCATCACGTGGACAAAGTCCAGCATAACGGCGTTGATGCCCTGCTCAGTTTTAGTATGCTCATTGATAAAGGTTAGCAATGAGATCAGCGTCGAAAGCAGCGCAGGGATAAAAATAATCCATCCTGCAATCCGTTTAATCACTGCCACACGTCCGGCCTGTTGGTACGTCATGAATTCCCCTTGTTAGGATACCTTAAGCAATAGCTAAGTTTACCCACAGAAAGGTTTTTCCGCCCAATGTTTTAATCAGTTAGCACCTCTTCAGTGCCAGCAACAATGCCATTTGTCCGTATAACGGATTTCGTCCGCGCGAAAGCCAATGCTAAAGTGAGGATCTATTCACTGTTAGGGAGTCCGCTTTCATGGCTTATGTCCGCCCTGTTAATGCAGCAATTTTCGATATGGATGGTCTGTTAATTGATTCTGAACGGTTGTGGGTTCAGGCAGAACTGGACGTTTTCAGCAGCCTTGGCGTCGATATTTCTCAGCGACATTTGCTGCCCGACACGCTTGGGTTGCGTATCGATCAGGTTGTCAGAATGTGGTATCAGGTTTTGCCGTGGCAGGGACCGGGTCAGGAGGAAGTCGCTTCGATGGTCATTGCCCATACCATTGAACTGGTAGAACAAACCCGGCCATTGTTACCTGGCGTTAATCACGCGCTGGAATTGTGCCGTGATCAGGGGCTGAAAATTGGCCTGGCCTCAGCGTCACCTTTATTCATGCTTGATACCGTGCTGGAAATGTTCAATCTGCAATCCTATTTCCAGGTTCGCGTATCTGCCGAGAAACTGCCTTACAGCAAACCCCATCCCGAAGTTTACCTGCTGGCTGCCGGTGAGTTAGCGATCGACCCGCTGAACTGCGTCACGCTGGAAGACTCCTTTAATGGCATGATCGCTACCAAAGCCGCGCGTATGCGTTCGATTGTTGTGCCAGACCATGAATACAGCGCGGATCCTCGCTGGGCGCTGGCGGATGTCAAACTCTCTTCGCTTGAAGAATTACGTGTGGCACACATCAGTTAAAATTTATGCGCAGTCGCTCATGCTGCTGCGCATCCTTCCTGTTTAGCTTTCTTCTTTACTTACGCCCTCTGCCACAATTGTCAAATCTGCGTTTAATTTCGCAAACCTTGAACTGACTCATAAAATAAATAAAACGATATTTCATTTTTATTGAATTCGCATACCAATGAACCTATTCTTTCTGCAACAAGGACGAGCCGGGAGCTCTCCTGCTTCTGTACGCTGTCACTGCCACGCAACGGTCAGACTCGCCCGGTAAGTCCTCCTTAACCGATATCCAACGAGAGGCACCGACATGCAAGTTCGTCAAAGCATTCACAGCGACCATGCAAAAACGCTTGATACCGCTGAATTACGCCGCGAATTTCTCATCGAGAAAATCTTTGAAAAAAATGCCTACACCATGACCTACAGCCATATTGACCGCATCATTGTCGGCGGCGTCATGCCTGCTGAAAAAACGGTATCCGTGGGCGATGAAGTCGGCAAACAACTTGGCGTGAGCTATTTCCTCGAACGTCGCGAACTGGGCGTGATCAACATTGGCGGGCCTGGCCTTATTGTGGTTGATGGCACGACCTATGAAATTGGTCATGAAGAAGCGCTGTATGTCGGCAAGGGAGCAAAACTTGTTGAATTCAGTAGCGTTAATGCGACTACACCTGCCAAGTTTTACTATAACAGCGCCCCTGCACATACCACTTTTCCAAACAAAAAGATCACGCTGGCGGAGGCCTCACCACAAACTATCGGCGACGCAGCGACCAGCAACCGCCGCACTATCAATAAATTTATCGTGCCGGACGTACTGGAAACCTGCCAGCTGACCATGGGACTGACCAAGCTTGAAGAAGGTAGCCTGTGGAATACCATGCCTTGCCACACCCACGAGCGCCGCATGGAAGTCTATTTCTACTTCAACATGGAAGCGGAAACGGCGGTATTCCACATGATGGGGCAGCCGCAGGAAACCCGTCATTTATTAGTGCATAACGAGCAGGCGGTAATTTCCCCAAGCTGGTCGATTCATGCGGGCGTAGGGACCAAAAATTACACCTTCATCTGGGGTATGGTGGGAGAAAATCAGGTATTCGACGATATGGATCACGTCAAAGTCAGCGAACTGCGCTAACTTTCGGGCTCTGTCACCGCAGGCGGAGCCACTCAATTTTTATGGCGAACATGCCGTTGCAAAAGAGACTCTGAATATGATCCTCGATTCATTTGAATTAAACGGCAAAGTCGCCATCGTGACCGGTTGTAACACCGGACTTGGCCAGGGCATGGCGTTGGGTCTCGCTCAGGCGGGTTGCGATATTGTGGGTATCAACCAGTCCGCGCCAGATGAGACAGAACAAAAGATTATCGCCACCGGCCGCCGCTTTCTCGATTTACGCGCCGACCTTAGCAGTATTATAGAAATCCCGAAGCTTATCGAAAAAGCCGTCTCTGAATTCGGCCATATCGACATCCTGGTGAATAACGCTGGGATTATCCGCCGCGAAGATGCTATTGAGTTCAGCGAAAAAAACTGGGACGACGTAATGAATGTGAACAGTAAGACGCTGTTCTTTATGTCTCAGGCAGTAGCGAAGCAGTTCATTAAACAAGGCAATGGCGGCAAAATCATTAATATTGCCTCTATGTTGTCGTATCAGGGCGGGATCCGCGTTCCTTCCTATACCGCATCTAAAAGCGCAGTCATGGGGATTACCCGGCTGATGGCTAACGAATGGGCAAAGCATAAGGTTAATGTCAATGCGATCGCGCCGGGTTACATGTCCACCAACAACACCGAGCAACTTCGCGCAGATGGCGATCGCAGCAAAGAAATTCTCGACAGGATCCCGGCCGGACGCTGGGGTTTACCGGAAGATGTCATGGGGCCGGTAGTGTTTCTTGCCTCAAAAGCCTCCGATTACGTCAACGGTTACACGATTGCGGTAGATGGCGGCTGGCTGGCGAGATAACTGCTCAGAACGTGACAATCAAATGGCGTATTTTTATACGCCTTTTTCTTTTTAATCAGTCCGTTGACAATTAGTTACAGGGTGTCTCTTCCAAGATTGTGACAGTTTCACTTATACTGGATAAAATAACAGTTATCCAGTTCGGACGCGTCATGACGGCGGAAGGCCATCTCATTTTCTCAATCGCCTGTGCGGTATTTGCCAAAAAGGCGCAGCTCTCTCCAGAGCTGGCGCACGGCGACTGGTGGCATATTATTCCAGGGTCCCTGCTTACCTGTTTATTGCCCGACATCGACCATCCGAAATCCGTGCTGGGTCAGCGTCTGAAGTGGCTTTCCCATCCAATCGCCCGGGCGTTCGGTCACCGCGGTTTTACCCACAGTCTACTGGCTGTGGCGGGCGGTATCTTCCTTTTGCGCACGCATTTTCCGTACGACTGGGTCATTCCGGTAGACGCTTTCCACGCCATGATCATTGGTTATCTGAGCCACATTCTTGCGGATATGCTGACGCCAGCTGGCGTTCCCCTGCTCTGGCCCTGTCGCTGGCGCTTTCGTCTGCCGATCATCAACAGTCAAAAAGGCAATCAACTGGAACGGACGTTGTGTCTGATGCTGGTCGGGTTAACGCTGTTCTGGCCCGACTGGACGCCCATCATTGGTGCAATCAATCCTGATATTTTTAATCACATCCTGAAATTGTTCATCTGACCGGCATGAAATACGCGCAATTTGGCGATATTTGATACGAATTAACCCAAAAAGTTATAAAGCATTCTTTTTGGATATAAATGTTCAGGTGTCCAAACTGATATTCTTCTCACCATTGCTTTGGGATGGTGCAAACCCTGTCGGGGACACCCGTTTTAAATATCATAACTATAAGTCTGGAGTTCGGTATGAATCTTCCGCTCGTTCTTAACGTAGTGGTTTTCGTTGTTCTCCTGTTGCTGCTGGCGCAAACCCGCCACAAGCAATGGAGTCTGGCAAAAAAAGTATTACTCGGTCTGGCCATGGGTGTTGTATTTGGTCTGGCTTTACAGCTGATCTACGGTTCCGACGATCCGGTACTGAAAACCTCTATTACCTGGTTCAACATTGTTGGTAACGGCTACGTCCAGTTGCTGCAAATGATTGTCATGCCGCTGGTCTTCGTTTCGATTCTGAGTGCGGTAGCAAAACTGCATAACGCGTCTTCGCTGGGCAAAATCAGTTTCCTGACCATCGGTACCCTGCTTTTCACCACGCTGATTGCCTCGCTGGTGGGTATCTTTGTTACCGGCCTGTTTGGTCTGACCGCTGAGGGTCTGGTACAAGGTACGCAGGAAACCGCGCGTCTGACTGCGATTCAGTCAAACTATGTAGGCAAAGTGGCTGACCTGAGCGTGCCTCAGTTAATCCTTTCCTTTATTCCTAAGAACCCGTTTGCTGACCTGACTGGCGCAAGTCCGACGTCAATCATCAGCGTCGTTATCTTTGCTGCTTTCGTGGGTGTTGCCGCCTTGCAGCTGGTAAAAGATGACGCAGAAAAAGGCCCTCGTGTTCTGGTCTTCATCGATACCCTGCAGGCATGGGTGATGAAACTGGTACGTCTGGTCATGAAACTGACTCCGTACGGTGTTCTGGCGCTGATGACCAAAGTGGTTGCCGGTTCCAACATTCAGGACATCATTAAACTCGGCAGCTTCGTGGTCGCGTCTTATCTGGGTCTGGGGATTATGTTTGTGGTTCATGCCGTACTGCTTTCTTTCACTGGCGTGAATCCTGCGAAATTCTTCCGTAAAGTCTGGCCGGTGCTGACCTTCGCGTTCACCAGTCGTTCCAGTGCGGCAACCATTCCGCTGAGTGTTGAAGCGCAAACGCGTCGTCTGGGTATTCCGGAATCTATCGCAAGCTTTGCCGCTTCCTTTGGTGCCACTATCGGCCAGAACGGATGCGCAGGTCTGTACCCGACAATGCTGGCCGTGATGGTTGCACCAACCGTCGGTATTAACCCGTTTGATCCAGTATGGATTGCGACGCTGGTTGGTATCGTGACACTGAGCTCTGCCGGTGTGGCGGGTGTCGGTGGCGGCGCGACCTTTGCTGCGCTGATCGTATTACCTGCTATGGGTCTGCCGGTCACGCTGGTGGCACTGCTTATCTCTGTCGAGCCATTGATTGATATGGGGCGTACTGCGCTTAACGTCAGCGGATCAATGACTGCCGGTACGATTACCAGCCAGTTACTGAAACAGACCGACAAAGAAGTGATGAATTCAGAAGAAACAGCAGAACTGGCACACCGCTAAGTTCAGATTGCTGAAAACAAAAAACCGAAGCCATTGGCTTCGGTTTTTTTATGCCTACATTTCCGCATTTACTCAGAACGGATAGTCGTGGAATCCAATCTGCTCAGAGATATTACGCGCGGCAGTATGCAGCATTTCGACGTAGTGGCTTTTGCTTTCTTCAGAGAAACGGATAGTCGGGAAGGAAATGCTTAACCCGGCAATCACAACGCCAAAGCGGTCAAAAACAGGAACAGCGATACAACGCAGACCTTGTTCCTGTTCTTCATTATCTTCGCCATAACCTTGCTCACGCACCTGCACCAATGCAGCCTGCAAATCGGCTGCATTCATGATGGTATTTTCGGTACTGCGGGTGAATTCAATTTCCTGCAACAACGTACTGACTTCCGCTTTGTCGCCCCATGCCAGCAGCACTTTACCAATCGCCGTGGTATGCAGGGGATTGCGGCGACCAATGCGTGAATGCATACGCAGGTTGTACATGGAATCAATTTTATGGATGTAGACGATGCCGTCTTCATCCAGTGCGCCAAGGTGAATAGTTTCACGGGTCAGGCGGGACAATTCGCGCATCTGAATATCAGCGCTGCGGATAAGATCGACGTTTTGCAGTGCCTTAGCACCCAGTTCAAACAATTTCAGAGTCAGTGAATATTTCTCTGACTCACCTTCCTGTGCAACATAGCCGAGTGACTTCATGGTCTGAAGGAAACGGTATACCGTGCTTTTAGACATCATAACGCGTTGAGAAAGTTCAGTAATACCAATCTCACGTTCTTCGCCCAGCGCCTGTAAAATACCAAAAACTTTCAGGACAGATGAGACGGAATCGGGTTGCTTATCAAGATCTGCGATAGCCATAGGGTGAGTTACCTGCTCGCGTTGGTTTTGTTTCAAAAAAAATAGAACGTGGTTTTTATTATAGTGGTAAGCCTTGTACAGAAGCAATCAACCCATTGATTGAGAATGTAAGAACTGTTAAGCCAGTTTCATTCCCGGCGAAGAGATAAATAATTCATTTCATCATGTGACAATAGTCACTTTAAGTTGATTAGCGTAGTAATATTCCCCTTACTGATGACTACGCACTGACAGAACTCATGACTCCAACACCCACTGATGGCTTACCTCTTCCACAACGATACGGCGCGATCCTGGCGATTGCGCTGGGGATCACCGTTTCTGTGCTGGACGGGGCGATCGCAAACGTCGCGCTCCCGACAATTGCCAATGATTTCCATGCCAGTCCGGCGACGTCAATCTGGGTGGTGAATGCCTACCAGCTGGCGATTACCATTTCGCTGCTTTCTCTGGCATCGCTTGGCGATATTTTCGGCTATCGCCGCATTTATCAGACCGGGCTGTTGGTGTTTAGTATCACCTCACTTTTTTGCGCCCTCTCAGATTCTCTGCTGACACTGACGGTCGCCCGCGTTTTACAAGGTTTTGGCGCCGCCGCGATCATGAGTGTGAACACCGCGCTTATCCGGATTATTTATCCTCAGCGATTCTTAGGGCGCGGCGTGGGCATCAATGCGCTGATTGTGGCCGTTTCTGCTGCTGCCGGACCGACCATCGCTGCGGGCATCCTTTCTGTCGCGTCCTGGCAATGGCTGTTTGCCATCAACGTGCCGATCGGTATTGTTGCTCTGATACTGGGTCTGAAGTTTCTGCCGGCGAACTCCACACGCAGTCAGGGGCAGCGTTTTGATATTACCAGCAGCGTGATGAACGCTCTGACCTTTGGTTTACTGATCAGCGCCATCAGCGGGTTTGCGCAAGGAATGAATCATATGCTGATCCTCGGCGAAGTCATTGCCCTTCTGGTCATTGGCTGGTTCTTTGTTCGCCGTCAGCTGACGAGACCCTTCCCGCTGCTGCCGGTTGATTTGCTGCGTATTCCGATTTTCAGTATGTCGCTCGGGACATCCCTGTGCTCTTTCAGCGCACAGATGCTGGCATTTGTTTCCCTGCCCTTCTTCCTGCAAAACACACTGGGTCTGAATTCAGTTGAAACCGGCCTTCTGCTGACGCCGTGGCCGCTGGCGACGATGGTGATGGCGCCGATTGCAGGCCGTCTGGTGGAGCGTTTCCATCCGGGAATGCTGGGCGGAATTGGTCTGGTGGTCTTTTCATTCGGGCTATTTTCACTTTCATTACTGCCACCCGAGCCTTCGCATCTGAACATTATCTGGCGCATGTTACTCTGCGGAGCCGGTTTCGGGTTATTTCAGTCACCCAATAACCACACAATTATCAGCTCAGCACCGCGCAATCGCAGCGGCGGAGCCAGTGGCCTGTTGGGTACAGCGCGCCTTCTGGGACAAACTACCGGCGCGGCAATGGTCGCACTGATGTTTAACCTGTTCCCTCTGCACGGTACGCACGCTTCTTTGATCCTCGCCGGAACTCTCGCAGGCACCGGCGCTCTGGTCAGTCTGCTGCGAATGACGCAAAAAACCAGCAGTCAGCGTGAAGCAGAAAACGCCAAGCTGTAAAATTCAGGCATGAAAAAGCCCGGCTATAATG
>NZ_JBLYPL010000018.1:0-124276 GCF_051851855.1 Rahnella sp. ATs2 | reverse complement strand
GTCGCGGGGCTGTGAAATGATAAATTTTATAAGGTAATCACCAATTCCCGACAGTCCGCAGCGGGTGTCAGCACGACTCCTTGTGAATCCGCTTTCTGATGTGCGCCGCAGATTTCACGCACGGTGCTCAGGTTACGCAGACACAGTGTCCATCCTGCAGCCTGGCCCTCCTGGGTCACTGTAATCACGCCATCCCGCCGTTCGGCTTTCAGGTTGAAAACAGTTTTCCCGTTCAGATCCGTGATGGCACTTTCCGCTACCGCACCGTCTTCCAGTTCAAACAGATGGAATTCGGTTTGCTCGCTGTAATCGTAATCCGGCTTCTGGTCGTTACTGCCGAGTGCCAGCAACGTGTTCGGGCGGACATACAGCGGCAGGCTGTCAAAGCCGTGCTGCTGACGATGCCAGCGTGAACCTTCTGCGACTTCGTTACTCAGAAGGTGCGTCCAGCGACCCTGCGGCAGATAGAAATCGACGTCGCCTTCTTCGCTGAAGACCGGCGCAACCAGCAAATCATCGCCCAACATATACTGGCGGTCGAGATAATCGCAGGCCGGATCTTCCGGGAATTCCAGCATCATGGCGCGCATGACTGGCGTTCCGTGGCTGGCTGCCTGTGAAGACGCAGGATACAGATACGGCATCAGGCGGCATTTAAGTTGCGTAAACTGGCGCACGACATCACAGGCTTCATCGTCATAGACCCACGGCACACGATAGGATTTGCTGCCATGCAGACGGCTGTGACTTGATAGCAGGCCGAAAGCGCACCAGCGTTTGTAGATGTGCGCCGGAGCGGTATTTTCGAATCCACCGATATCGTGGCTCCAGAAACCGAAGCCAGACAATCCGATAGATAACCCACCGCGCAGGCTTTCCGCCATGGATTCGTAGGTAGCGTAACAGTCACCGCCCCAGTGAACCGGGAATTGCTGGGCACCGACCGATGCTGAACGGGCGAACAGCACGGCTTCAGATGCGCCGAGTTTGTCCTGCAATGTTTCGTACACCAGTTTGTTGTATACGAATGCGTAGTGATTGTGCATTTTCTGCGGATCGCAGCCATCATGCCAGACCACGTCGGTCGGGATGCGCTCGCCGAAATCGGTTTTGAAACAGTCCACCCCCATATCCACCAGACGTTTCAGATGTCCTGCATACCATTCGCAGGCCTGCGGATTAGTGAAATCCACAATTCCCATTCCGGCCTGCCATTTGTCCCATTGCCACACGCGACCGTCCGGACGTTTTAGCAGATAACCTTTTTCTTTGCCTTCATGGAACAGCGGTGATTTCTGACCAATATACGGGTTGATCCACACACAGATTTTCAGACCGCGCGCTTTCAGGCGCTGCAACATGCCTTGCGGATCCGGGAAAGTTTGAGGATCCCACTCGAAATCACACCACTGGAAGGCTTTCATCCAGAAGCAGTCGAAGTGGAAAACGTGCAACGGCAGCTGGCGTTCTGCCATGCCATCGATAAAGCTGTTCACCGTGGCTTCATCGTAATTGGTGGTGAAAGAGGTCGTCAGCCACAGACCAAATGACCAGGCAGGCGGCAGCGCAGGGCGGCCGGTCAGACGGGTATAGCGGTCGAGCACTTTTTTCGGCGTTGGGCCATCAATGACGAAATATTCCAGATACTCGCCTTCGACGCTGAACTGCACTTTAGAGACTTTCTCCGAGCCCACTTCAAAAGATACGCATTCAGGATGATTCACCAGCACGCCGTAGCCACGGTTGGTGAGATAGAACGGAATGTTTTTGTAGGATTGCTCCGTGCTGGTGCCGCCATCGCGGTTCCAGGTTTCCACCGTCTGGCCGTTTTTAACCAGTGCGGTGAAACGCTCTCCGAGGCCGTAGACCGTTTCGCCGACGCCGAGATCCAGACGCTCCATCATGTAGGTTTTCTGCGAGTTCGCGTCCTGCACGTAGCCATTAGATTTGGCGACGCTGCCGGTTATCCGGCGGCCATTGCGCAGGAAATCCAGCGTCCAGTTATTGCCTTTGGTCACACGCACACAGAGGTCACCGCTGTGCAAAGCAGCGAATTCCTCGTTATCTTCAAACCGCAATTCCGGTGTGTCGGATTGCAGCAGCGGATAGTGCGGGCCTTTATCGGTTTCGCCGTCAAAGTGAGTAATGCGCACACCAATAACACCGGTTTGCGGCGAGAAAAATCGCAGCGTAAACAGCGGTGAATCCAGCTGACTGGCACGCTCTGACGCATCTTTCGGCGCGGCATAAATCACCATGTCGTTGCCTGAGCGCTGCACTTCAAACACCTGTAGCGGATGTGTCAGCGACAAACCCTCTTGTATCAACCAGTTACCGTCACTGATTTTCATAATGAATTCCTCCTTTAGCCCTTCATCCTTCGCGCTGACTCTGCGTTGGCTGCCTTCACCAACCCCGGTCACATACCTGTGTATGCTCCCGGGGATTTACTCAGTTGCCGCCTTGATTCAGCACGAATGATTTTGGGCATGTTCAGTTAAATCAATTTCAGTTTTTCAAAAACAAATTCATTTCATAAATTCTTGCTGATTACGGCGGATGCCCTGAGCCACTTCATCAAGAATGCGGCGCAGCAGCGGGGTGCGCAGAATGTAATAGCGTTTGCAGATGATGGCGCTCAGCAGATAGCAGACTGCCGGAACCAGAGTGAATAACGCGATAATGCTGGTCATGGTGGCCGCATTTTGAGTCGTGGCACCGGACTGATAACCGGAACCTGCCAGCATCCAGCCGATCATCGCGCCGGCCAGTGCCAGACCGAGTTTCAACACAAACAGGGTACCGGCGAAACTGATACCCGTCAGACGCTTGCCGTCGTTCCATTCGCCGTAATCGACGGTGTCGGACATCATCACCCACTGGATTGGCGTCACGAGCTGGTGCAGAACACCGATGACGAAGATGAAGATAAACATCAGCACGCTGCCGTTCACCGGCAGGAAGAACATGCCGATGCTCAGCACCGCCAGAATAGCGTTGGTCCACCAGAACACGCTGACTTTGCATTTCCAGTCAGTCAGCGGCTTAGCCAGTGCGCTGCCGAACAGGTTGCCGACCGAATACACGCCGAGGAACCAGGCGAACAGCACCGGATTGCCGAGAATATAAGTGACGTAATACATCATGGCGCCGCCGCGAACCGCGACCGCCATAATATTGAGGATGGTCAGCAGGCCGACAATGCGCCACTGATCGTTGTGCCAGATATCACGCAAATCTTCGCGCATGGTGCCGGTAGGTTTGCCCGGATCGACACGCTCTTTGGTGGTCGCAAAACAGATCGCCAGCATGATGGCAGCGACAATTGCCAGTACCGCGATCCCCCCCTGATAGCCGAGCGCTTTATCTTCACCGCCGATGTAATTCACCAGCGGCATCATCAGCACCGTACTCAGCATCCCGCCGGCGGTGGCCAGCACGAAGCGATACGATTGCAACGAAATACGCTGTGTCGGGTCAGAGGTGATCACACCACCCAGCGCGCAATAAGGGATATTCACGACGGTGTACATCAGCGTCAGCAGCGTATAAGTGATGGCGGCGTAGATCATTTTGCCGGTCATGCTGAGCTCAGGCGTGGTGTAGGTAAAGACGCAGACGATACCGAACGGGATAGCACCGAACAGTACGTAAGGACGGAATTTCCCCCAGCGGGTGCGGGTGCGGTCGGCCAGTAATCCCATGCAGGGATCAGAAATTGCGTCCAGCGCGCGGGCGAGCAGGAACATGGTACCGACATAACCGGCCGGAATGCCGAAGATATCGGTATAAAAGAACATCATGTAAAGCATGACGTTATCGAAAATTATGTGACTGGCCGCATCGCCTAATCCATATCCAATCTTTTCCTTGACCGAAAGGATCTCAGTACTCATTGCTTCAATGTCCGTATGAAATGGGAGAGTAGGAGTTTTAACGTTTACAAGGCGTTGAGGCTATTGAGATTTTTGTTTCTGAAATTATGTTTCTTTATTTCTGTGATCGCGCGGGGCAAACGGGGAAAAGTTGAGCGGAACAAACGGGTGAAGTACTGAACAGCGGAGGAAAACCTCCCGTTTCCGGGAGGTCTGAGGCGGTTACTTTTTGTATTTTGCTTCCAGCGTCGCAAACCACGGCGCAGTGAAATCTTCAGATTTTCCCCAGCCCGGAATGATTTTACTCAGGCCGGTCACGTTGATGCCATCCGGCTGGCTGAGCAACAGGGATTGAGGAATGGTTTGTGCCGGGAATTCATAAGTGGCAGGCGTTTTCTCACCGGCAATTTTCAGGGCCACGATACGCAGGTTCACGGCGCCGATCAGCTGAGTATCGACAGCGGCGGTCATCTGCCATGGACTGCCTTTTTCGCGCATCAGCTGAAGATCCTGATTCGACACGTCGATGCTGTAGAGTTTGATTTCAGTACGGCCATTCTCTTTCAGGGCCTTATATGCGCCCTGGCTGAAGGCATCCCATGCACCCCAGATTGCATCAATCTGACCTTTCGGGTATTTCGCCAGTATCGCGCCGACTTTGTTCGCCGTATCGCCCTGAACGTCAGATGACACCGCGCCGATAGACTCCAGCTGATGAATACCCGGATTCTCTTTCAGAATGGCTTCGTAGGTTTTCTGGCGACGTTCCATTGGCGGGAAACCGGCTACCCACAATTTAACGATATTGGCTTTACCGTTGAAATCTTTCACCAGCTGACCCACAGACGCTTTTGCCAGCGAAGCATCGTCCTGACGAGTCACCGTGACGCCTGGAATATTCTCCGGCACTTCCGTATCAAAGGCAGACACCGCAATACCGGCAGCGGCGATGCGTTTCACCAGCGCTTCAGAGTAAGGTCCGCGACCTTGCGAAAGGATGATGCCGTCGTATTTCTGGCTGATGGCCTGATTGACGAAATCCTGGAATTTGGCGTCATCGCCGTTGCTCAGGAAGGTATCGACTTTAAACCCAAGCGCGCGGCCTTGTTTGATGGCACCGGCAAGAAACTGGGTGGTGTTGTCGTCGGAGCCGAGATTACGGATAACCGCGATGCGGACAGGACCGTTGTGCTGGGCAATGGCCGCCGGAACGGGCGCTGGCGTTTCAGCGGCAGCGAAGGCGCGTACAGATGAAAACAGGCTCAATGCCAGCAGGGATGCGGATATTTTTCTCATTATTCTGTTCTCATTATATTGCTCTTATTATTAAAGATGTCCGTCGGACGCGGTTTTTCTGGTGTCATTTTCAAGTGAGGATGTACAGAAGTCTGTCTGTCCAGACGTCTATTCTGTTGGGGCAGTTTACCGGTATGTTAAGAAAGAGGGAATGCCTTGTTGTTATTATATTTCGGCCAGGTGTTATTCCTGCTGGTTATAGGGAGCGAACCGTCGCGCAGCAAAATCAGTCACATGGCCTAAACTGAAACTTCACCTCTGAATTTCATTCTCAACAATGCCTCCGGGAGAAGCCTTATGTCCTTTTCTTTCCGCGACACATTATTGCCTGTTTTTACCCTTGTCCTGATATCCGCTCACGCCGGTGCCGCGCCGAAATCCCCGGTTCCGCCGTCAAAGGCTGGCGCACAAGTGACGGAACTGGCGAATGGCTTAGATCATCCCTGGTCGCTGGCTTTTTTGCCGGATAATCAGGGCGCGCTGATCACCGAACGTAGCGGACAGCTTCGTTTATGGAAGCCGGACGGCGGGCTTTCTTCGCCGCTGAAGGGCGTGCCGCGCGTCTGGGGCAGCGGACAGGCCGGTTTGTGGGATGTGCGTTTATCGCCGGATTTTGCCAGCAATCGTCGGGTGTATCTGACCTTCTCGCAGCCGGGTGAAAAGGGCGAACCTCATGCTGCGCTCGGCTACGGCACACTGTCGGCGGATAATAAAACGCTGAGCAATTTTAAAGTGATCTTCATTCAGCAACCGGCCCTGCAAAGCGGTATCAATCTTGGCGGTCGCATGACGTTTGATGATAAGGGCAATATTTATCTGTCCACCGGCGATAACAATCAGCGCATTAATGCCCAGCATCTGAATCAGTTACAGGGCAAGATTTTGCGTCTCACGCCGGAAGGTGGCATACCGCAGGACAATCCGTTCGTGCACGACAAGAATGCGAAGCCTGAAATATGGACGTACGGCAACCGCAATCCGCAGGGGCTGGCCATCAATCCGTGGAGCGGGGCGCTGTGGGAAACCGAACACGGGCCGCGCGGTGGCGATGAAGTGAATTTAGCGCAGCCGGGGAAAAACTACGGCTGGCCGCTGGCGACGTTTGGGATTAACTATTCGGGTCAGCCGATCCCTGAAGCGAAAGGGACGACGCTGGCGGGCGCGGAAGATCCGATTTACTACTGGGAGGTATCGCCTGCGCTGAGCGGAATGGCGTTCTATAACGCGCAGACATTCCCGCAGTGGAAAAACTCGCTTTTCGTCGGGGCGCTGGCGGGTGAATCACTGATCCGCCTGACGCTTGACGGCGATAAAGTCACTCATGAGGAACGGCTGCTTAGCGATCGCAAAGAGCGTATCCGCGAAGTGCAGATCGGCAGCGACGGGTTTGTGTATGTGCTGACGGATGAGAGCGATGGCAAGTTACTGAAAATTGCACCGCAAAGCTGAGGTTATTTGATGAGAAAAGGCGGTGAGAAATGACCGCCTTTTGCAGGTTAAATCGAAACCAGGATCAACCGACGCGAAGACCGGTCAGCTCAGGGGCAGCATCACGCGCTTACAGAAAGCCGGACGCTGCTGAAGTTGCTGATACCAGCGTTCCAGATTCGGATGCGGCTGACGTTCAATATCAAGACGGAACCAGGTATCGGCGTAGCAGGCAACTGGAATATCACCGATGCCGAACTGCTCACCGGAGAACCATTTTTGCTTCGCCAGCACGGCGTCGGCAATCGCCCAGTATTTTTCAAATGCGGCCATCCCCGCCGCGACTACCGACATATCGCGTTCTGCTTCCGGCGTGCGCACCAGCGTCAGGAACACCTGACGAAAAGGTACGGTCAGCGAGTTACTGCACCAGTCCAGCCATTTATCCGCCGCTGCCCGTTGTTGCAGATTGTCCGGCCAGAAGGCTTCTTCGCCGGAACGTTCTGCCAGATAGCGCAGAATGGCATTGGATTCCCACAACACGAAATCGTCGTCCTGCAGACAAGGCACCAGCCCGTTCGGGTTTAGCGACAGATAAAGCGGTTCATTGTTTTTGCCATACACGCCGCCGGCATTGATGTGCTGAAAGGTCACATTCAGTTCATCGAGCAGCCACAGCACTTTTTTGACATTGCTTGAATTTTCGCGGCCCCATAGGGTGAGCATCCGGAACTCCTTGTTTTTAATAGGGGAAAACAGAAGATGTACATCTTTCTGGCTAAGACTATAGGCCACGCTCAGTGATTAAGCGACGTGAAAAAAGTAACACTCAGCAACAGGATATCCCGCCGCTGAGTGCTGCTGAGGCGAAATCAGCGCTGAGTTTTTTGTGCTTTAAACAGTGACCAGACGCTGAGCAGGGCGACAACCATCAGATAGTAACCTGGTGCCAGACTGCTGCCGGTGGCGGAGATCAGCAGCGTACAGATGAACGGTGCAAAACCACCGAAAACAGTCACCGCAACGTTGTAGCTGATCGCCATGCCGCTGGCGCGGGTGGTTATCGGGAACAAATCCGCCATCATCGAAGGCACGGTAGAAAAATACACCGATTTCAGCAGTGCCAGCCAGCTAATCAGCAGCAGCAACGACATCGCCGACGTGTATTGCAGCATCAGCCAGAACGCCGGATAAATGGTCAGCAGCAACAGAATCAATGAGCCCCACATCAGCGGCAGGCGGCCAATTTTCTCTGCCCACAGCCCCATAAACGGCGTGACTACCGTCAGAATAATTCCGGCGGCCAGCGTGGCGCTGAATCCGGCGGAAGCAGGCAGATGCAGCGTTTTGGTCGCGTATGTCGGCACGTAGTTCAGCATGTAGTTAATGGCGGTAGACACCACCATCAGACCGATGGCTGTAAAGAACAGACCTTTCTGTGAACGCACGATTTCTTTGAGCGGAGAGGCCGTCTTTTCGGCTTTACTGAAGCTTTCCGATTCTTTGATATGGCGGCGGATATACAACCCGACCGGCCCGATCAGCAGACCGAAAATAAACGGAATACGCCATCCCCAGTCCTGTAACTGCGTTTCGCTCAGGACGGCGGATAAACCCAGCCCGAAAGCCGAGGCCAGCAGTGTGCTGGCACCCTGCGTGGCGAACTGCCAGCTGGCGATAAACGCTTTACGCTCCGGAAAATGTTCGACCAGAAACGCCGTCGAACTGCCGAATTCCCCGCCTGCGGAAAACCCCTGAATCAGCCTGGCGGCCAGTATCAGCAGCGGTGCCGCCATGCCGATAGTGGCGTAAGAAGGCGTGATAACGATAATCAGCCCGCCGATCATCATCAGGCTGATGGACATCAGCAACGAGGCTTTGCGACCGTGTTTATCGGCGTAAGCACCCAGAACAATGGCACCCAGAGGGCGGATCAAAAATGAAACGCCGAAACTGCCAAATGCCAGCAGCAGGGAGACGGTCGGGTCGGACGTCGGGAAATATGCGTGGGCGATATAGCTGGCGAAAAAGCCGTAAATGGCGATATCAAACCATTCCAGAGCATTGCCGATACAGGTCGCGAACAAAGTTTTCATCAGGCTGGGCTTTTCTGCCGTTGAGCCTGCGTGTTGAGATGTAGCGCTTAACTGGCTCATTTGGCGCCTCCGGCGTGGGCAAGATGCTGTTCCAGCAGGCGGGGACCGCGCTCACCGAGGTCCCACAAAAGATGAGTCATGATGGCCAGCCCCTCGCGGGCCACGGAAATCAGCATATGTTCGTTAACGCCATGCTGGCCGCAGGCCGGATAAGAGTGCGGAACCCAAAGCGTCGGCAAACCGAGAATGTCGGCAAAGACATCATTAGGCAGCGAACCGCCCAGATTTGGCAGCAGTGCCGGTTTTTTGCCGGTTGTCAGCTGCATGATATCCAGCGCCCAGCCGACCAGCGGATCGGTTGGATCAAAACGGGTGGCCGGTGAGCCGCGTACAAATTCCACATCGACCTGAGGGAAACCGTGAGCATCCAGATATGCGCGTACGTGCTGGGCCAGATTCTGCCAGTCGGTGCCGACCACAAACCGCAGCTGACAAACTGCTGTAGCGTTGCCCGGAATCGCGTTCATCGGGCGCTGCGGATTGCCGGTCAGGAACGACAGCACTTCCAGCGTATTCCACGCGTACAAACGCTCGGTTGGCGTCAGACCCGCCTCGCCCCAGTTCGGGTCGATTTGCGGATCGCTGGCACCACCACCCACATCGACATCACTGAGGATCTCACGGATAGCCTCGCTGACCGCCGGTGGTTTCAGAGCCGCAACCTGCAACTGACCGTGCTGATTCACCAGCGACGCCAGCGCATTCGCCAGTTGTGTACCCGGATTAGTCAGTAAACCGCCCCAGTTGCCGGAGTGATAGGCATTGTCGCGTGCGTTAATCGTCAGACGGAAGTTCACCGCGCCCCGTGAGCCGAGGAATAATGTCGGGCGTTCTGCGCTCAGACGCGGACCGTCCGAGGCCAGAAAAATATCGGCGCTCAGTTCTTCACGATAATCACGGCAAAGTTCAGCCAGCCCCGGAGAGCTGATTTCTTCGCCCATTTCAAACAGCAGTTTGCAGTTGAATCCCAGGCGGCCGCTGCGGGCTTTGAAAATCTGCTCCAGCGCGGCAATGTTGACGCTGTGCTGGCCTTTATTGTCGGCGCTGCCGCGTCCGTACCAGCGGTCACCTTCTTCTTTAAGCTCCCAGGGCGATAAATCCTGCCGCCAGTTTTCATCGTCGCCAAACACCACATCACCATGGCCGTAACTCAGTACGGTTGGCAGTTTGCTGTCTTCAATGCGCGTGGCAATCAAAAAAGGACGGTGTGCGGCATGAGGATTTTCCACGCTGAGCAGGCTGAAACCCATCGCGGAAAGTGCCGGTTTAATCTCTTCATCGAGATAGCGCGCCAGTTCTGCGTCGCGCTGATTACTCTGGCTTTCAGTCGCAATAGCGACCCTGCGTGCCAGAGTTCGTTTATATTCACCCTGATCGAACCAGGCCAGCGCCTGTTCAACGATATTTTCCGCTGTCATATGAAACCTGCTTGTAATTGTTTTGAGGATTTATTGTTGGTTTTTTTAGCAGTTTCACTCTAAGCGCTGCGCAAGCGTTGCCACAATAATAATAATTGCAACTTAGCGTTGCTTTTAATGTAATGCTCATCTGCACAGTTATGAGGCAATAAAGTCATGCAAAGTTCGGAGATCCGCTATTTTCTGGCGGTAGCAAATACGGGGTCACTGAGCGGGGCGAGTAAGCAATTATTTGTCGCCGTATCTGCCATCAGCCGCCAGATCCAGCGGCTGGAAGAGCGCATCGGTGCGCCGCTTTTTGAACGTCATGCCCGCGGGATGGTGCTTAATGATGCCGGGCAGATCCTCGAAAACCACGTGCGTAAAAGCATGATGGATATGGAACATGCGATAGCGGAAATTCAGGGGTTGAATGCGGTACGCCGCACGGTGATCCGCATGGCCTGTACCGACGGGCTGGCGTTTGATCTGCTGCCGCAGTTGTTTTCACAGTTCAGACACGATCATCCTGGCGTGATGTTTTACCTCAATGTCGGTACGGCGGTGGAAGTGTCGGAAATGATCCATAAGGGGGAAGTGGACTTCGCCTTGCAGTTCAGTCTGGTGGCCGAGCGCGGCGTGGATATTATGGCCTCTTTTCCCGCACCGGTGAGGATGGTAATGCGACCGGATCATCCGCTGGCTGCAAAGGATGTGCAATTGACGGACTTACATCCGTATCCGCTGACGATGAACGAGCAGGGCAGCACCATCCGTCAGCTGTTTGATTTGTCATGCCGGATGAGCGGCGTTTTTCTCGAACCGGCGGTGAGCTGTAACCGTTTCTCTGTGTTATACGATTTTATGGTGCATACGCCCGGCGCAATTGCGGCATGCAGTCATTTTTCCATTATGTATAAAGCGCGCCGCGACAATCTGCGCGTCAAACCGGTTAACATTGAACAGCTGAATCAGCGGACGTTGCAGTTGCAGTCACCGGCTGGAAAACGGCGTTCCGCTGCGCTGACGCAATTCATCGAGTTTGTCCGCGATGAGATAGCGCGGGAAAGCGAAGCGTTTATCCGTGATTTTGGTCTGTAGGTAAAACATCTTGCTTCAGCAGGCGGTCTGTTGCAGATGTGGATAGCGCGACCAGTGCTGAGAATGCCAGCCCTTTTCGGCCGCGATATTTTGCAGCGCCTCGCCGGGATTAATCACCGTCGACACGTCGGCAAATTCCAGCAAAGGCTGATCGTATAACGTGTGGCTGTAGGCAAATATTTGCTGATAAGCATCGGACTTGCAGGTTTCCAGCCAGAGTTTCAGCCGGTCGAGGCGACCCTGATGAAACATCAGATGGCCTTCCACCACACCGCTGAACCGCTGATTGCTGACGCCCGCCTTTAACCCGATACCCGCCTGTGCGCCAAGACGTCTCGCCACCGGTTTCACCAGATGTTCGCCGGAGGCCGAGACAATCAGGATTTCATCCCCGCGCGCCCGGTGCCACTCCAGCTTTTCACGTGCCTGCGGATACACACGCGGCATGATATCGCGGTGAATAAACCGCTGAACCCAGTTTGCTACGGTCGGGCAACTCAGACCGCTCATCGGGACAAAGGCACGGGCAAGATAATCACTGTAATGGGCGGCAGATTGCGGGGAAAACTGTCCACCGGCGACTGAATTTTGTGCAGGCAGGGCATGCAGACGGTAATGACTGAGTTCATCCGAAGAGGCATAACCCTGAGAAATCAGCCAGTGCAGCCACAGGTTGTGGCTGTCATCACAAATCAGGGTATGGTCGAGCTCAAAAATGGCGAGATCCATGGTGCGGATTCCCTCAGCTGACAGTCTTCATTCAGCGTAGCGCAATTTTGGCGTTTGAGTGTTTTGTGAACGATATTGCCACGTAATCTTAATAAACCGATTTACCCGGCGTGAAAACGAGTCCAAAGGCTGATCAGTGCCCAGGCGGCCAGCGACCAGCAGGCGACGGCGGCAATCAGAGCGTAAGGTAATTTCATCGAACCGATGAAAAAATATAAGGAAAGCAGATACACCATGTACGGGATGACGGCCCACAGGCCGAAAATGATGGTGGTGCGCAGTGCCTCGATATTGCGTTCAGTGCCGACTATATAATGGGCGATCAGAGCGAAAGTCGGGAACAACGGCACCAGCCCGGCAATGTAATAGTTACGTGTTTTAGAGAGTATTCCGATCAGGATCACGACCAGTGCGCCGATCAGCGCTTTAAAGACCAAACCTGCCATTTCTGCCCCTGCCGTCAGTTCATCAACGTTGGCGTCATGTTGTGAATAAGCCGTTTATTGTTATAGATATTTTGTATGTGTTTGTATGCCAAATTGCCGCACATGTTTGAAATGGTCAAGCACTGACTGCTGTTTTTATCGCCAGTTGAATCTGCGCAAGCAGCGGAAAACTCTACTATTCTTAAGATCTTTACACTATTTAGGTTTATTCCCGACCCGGAAAGCAGTAGGTTTTACACCTGACAGAGTTGCACAATCTGATTGAAAGATAAGATAAATTTCAGTTACCCGGACAAAAGCGCTGATACCTATGACAATTTCTTCCCCATTCAAACGGACTTTCATTTACGCGCTGGGCAGTGGAATACTCCTGCTGGCGCTTCCCGCCGCTCAGGCGGATACCGGCCCCGTCGCCCCTCAGATTAATGCCAAATCCTGGGTGTTAATGGATTACAACAGCGGGAAAATCATCACCGAATCTAACCCTGATGCCCGTCTTGACCCGGCCAGCCTGAGTAAAATCATGGTCAGCTATGTGGTCGGACAGGCAATCAAATCTGGCAAAATCAAATCCGATGATCTGGTTTCTGTCGGCAACGATGCCTGGGCAACCGGAAATCCGGTATTACGCGGCTCCTCGCTGATGTTCCTAAAACCTGGCGACCGCGTGCCGGTGTCCGAACTCAATAAAGGCATCGTCATTCAGTCGGGTAACGATGCCAGTATCGCGCTGGCCGATTACGTCGCGGGTAGTCAGGATTCATTCGTCAATCTGATGAACCGTTACGCAGAACAATTGAAACTGCAAAATACGCATTTCAAAACAGTTCACGGGCTTGATGCGGATGGTCAGTACACCTCCGCCACCGATATGGCGCTGCTTTCACAGGCCTTGATCCGCGATACGCCGGATGAATATGCGCTGCACAAAGAGAAAGAATTCACCTTCAACCACATCAAACAGATCAACCGTAACCGCCTGTTGTGGAGCTCAAACCTGAACGTTGACGGGATTAAAACCGGCTACACGTCAGGCGCGGGTTATAACTTAGTCTCCTCGGCCAGCGATTCAACCGGCATGCGCCTGATTGCCGTGGTGATGGGCGCGCCAAGCGACCGTATCCGTTTCAGTGAAAGCGAAAGCCTGCTGACCTGGGGTTTCCGCTTTTACGAAACCCTGACGCCGATAAAAGCCGGTGATGCATTTACCAGTCAGCGCGTCTGGTTTGGAGACGAAAAAATGGTACCGCTGGGTGTCGCTGAAAATGCGTCGCTGACGATGCCGAAAGGGCAGCTGAAGAATCTCAAAGCCAGCTTTAATCTGACCAATAAGCAACTTGAAGCGCCGCTGGCGAAAAATCAGGTGGTGGGTACGGTCGATTTCAGTCTGGACGGCAAAGTGATTGAACAGCGTCCGTTGGTCGCATTGCAGGAAGTGAAGGAAACCGGCTTTATTGGTCGTATCTGGGACTTCGTGATGATGAAAATCAGCGGTCTGTGGGCAAGTATTTTTGGGAAATAAAACCCCGTCATCCTTCAGGCTGCCTCTGCGGTAGCTGCGTTTGTTCACCCCGGTCACTTACTGATGTAAGCTCCGGGGTTTCACACACTTGCCGCCCTGATGCAACTCGAATGATTAAGGGGGGTGTTTCAGTTGTTAGTTCTGTACCCAGCCTTTCTTAATCGGGATGGCAAATCCGAAACGGTAAACCTTGCACATCATCGCGTTAATCTGCTCACCGAACAGGTTCCACACCAGTTGTGCGAACAGGCAGCCGAGCATCCCCACCAGTAAACCGCCGACCATATCCAGCGGCCAGTGAACCCCCAGATAGACGCGTGACCAGGCGATACCCACGGCGGTCACCATCAGTATTGCGCCGGACCACAGGCGGTGCCAGAACAGGAACGACAGGGCGAAGGTGAAGATGGCGGTGCCATGATCGCTAGGGAATGAACTGTCAGGGGCGTGCTGGAGGAAGGTATGTCCGAAACCCTCCACAAAAGGGCGTGCATGAGGGAATAACAGCGATAACGACTTAGCAGTCGCCATCGCAAAAAGAAGGGCAATGGCTGTTTTGCTGACCAGAACGCGTTGCTGGCCAATGTTCTCGCGCTGTCCCCAAAGCCATAGACCAACAATCAGCAGGGGGACAATGATGATCAGGTCATTGGCCAGAAATGAGGCAAACTTGATCAGCATTTCCGGCGAGGCCGGCGTCGCATTAATCCAGAGAAAAACCAGATGGTTCAGCTGTTCCATTAAACTACCCTCGAATAAACAGGCCAAAATAGCCTTCAAAAAATTGCGATCAATCAGTCGCAAAACCTTCATAAACGCCGGATACGTTAATTGGCGTGGTCACAGAGGTAAAGGGGCATCGTCTGAATATCCCCGGTCATTGAGCATCGGTATAGTTTCGCGATGAAATGAAGTGTAAACAGAAGAACTTAAGGAAGCCTTAAGCAGGCGGGAGGACGAGCCTCCCGGCGGTGATGCCTGACTGGATAAATGAAAGAAAAGATTTCAGAAAGAGGGGGGGATCAGGGGGAACGATTAACGCGGTTTTTGCACTGACATCAGGAACAGCATTGGTCGTTCGGCTTCCTCAGCAAGATCCGGATAAGCGGCAATCTGCTCAGCAGAAGGGCCCCATTCATCCAGATGACAGATAACGAATCCTGCTTCAATCAACAAATTGATATAAGTGCCGAGCTTCCGGTGCTGCTTAATAACGCCTTCTGCAAACCAGTCAGTGACGCGCTGGCCTTCACGCTGATAACCTTCCACCGGCCAGGTTTTATGACCTTGCCCGTTGAGCTTCCAGCCCGGCTCTGAAGGCGCGGTATATACCGGATGCTCGGCGGAGAAGACGAAATGGCCCCCTGCCTTCAGCGCCTGAAAAACAGTACGGAACATCGCGGGCAGTGCGTCGATGTAATGCAGAGTCAGGGAACTGTAGGCAAGGTTGAAAGAGGCTTCGGGTAAGGTTAGCGTCTCCAGGTCGCGTCTTTCATAGCGGATAACCGTATCCGGGGTCATGGAACGGGCCTTATCCAGCATTTTTTCTGAGACATCCAGGCCGAGAACGTCACCTGCGCCCATTTCACGTGCAGCCCGGCAAAACCAGCCGTAGCCACAACCCAGATCGACCACGCGCGCGTTTTTCATGTCTGGCAGCAATGCTTTCAGGGAAGGCCATTCCGGTGCGCCGTCCAGCCCGAACTGCGAGCGTCCGAGTTGGGCATAACCATCGAAAAAGGCCTGATCATCGTAAATATTTTGCGTCATGAGAATGACTCCTATAAAAATAGTCTTCACTGCCAATTCATTTTGGCCTGAATAGTGTAGTGAAAAATTTTATAAGAGAGCAATGAAATGGAGATTCGTGAGGCCGTTTTTGCTGATTTAAGTGTATTACAGCGTCTCGGGCGGGAGACCTGACGCCATTATTTTGGTAGTTTGTGGCAAAATAGTGACGGGCTGGATGCATCGGAAGGCTGAGACTGCCTGTGTGACGGCCACACAGACGACTAAACTGTGGAATGAAAAAAGGATATCAATGATTAAAATACGCCTGGGCGGCCTGTTTATTACACTGGAAGCGGGAGAAGATATTCCTTACGCGCCGGAATATTGTGAACATTACACTTACCTTTTTCATCCGGTTGAAGGCGGCTATGAAATTTTGCGTTACGACGCATATTCTGGCTGGCATAAACGTCCGGACCAGTTATTTGAAGACGGACATCAGGCATTTGTATTTGCTTATCAGGCGTACCAAAATGAATGGAATCAGACCGACGGGCGGTTAGGCGGTAAAGATCAACATCTCGAACGTATTATGTAATAAACATGTGTACAAATAGATCCATCAGCCTCCCATCCCGGAGGCTTTTTTGTGGATGAAATTGCAACCCTGCCACCGAAGATATACAAAACATTACATTAGGCTTTTCAATATCCAGATTATGTTTCCATGCCATAGTTCCGCAGTGAAATGATTATTATCATCAGGCATCACTGCAAAGATAATAGTAATTACTGGGTGGGGTAATCGTAGTCAAGATTATGTTTTATATGGTTTTATTATTATGAGTTGATGATTTTTTAAACTTAAACCAATGCCAAACGAAAACAACTTCAAATTTTTTTCGGTTGCAACGGAACTTATCCTCGATTATTTTGACGGCCATCAGTTCCAGACCCTAAAGAAGAAATATAACTTCACGGTGGGCTGAGAATTAACTTGCCGGATGGCAATGTAGATAGCTTCCAAATAATCAAGGATATTGATGATGAAATTACGCGCACTTTCTCTGGTAATTCCTGCTCTGATGATGGCCGGCACCGCTGGCGCTGCCGAAATTTATAATAAAGACGGCAACAAACTTGATCTGTTCGGTAAAGTCGACGGCTTACATTATTTTTCCAGCGATGACAGCACTGACGGCGACCAGTCATATATGCGTTTGGGTTTCCGCGGTGAAACCCAAATTAATAGCGAACTGACCGGTTACGGTGAGTGGGAATATCAGGCAGCTCTGAATTCTCCGGAAAACGCTGATAACAACAACTTTACCCGTGTTGGTTTTGCAGGTCTGAAATTCGGCCAGTGGGGTTCACTGGATTACGGCCGTAACTATGGCGTGATGTACGACGTCGCGGCATGGACCGACGTATTGCCTGAATTCGGCGGCGATACTTACGGCGCAGACAACTTCATGTTCCAGCGTGCTAACGGCGTGCTGACCTACCGTAACAAAGATTTCTTCGGTGTTGTTGATGGCCTGGACGTTGCTGTTCAGTATCAGGGCAAAAACGGCAGCGCGACCGAATCTAACAACGGCCGTGAGGTTCTGGCTCAAAACGGCGACGGCTACGGCATGTCCCTGTCTTATGACCTGGGCGAAGGCTTCAGCGCTGCAGCAGCCATGATGGCTTCAGACCGTACCGCCGAGCAAAATGGCCGTAACAATCCGGCAATCATCGGTAACGGCGACAAAGCGACTGCGTACAGCGGTGGTCTGAAATACGATGCGAACAACATCTATCTGGCTGCGATGTACACCCAGAGCTACAACGCAAACCGCTTCGGTAAAGCAGGCAGCACTGCTTACGGCTACGCGGACAAAGCGCAGAACTTTGAAGCGGTCGCGCAATACCAGTTCGACTTCGGTCTGCGCCCGTCTATCGCGTATGTTCACTCCCACGCACGTAATATCCCGGGTTACAGCAACCAGAACCTGACCAAATATGTTGATGTTGGCGCGTCTTACTTCTTCAACAAAAACATGCTCACTTACGTTGATTACAAAATCAACCTGATGGACAACACCCGTCTGACCCGCGACGCCGGCATCAATACCGATGACGTTGTGGCTGTGGGTCTGGTTTATCAGTTCTGATAAACCGACGCTGCCCTTATTGGTGAGGGCACCTGCGTCTCATGTGTCTGGAGATCCCCTGCCGAAAGGTGGGGGATTTTCGTTTACATTCAACCTTTCTTCACATTGATGGCTCAGGCATGATGGCGTGAACGTTTAACGACATCTTCCGACGACAGAGAGCCGCTATGACCGATTTCGCTACACCTAATCTCCCTTCCCGAAATTTCAGCGCGACACAAGATTTCTATGGCAGTTTTGGCTTCACCACGACCTATGTCGATGACGGCTGGCTGATCATGACCCGCGGAACCCTCACGCTGGAATTCTTCCTGCACACAGATCTTGATCCGCTCACAAGCTGGTTCAGTTGCTGTTTACGCGTCGATGACGCCGATGCCATGTTTGCTGCCTTTAAAGCCGCAGGTATCGGCGAGGAGCCTCATTCACGTCCCTGCGTTCATCTGCCTCAAATCCAGTCAGGGATGAAAATGGGCGTCATGATTGATATCGATGGAACATTGGTGCGGGTGATCGAGAATGACTCACAGCAGAACGGGAGATAGTTAAAGGAGCAAAAGAAATAATTTGTGGCAGGCTGAGATATCACCAGGGAAGAAATGGAAATTTATTGATATCATTACGCACAAATTATTTCTATTTCCTTACAGTTTACCAACAGGATGTTGGCACATGATTTACGATTGCTTTTTGTTTTATGACGAGGATATGTTGTTAGATATCCGTCTGAACACACTCTATCCGCATGTTGACTGGTTTGTCATCGTTGAGTCGCGGTACACATTTACGGGCAAGAAGCGGGAGAAACTCCATTTCGATATCAGCAAATATGAGAAATTCAAAGACAAGATTATTTATGTAATCAATGAAGCTGTCCCCGTCATTCATGATAAATCCTTTAAGTCTAATTGCTCAGTCGTTGAAGCTGGACAATCTGATCCCTGGGAAAATGAGACTGTGGCACGCAATTCCATCATGTTGGGACTTAAAAATGCGCAGGATGATGACATCATCATCGTTTCTGACGTTGATGAAATAATAAACCCGGAAAGTATTTCACAGTTCAGCCATTTCCATCTTTGCACCATCCTGCATCAGAATTTCTACAACTATAAATTTAATATTCAGGTACTGAACAACGACGGATCGGCGCGCAAATGTAAATTGCCGAAGATGGTTAAGTTCAAAGTGCTGAAGAAATTCTTTTTATCCCAACCTGATTTGCTAAGAAATGTGAAGCGAAGGGGATCTGTCATCAGGGAGAGCTGGCTGCGCTGGAACTGGCTGAAGTACAGAACCAAAACGGTGAATAACGGGGGATGGCATTTCTCGTGGGTTATGACCGATGAGCGGATCTCAGAGAAAATGTCTACCATCTCTCACACAGAACATAACACCCCGGAATTCAACAACCCTGATCATATCCGCCGCTGCGTTGAAAATAATCAGGATTTATGGAACCGGCAAAGAGTCATGAAAGTGATCCCGGTGACCAAAGAGTTCTTCCCAGATTATCTGGTAAACAAAAAAGATGAACTGGCAGCGTTTATCCGTCAGGAAGAATCGATCACAGATAATTGATTTGATTTTATAGGGATTCTGAAGCAGAAAAGAAAAAACCCGGCAATCTTGAACCTAACGAGGCGGGATTGACGGGCTCTCCAAATTTGGGGACTTCAAAGAAAAGCAGTGGCACTAATTAAGACTACAGGTAACTTTAAAAGTTCGTTCCATGTGGCAAAAATTTAAAAAAATTATTGATTTTTTTTTGCCACATTACGGTTCAATGAGTTACGTCATGCCCCGGGCCAGATGATGACAATCAATGTCCCGGCGAGTGTCAGCAATACGTTAGCAATCGCGTAGGTTCCTGCATAACCGAGTGCCGGAATGTTACTGCGCGCGGTATCACTGATGATTTCCATCGCAGGGGCGCAGGTACGCGCACCCATGATGGCGCCGAACAACAGCGCGCGGTTCATGCGCAAGACATATGCCCCGAAGATAAAGCAGATCACCACCGGTACCAGGCTGACGATCAGGCCGGAAAGCAACATCTGGCCGCCAACCGCACCAAGCCCGTTATTGATTCCTGCACCGGCACTCAGGCCGACGCCCGCCATAAACACCATCAGGCCAAACTCTTTCACCATATTCAGCGCACCCTGCGGGATATAACCGAAAGTAGGGTGGTTTGCCCGCAGGAAGCCCAGCATGATCCCGGCGAACAGCAGGCCTGCTGCATTGCCGATACCAAAGCTGAAGTTTTTAAACTGGAAGGTGATAAGACCAATCATCAGGCCGACGATAAAGAAGGCGCAGAAGGCCAGCAAATCGGTAAGCTGGCTGTGTACGGAGATAAACCCGATACGCTCTGCCACGCTTTTCACACGTTTCGCATCGCCGCTGACCTGCAAGACATCACCTTTATTCAGTACGATGCTGTCGTCGATCGGCATTTCAATCTGGCTGCGGATCACGCGGTTCAGGAAACACCCCTGATCGGTCAGGTTGAGCTGGCTCAGACGTTTACCGACGGCATGGTTATTTTTGACCACCACTTCCTCGGTCACAATGTGCATGTCGAGCAGGTCGCGGTCGAAGACTTCCTTACCGTTTCGGAAACTCGGATCAAGACGCGAATGCGCATCCGGATAACCCACCAGCGAGATTTCATCGCCGACCTGCAATACCGCATCACCGTCTGGCGTCGCCAGAATGCCATTACGGCGGATACGTTCGATATAGCATCCGGTCTGACGATAAATGCCCAGTTCGCGCAGGTTTTTGCCATCCGCCCAGGCCACCAGTTCCTGTCCGACGCGATAGGCGCGGATCACCGGAAGATAGACTTTGCGTTTGCTGTCGGTATCAAGACCCCGTTCGCGCGCTATTTGCTGGGCGCTGGTCGGTAAATCCTGATGTTGTAGCTTCGGCAGATAACGCGCGCCGAAAATCAGGCTGACCAGTCCGATCAGATAGGTCAGGGCGTAACCTAAACTCAGATTATCCAGCTCAGAACCGAGAAGATTATTGCCGCCCATGGTGTTGCGCAGTGTATCCCCTGCGCCGACCAGAACCGGCGTCGAGGTCATGGAACCGGCGAGCATACCGGCGGTAAGGCCGATATCCCAGCCGAACAATCGCCCGAGCCCGAGAGCCAGCAACATGGCGCTGCCGACCATCACCAGTGCAAGCATGAAATAATTTTTGCCGTCGCGGAAGAAAATCGAAAAAAAGTTCGGTCCGGCTTCGACGCCAACACAGAAAATAAACAGCATAAAGCCGAGGTTCAGGGCTTCGGTATTAATGCTGAAATGCTGCTGACCTAAAAGCAGCGAAACCACTAATACGCCAATAGAATTTCCGAGCTGGACAGAACCCAGACGAATTTTTCCGAGACACAAACCGAGTGCCAGAACCACAAATAATAACAGGATGTAATTCCCGTTTAACAAACTAGCGACGTTTATATTCACAAGGATAACTTATTGTTTACCAACAAATTCTTGATATAGGAGAATGTAAAGGATAAATTCAGAAACGGAAAATTCCTACTCAGCGGGCACTGTCTTAACAGCCCTGTGAAGTGGAAATCGGGTTTCGGGCGTCATTTTAGTCACAGAACGCCAGTTCAGCCAGAGAAATGCCCGTATAAATGTTCCGAAAGCTTTTTTTGTGTTTCGCGGGATTGCGTGACACTTCAGGGAAATGAGCCAGAAGGCTCTGACAGGTAACAACGTACACATTTATGCTGCAGATAACCTGTGAAATCTCGCCAACTTTAAGGAGGAAGTAAAATGGCAATTTGGCGAAAAGTGGTAGCGCCTTTAATTTGTTGCATAATGTTCTTAATTATATTTCTTTTATTAAAGAATGGTTGGATTATTGTTAGAAGCGTTACGCCAGGACCAGAATATGGTCTGCTGTTATTTATCATTCCGGGTGTGATTACGTCCCTGATATCGCGGGATTCGGCGATATCTTCTTCCTTTATCGGTGGTTTCGCTGCTATTCCGGTTTGTTATTTATTGCGTATGGCATTTTATCCGCGCGTCCGGCCGTTAGTTCAGGAACTCGCGTATGCCACCAGCGCAATATTCTGGTGTGTTCTGGGCGCCATGTTGGTTCATTTACTGGTGATTGCGTACCGGCAGTTCCGGCGGGGTTAAACCCAATGCTTGCGGATAAAGTTCTATCCAATAAAAAAGGCGCTCATTGAGCGCCTTTTTGCTGTGTGTATGTCTTTATTTTTTTTTGCGGATCAGTTGCTGAACAGCGCCAGATGCTCTTTGGCATAGGCTTCAAAATCAGTGCAACCGCCGATGTGTTTCTGATCGAGGAAAATCTGTGGAACCGTTTCAACCGGTTTGCCCACGGTTTTTTCCAGGTCGGCTTTAGTGATGCCTTCCGCGTGGATGTCGATGTAACGGAAGTTGAAATCATCACGTTCTTCAGTCAGTTTTTCAGCCAACTCTTTAGCGCGCACGCAATAAGGACAGCCAGGACGCCCGAAAATTACTGCAAACATGGAGACTCCTTTGTTAATACCAGCAAGATAAAATGAAAGGGGAGTGACTATTTTTGTTATCCACATCACCTTTTTGATGTCGCTACTATGCCTGTTGCAAACCATAAAAAAAAGCAGGAATTACCTGTCAGTCCGATACCTTTGACCTATCCAAATGAACCTGCTGCTGTTTTTAGCTGCCACACATTGTTGCACCAATTGATGCCGCAAACCTTGCAAACGGTGCTCACAGCATGAATGATTGATACAGATTTCTCCTTACTTACACCATTCAGGAATTTTTAATGACGCCGACTATCGACCTTTTGCGCTCTCACCGTTCAATTCGCGCCTTCACCGACCAGCCGGTATCCGATGAACAACGCGAAGCCATTATTAGCGCTGCGCAATCAGCATCGACTTCCAGTTTCCTGCAATGTTCTTCTATTATTCGCGTTACCGATCCCGCGTTACGCGAAACGCTTGTGCAGTACACCGGCGGCCAGAAATATGTCGCCAGTGCGGCAGAATTTTGGGTTTTCTGCGCCGATTTCAACCGTAATTTGCAGATCAATCCCGAAGCAGAACTTGGCCTTGCCGAACAGTTGCTGCTGGGTTGCGTGGATACCGCGCTGATGGCGCAAAATGCCATGACGGCGGCAGAATCGCTCGGTCTGGGCGGGGTATTTATCGGCGGGATCCGTAATCAGGTCGAAGATGTTGTCACGCTGCTGAAATTGCCAAAATTTGTCATGCCGTTGTTTGGTTTTTGCATCGGTACGCCAGCACAGGATCATCAGGTGAAACCGCGTATGCCACAGTCCATGCTGGTTCACGAAAACAGCTATCAGCCATTGGATAAAGCGGTACTGGCAGAGTACGACGAACAATTAAGCGAGTATTATCTGCAACGGGACAGCAATGCGCGTCGCGATACCTGGAGCGACCTGATTATGCGCACGCTGAAAAAGGAACAGCGTCCGTTTATGCTGGACGCTTTGCACAAGCAAGGTTGGGCAACACGCTAAAACGGCGACGGAGTGTCGGATGAAAATTGCAATTCTCTCCCGTGACGGGTCCCTGTATTCGTGTAAGCGGCTGAAGGAAGCAGCAGAATCCCGCGGGCATGAGATTGACATTATTGACCCGCTTTCCTGCTATATGAATATCAATCCGGCCGCGCCCAGTGTGCATTACCGCGGACGTCAGCTCGATATTTATCAGGCGGTGATCCCGCGTATCGGTTCTGCCATCACTTTTTATGGCACCGCGGTTTTACGCCAGTTTGAAATGCTGGGCAGTTTTCCGCTCAATGAATCGGTGGCCATTACCCGCGCGCGCGATAAATTGCGCTCTATGCAGATTCTGGCTCGCGAGTGCATCGATTTGCCGATCACCGGTTTTGCCAATGCTCCGGATGATACGTCGGATTTGATTGCACTGGTGGGCGGTGCGCCACTGGTGGTGAAACTGGTGGAAGGCACGCAGGGCATCGGCGTGGTGCTGGCGGAAACCCGTCAGGCGGCGGAAAGCGTGATTGACGCATTTCGTGGCCTGAACGCGCATATTCTGGTGCAGGAATATATTCGTGAAGCGCAGGGGCGTGATATCCGCTGTCTGGTCGTGGGTAAGAAAGTGGTGGCGGCCATTGAGCGTCAGGCCAAACCGGGTGATTTTCGATCCAATCTTCATCGCGGCGGCACGGCGTCTAAGGTCAACATTACGTCACAAGAGAAAGAGATTGCAGTGAAAGCCGCGATGACGTTGGGGCTGGACGTCGCCGGTGTGGATATTCTGCGGGCAAACCGTGGCCCGCTGGTGATGGAAGTCAACGCGTCTCCAGGGCTGGAGGGTATCGAAACGACGACCGGGCTGGATATCGCCGGTATGATGATCGACTACATTGAGCAACGGGCTCGCCCCGGATTTCGTCTGAAATCCGGGGGCTAATTCTTATTTAGCCGCGCTAATGTCCATCAATCCGGTATTGATCGTAGCGCTTACCGGCATAATTCCGTAAGCTATGACCCCTTCGTAATGCCGATAGCGTTACGAAGGGTTTGTTTTTTCCGTTGTGTTGAACTCGTGAGGCATTCTATGGATTCGCTCATCGTCCCTGATTTAGCGCTGCTTCGGCGCTGGCTGGATCAGCTGGGCATCTCTTTTTTCGAGTGTGATTCCTGTCAGGCTCTCCATTTGCCGCATATGCAGAATTTTGATGGCATTTTTGATGCCAAACTCGATATCGTAGATAACGTTATTTTGTTCTCTGCGCTGGCCGAAGTAAAACCGACGGCGCTCATCCCGCTGGTCGCTGACCTGAGCTCAATTAATGCCAGCTCGCTGACCATCAAAGCGTTTGTCGATATTCAGGATGATAATCTGCCGAAACTGATTGTCTGCCAGTCGCTGACTATCGCGGTAGGCGTGACTGAAGAGCAGTTTGCTTTCTTCCTGCAACAGGCAGAGGAGCAGATGTCGATGATTATTCTCGAAGCGCACGCCAATGACTTGCTGTTTTTGGGTGATGAAGAAGAAGGTACGCCGGTCACATCCGTGAATTTACCTTTGCTGCACTGATTTTTGTGTCATCTGCCATTTCCCTGATGGCGGTTATTTCTGTAAAGACCTTTTCCCCTTTGAAGATCCTTTTCTGCGAGCCGTGTTTATTGCGGCTCCGCTGCCTTTATTCGCTTTCGCCATAAGTTATGCTGGTATTGTGCCGTTGTTGCCAGATATTTCACTTTGTTAAAAGGCAAAATGCCAGACGGTATAGACTAAATCTGCATAATTAATCGATAAACGCCGGTTTTGCCTCGGGAGGCTGGTGTGCGGGGGTTGCAGGCGCTATGCTTCTGACTCTGCATCACGCGTGATTACGTCGTAAAACCAAACGGTTAATTCGCAGGCAGCGTATGCGTCAACGTTGAATGCCTATGCACATTCGTGGACGGCAGTTGGCCTTAGTGTGAAAGGTTTTGTATCTGTTCCAGTGATACAAATTCAATTTTATATTCCCCTGTCTTGGAGGTAGTAACGGATGTTCACCCTGCGTAAAAAGTGGTTATCGGGTGTTGTCGCCGGCCTGGTTATGGCTGCGTCCGTCACAGCGTCTGCGGAAGAAAAAACGCTGCATATCTATAACTGGTCTGATTATATCGCGCCAAATACCGTGCCTGATTTCCAGAAGGAAACCGGCATTAAAGTGGTTTACGACGTGTTTGATTCCAACGAAGTACTGGAAGGCAAACTCATGGCAGGCAGCACCGGTTTCGATCTGGTGGTGCCATCGGCCAGTTTCCTTGAGCGTCAGCTGGCGGCAGGCGTCTTCCAGCCACTCGACAAGAGCAAACTGCCTAATTACAAAAATATGGATCCTGATCTGCTGAAGATGGTGGCGCAGCACGATCCGGGGAACAAATACGCAATCCCTTATCTGTGGGCGACCACCGGCATTGGTTACAACGTCGATAAAGTGAAAGCGGTTCTGGGTAAAGATGCGCCGGTCGACAGCTGGGATTTAGTACTCAAGCCTGAAAACCTCGAGAAACTGAAAAGCTGCGGCGTTTCCTTCCTCGACGCGCCTGCGGAAATTTACGCTACCGTGCTTAATTACCTGCATCTGGATCCGAACAGCACCAAAGCCTCTGATTACACCGGTGCGGCCAACGATCTGCTGCTGAAACTGCGTCCGAACATCCGTTATTTCCACTCTTCCCAGTACATCAACGACCTGGCGAATGGTGATATCTGCGTCGCTATCGGCTGGGCAGGGGATGTGATGCAGGCGTCTAACCGCGCGAAAGAAGCGAAAAATGGCGTGAACGTGGCGTACAGCATTCCGAAAGAAGGGGCGCTGGCCTTCTTCGACGTGTTTGCTATTCCTGCAGATGCCAAAAATCTCGATGAAGCCTATCAGTTCCTGAATTACCTGATGGAACCGAAAGTTATCGCGCAAATCAGTAACACGGTTTACTACGCCAGCGGCAACAAAGCCGCGACGCCACTGGTGAACGAAGATGTGCGTAACAACCCGGGCATTTATCCACCGGCAGACGTTCAGGCGAAGTTGTTCACCCTGAAAGTTCAGGATCCGAAAATCGACCGGGTTATCACCCGTTCGTGGACCAAGGTCAAAACCGGCAAGTAATACTCTTCATCCTTCGGGCTGCCTCTGTGTTGGCTGCGTGAACGCGCCCCGGTCACTGACTTGTGTCAGCTCCCGGGGACTTGCTCACTTGCCGGCTTGATGCAACCAGAATGATTTTGAGTATCGTTAACGCGGCTCCGCTTATTGATGGCGGGGCCGCTGACGTTTTGCTTCCGGCTGTATTTTGGGCATACGGATCAGGCACTTTTCCCCCTGACTGTTATGCTTATTTGAATTGCTTCATTTTGATACCGGAGATTTCTCTGAGTGAACGACGCTATCCCCCGCCCGCAGCCTAAGTCCCAGAAGGGTTTCACGCCTTTAATGGAAATCCGCAATCTGACCAAATCTTTTGATGGCCAGGCCGCCGTTGATGACGTGAGCCTGACCATTTATAAAGGCGAGATTTTCGCACTGCTCGGCGCGTCCGGCTGTGGGAAATCGACCCTGTTGCGTATGCTGGCCGGTTTCGAGCAGCCTACGCAGGGCCAAATCGTCCTGGATGGCGTAGATCTTTCGCAGGTGCCGCCGTATCAGCGTCCGATCAACATGATGTTTCAGTCTTACGCCTTGTTCCCGCACATGACGGTCGAACAAAATATCGCGTTCGGCCTTAAGCAGGACAAACTGCCGTCGGCAGAAATCAAAAGCCGCGTAGCGGAAATGCTGACGCTGGTTCACATGCAGGAATTTGCTAAACGTAAGCCGCATCAGCTCTCCGGCGGTCAGCGTCAGCGTGTGGCGTTAGCCCGCAGTCTGGCGAAACGGCCAAAGTTATTGCTGCTCGACGAACCGATGGGCGCACTGGATAAAAAGCTGCGTGACCGCATGCAGCTTGAAGTGGTGGATATTCTTGAGCGCGTCGGCGCGACCTGCGTTATGGTCACGCACGATCAGGAAGAAGCGATGACCATGGCCGGGCGTATCGCCATCATGAACCGCGGTAAGTTCGTGCAAATCGGTGAGCCTGAAGAAATTTACGAGCACCCGACCAGCCGCTTCAGCGCCGAATTTATCGGCTCTGTGAATGTGTTCGAGGGCGTGCTGAAAGAGCGTCTGGATGATGCGCTGGTACTGACGTCGCCGGGGCTTAAACACCCGCTGAAAGTGGATCCGGATGTCTCCGTGGTCGACGGTGTACCGGTGTTTGTCGCACTGCGTCCGGAAAAAATCATGTTGTGCGAGGAAGTGCCGGAAGATGGTTGCAACTTTGCGATCGGTGAAGTGGTAAACATTGCCTATCTCGGCGACCTGTCGATTTACCATGTCCGGCTGCACAGCGGACAGATGATCACCGCGCAATTGCAGAACGGTCATCGTTTCCGCAAAGGCATGCCAACCTGGGGCGACGAAGTGCGCCTGTGCTGGGAAGCCGACAGCTGTGTCGTGCTGACTGTTTAGGGGGGATGAAAATGTCTGTAATCTCCGAAGCGCCGGCCAGTAAACCTCCGGGCGGATTTAAAGCTTTCACGGGTCGTTTGCAACAACGCCATGGCCGCAAACTGGTTATCCTGCTGCCGCTGGTGTGGTTCCTGCTGCTGTTTTTACTGCCTTTCCTGATTGTCTTCAAAATCAGTTTTGCAGAAATGGCGCGGGCTATTCCGCCGTATACCGATCTGGTCTCCTGGTCAGACGGTATGCTGGATATCGCGCTTAACATCGCCAACTACATCGGCCTGACGCAGGATCCGCTGTATATCGATGCCTATCTGCAATCACTGCAAGTGGCGGCCATATCGACGCTGCTTTGTCTGCTGATTGGATATCCGCTGGCGTGGGCGGTGGCGCACAGCCGTACCTCGACCCGCAATATCCTGCTGTTGCTGGTGATTTTACCGTCGTGGACCTCGTTCCTGATCCGCGTCTATGCCTGGATTGGCATTCTCAAAGACAACGGTGTGCTGAATAACTTGCTGCTGTGGCTGCATGTTATCGATCAGCCGCTGGTGATTTTGCATACCAATCTGGCGGTTTACATCGGCATTGTGTATTCGTATCTGCCGTTTATGGTGTTGCCGATTTACACCGCGCTGACCCGCATGGATTACTCGCTGGTGGAAGCGGCGCAGGATCTGGGCGCACGTCCGATGAAAACCTTCTTCAAAGTGATTATGCCGCTGACCAAAGGCGGGATTATTGCCGGTTCGATGCTGGTCTTCATTCCGGCGGTAGGGGAATACGTGATCCCGGAACTGCTCGGCGGGCCGGACAGCAATATGATTGGTCGTGTTCTGTGGCAGGAATTCTTCAACAACCGCGACTGGCCGGTGGCTTCCGCTGTCGCAGTGGTCATGCTGTTGCTGTTGATCATGCCCATCTTGTGGTTCCAGAAATACCAAAACAAAGAGCTGGGAGACAAAGAATGAATCAGTTACCGGTTGTCCGTTCGCCGTGGCGAATTCTTATTCTGGTGCTCGGCTTTACGTTTTTGTATGCCCCGATGCTGATGCTGGTTATTTATTCGTTTAACAGCTCCAAGCTGGTAACGGTCTGGGCGGGCTGGTCTACCCGCTGGTATACTCAGCTTTTCCACGATTCCGCGATGATAAGTGCAGTCGGGACCAGTCTGACCATTGCCACCGCTGCCGCCACAATGGCGGTGATTGTTGGGACGCTGGCCGCGGTGGTGATGGTGCGTTTTCAGCGGTTTCGTGGTTCAACCGGTTTTGCCTTTATGCTGACCGCGCCGCTGGTCATGCCGGATGTCATTACCGGCCTGGCGTTGTTGTTGCTGTTTGTCGCGATGGGCCACGCGTTTGGCTGGCCTGCGGAGCGCGGCATGTTTACCATCTGGCTGGCGCACGTGACGTTTTGTAGCGCGTACGTAGCCGTGGTGGTCTCTGCGCGTTTACGTGAACTGGACCGTTCGATTGAAGAAGCGGCAATGGATTTAGGTGCAGCGCCGCTGAAAGTGTTCTTTATTATCACGCTGCCGATGATTTTACCGGCACTGATTTCCGGCTGGTTGCTGGCGTTTACGTTGTCGCTCGACGATCTGGTTATTGCCAGTTTTGTCGCCGGACCGGGTTCGACCACGTTACCGATGCTGGTCTTTGCCAGCGTGCGTATGGGCGTCAACCCTGAAATAAACGCGCTGGCGACGTTGATCCTGCTGGTGGTTGGGATCATCGGCATGGTTGCCTGGTGGTTTATGGCGCGTGCC
Organism: Rahnella sp. ATs2; assembly: GCF_051851855.1. Taxonomy (NCBI): domain Bacteria; kingdom Pseudomonadati; phylum Pseudomonadota; class Gammaproteobacteria; order Enterobacterales; family Yersiniaceae; genus Rahnella; species Rahnella sp. ATs2. The sequence goes on along the minus strand of NZ_JBLYPL010000018.1, from coordinate 94,616 downwards.
GAGAAACAACGGCGTAAAGAAATACAGCGCGCTCAACGAGCTTAAATTTTAAGATAATTTTCAGGGCGGATGTATTCCGCCCTGAACGTAAATGGAGAGCCCAAACGGATTTATGAAACTGGCATTTATCCCTGTTCCCGTGATGATAGGTGCGTCGGCAATTGTCGCGACGCGCTTACTCGAATTCATTTTACTGTTCGATGCCATGGGCTTTTCAGGGCTGATGAGTTTTATCGAAGTCAGTGCAGAGTCCTGGCTGAACTGTTTCATCATGCTGGCCAGCTTGCTGATTGTTCTGGTCGAATGCCGTGCTGCCTATGCCATGATGCGCGGCCGTCGCTGGGGGCGCCGGGCATTTATCGGTTGTCAGGTGATTGTGGTCGGATACATGCTGCTGGCCTCATTTGACTGGTTCGGGCCACGCATCTTTCGCTTTAACGTCGAAACTCAGGGCGAATTTCTCTATGCGCTGCTGATGCAAAAAATCCCCGATATGGTGGTGCTTTTCTTGTTGTATGCGCCTGCCAGCAGCCGCAGATACTTCTCGCGTAAAAAGTCGAACGAAAAAAGCAGCCCGTCACAAATAGCCAAAGCGTAAGTGAGCCTTTCCCGTCGCGCAGTGGTAAACTGCGCGCCAGTTTTTTCCGCATTCTCTGACCGGACTTTTTCATGCATTGCGCACTTTACACCGCAGGAACCTGCCGTTCCTGCCAGTGGCTCGACAAACCTTATTCACAACAGTTAGCCGACAAGCAGCAGGATCTCAGTGATTTGCTGTCAGATTTGCCGGTGGGTGAATGGTGTGAACCGGTCACCGGCGCGGAAAGTGCCTTTCGCAATAAAGCCAAAATGGTGGTCAGCGGCAGCGTGGAGCGTCCTTTACTTGGGATGTTGCACCGCGACGGCACGCCGGTCGATTTGTGTGAATGTCCTCTTTATCCGGCCAGTTTCCCCGCAGTATTTTCAGTCCTGAAAACCTTTATCGCCCGCGCCGGACTGACGCCTTATAACGTGGCGCGAAAACGCGGTGAGCTGAAATTCCTGTTACTGACTGAAAGCCAGAAAGACGGCGGCATGATGCTGCGTTTCGTCTTGCGTTCGGAAACAAAACTGGCGCAACTGCGCGCCGCGCTGCCGTGGTTGCAACAGCAGTTACCGCAGCTCAGGGTGATTTCCGCCAATATACAGCCGGTACATATGGCGATCCTCGAAGGCGATACCGAAATCCCGCTGACGGACGTGCAGCGTCTGGAAGAAGACTTTAACCATGTGCCGCTGTTTATCCGTCCGCAGAGTTTCTTCCAGACCAACCCGGTGGTGGCTGAAAAACTCTACGCTACGGCGCGTGACTGGGTGAGGGCGCGTGGTGATATTCAAAGCATGTGGGATTTGTTCTGCGGCGTCGGCGGTTTTGGTCTGCACTGTGCAACGCCGCAGATGAAACTGACCGGTATCGAAATCAGCGCGGAAGCTATTTCCTGCGCAAAAGAATCGGCGGCGCGTCTGGGGTTGCAAAACGTCGAGTTTCAGGCGCTGGATTCGACCGGTTTCGCGACCGGCAAAGGCGAGGTGCCGGATCTGGTGCTGGTGAATCCGCCACGTCGCGGCATCGGCACAGCGTTGTGTGAGTACCTGGGCCACATGGCGCCCGACACCATTCTCTATTCAAGCTGTAACGCTAAAACCATGGCGCAAGATCTGGCGCTACTGCCGGATTATCACATTCTGCGTGTCCAGCTTTTCGACATGTTCCCGCATACCGCGCATTACGAAGTGATGGCGCTGCTGACACGGCGTTAAGTTACTTAATCCATCGCCAGCTGATTCATGATCAGCACGATCTTATCCAGGATCTCGCTGAACAGATGCTCGCTGAACGGGGCGAGCATCGGCATCATCAGGCCTATCGCCAGAATACCGATGCTGAGCGTCAGCGGGAAACCGATAACGAAAACGGAAAGCTGTGGCGTAACACGGTTTAACAGGCCGAGCGCCATGTTCAGCGTCAGCAGCAATGTCACAATCGGTAATGCCAGCATCATTCCGCCGCTGAACACGATACTGCCCGCTTTGGCGACCGCCATAAACCCTTCGGCATTGACCGGATTATGGCTGATAGGCAGGGTGTGGAAGCTGTCAGCCAGCAGGGAAATCAGCCACAGATGCGCGTTAAACGTCAGGAACAACAGCACCGCCAGCAGGTTTAAAAACTGCGCCAGCAGCGGAGTGTTCAGGCGATTGCTCGGGTCATAAAACGTGGCAAAAGAAATCCCCATCTGCAAACCCATAATCTCACCCGCCATACGAATAGCCGCAAATGCCAGTTGCATGGTGATGCCTAACGCAGTGCCAATCATGATTTGCTGCATCGCCAGCCACAGCGCGGGGGTGGAGAAAATCGGCGTGTCCACCGGTGGCAGAGAGGGGGCAATCAGGAAGGTAATCATCATCCCCAGACCGAGTTTCACCCGGTTAGGGACTGACTTTTCACTGGTGATCGGCGCAGTGCTGATCAGCGCCAGAATTCGCAGCAGAGGCCAGAAATACATGCTCAGCCATCCGGCGAGCTGGGTGCTGTCGAAGGAAACCATAGATTACCCGATGATGTACGGCAGGTTGGAAAACAACGTGCGCATGTAATCAAGCAGCAGATTTAGCATCCACGGACCGGCGATAACGATAGTCGCTACCACGGCCAGGATCTTAGGGATGAATGACAGCGTTTGTTCGTTGATCTGTGTCGCCGCCTGCAACAGGCTGACGATAAGCCCGGTGACCAGCGCGGCCAGCAACAAAGGCGCAGCAACGGCTAATGCCACTTTCATCGCCTCATTGCCTAATGCCATTACCGATTCAGGAGTCATTACTCAATTCTCACAAAAGAAGACGGGCGACTCCCTCCCCTGCGAAGGGGAGGGTTGGGGTGGGGTATGAATAGCAGCTCAGAATTTGAAGTTGCCTGTAAAACCCCCTCCCGGCCTCCCCCTTCGCAGGGGGAGGAGCAAAAAACGCCCATTAAGTTTGGCGTTTTGAATTAACTGTAAAAACTCTGCGCCAGTGATCCCAGTAACAGTTGCCAGCCATCAACCAGGACGAACAGCATCAGCTTGAACGGCAGCGAGATGGTGGCAGGTGGCACCATCATCATCCCGAGGGCCATCAGTACGCTGGCGACCACCAGGTCGATAATCATGAACGGAATGAATACGGTGAAGCCAATCTGGAACGCCGTTTTCAGTTCGCTGGTCACGTAGGCCGGCAGCAAAATACGCATCGGCACCGCTTCCGGGCCCGCCAGCGGAGGGATGTTCGCCAGTCGCGCATACAGCGCAAGGTCGCTTTCACGGGTCTGGCGCAGCATAAACTGGCGCAAAGGCTGAGCGCCTTTGTCCATCGCTTCCTGCATGGTGATTTTGTTTTCTGTAAATGGCTGATAAGCATCGCTGTAAATTTTGTCGAATACCGGCGCCATGACGAAAAAGGTCAGAAACAAACCCAGCCCCAGCAATACCTGGTTTGGCGGCGCAGATGGCGTACCCAGCGCATTTCGCAGCAGGCCGAGCACGATAATGATGCGGGTGAAACTGGTGCACATCAGCAGCATTGCCGGTAACAGCGTCAGCGTGGTGATAAACACCAGCGTCTGGATCGGCAGTGACCAGTTTTGTGCGCCGTTGGACATCTGCTGGCTGATGATCCCCGGCAGTTGCGCGAACGCCGACGGGCTGATTAACAGCAGCAGCGGCAGGCAAAAGGTAAGGGGGGATTTCATTATTTTCTTCACGACGGACAGAGTCATGCCTGCTTTCCCGGACGTTTCAACATTTTCTGCATCAGCTGACGGAAATCAGCGGGCGCGTTATTGGGATGGCCTGAATCCGGCATCTGTTCAACCGGCGGCGCGCTCAGGGTATGCAGCGGGGTGATGTTTTGCGCGGTCACGCCCAGCACCAGCCAGGTGTTATCGACTTCAACAATCACCACTTTCTCACTGCGTCCGACCTGTACGCTGGCAGTCACTTTCAGCAGCTTGTTATTTTTAGACTGCGGAGCGAAACCGGCGCGCTTCACCACCCAGCCGATAAACAAGATCAGCAACAGAATGCCGCCAAGCACGGAACTGACCTGCGTCAGCACCGAACCGGCGGGCATTGCCTGAGGCGTTGCCTGCGTGGTGGCATGGTTTACCGGGCCGGAAATGTACGGAGAATCCGTCGCGGTATTCTGGCTCATCAGCGGCTCAGACGACGCATACGTTCGGATGGCGTGATGATGTCGGTGATGCGTACCCCGTATTTATCGGCGACGACAACCACTTCACCCTGGGCAATCAGATAGCCGTTGATCAGGATATCCAGCGGCTCCCCGGCCAGACCGTCGAGTGCCACCACCGAACCCTGCGAAAGTCGCAGCAGTTCTTTGATGGTCATTTTGGTGCGACCTAATTCCACGGTCAGTTTCACCGGAATATCGAGGATCATGTCGATATCTTGCAAACTGCCGGTTCCGTCCTGGGCACCCAGCGCGGCGAAAACACCGTCAGTTGACGCTTTCGCGCCGCCCGCAGACTGTTGTTCGTTAAACGCATCAGCCCATAAATCGTCAACGTTATCCGATCCGGCGTCAGACGGTTTATTGGTGTCACTCATGGGGCTGTTCCTCATCTAGAGAATTTAAAATTGGGTTGATCAAATGTTCAACGCGCAGGGCGTATTGTTCGTTTAAAGTGCCATATTGGCTGGTCAGCACGGGCACACCATCGACATGGGCAATCAGACGATCCGGTTTTTCAATCGGCAGAACATCGCCCGGTTGAAGCTTGAGGATCTGCGACAGGCGCAGCGGAATTTCGACGAAATTCGCCACCAGTTCCAGCTCGGACTGCTGAACCTGAGTGACCAGATTTTCGCGCCACTGACTTTCTTCATTACGTGAGTTTTCGACCGGCGGATTGGTCAGTAACTCACGCAAAGGTTCGATCATGCTGAACGGAATACAGATGTTGAAATCACCGCTCAGCGCACCGATCTCCACGTGGAACGGCGTGGTCACCACGATATCGTTCGGGGAAGAGGTGATGTTGGTGAATTTGATCTGCAATTCCGCACGGACATATTCCACGCTCAGCTTGTAAACGCCGCTCCAGGCATCTTCGTAGGCATCGAGTGCCAGCGTGAGCATGCGTTTGATGACCCGCTGTTCGGTGTGCGTGAACTCGCGCCCTTCGACTTTGGTCGGAAAACGGCCATCGCCACCGAACAGGTTATCCACCGCGATAAATACCAGGCTTGGCGCAAACACAAACAGAGCGGTGCCACGCAAGGGTTTGAGGTGGATCAGGTTGAGGTTAGTCGGTACCGGCAGGTTGCGTGCAAACTCGTGGTAAGGCTGGATTTTGATCGGCCCTACGGTGATGTCCGGGCTACGGCGTAAAAGGTTAAACAGCCCCATACGGAAATGACGGGCAAATCGCTCGTTAATGATTTCCAGCGCCTGCAACCGCTCACGAACAACGCGGCGTTGCGTCGTGGGGTCAAAAGGTTTTACACCGTCATCAGACGCGGCGGCCTGTGCGGTTGCCGTATTATCGGGTGCGCTGTCACTGTCACCATTGAGCAGCGCGTCGATCTCGGCCTGTGAAAGAATGCTGTCGCCCATAATTTGATTATCGCAGTATGAAAGCAGTGAAAAGCACGTCGTTGATCACCTGAGGGGGCTGACCTTTGACCAGTGGCGCATCCAGAACCTGTTTGATGTCCTGAACCAGCTGTTGTTTACCGGCTTCGCTGACTAAATCAGAGGTTTTCTGACGTGACAGAAGCAACAACAGGCGGCTGCGGACTTCAGGCAGATATTCATTAAGCGTAGCGCGGTTCTTTTCATCCGGCAGACGCAGGGTCAGGCCGATATACAGCACGCGATCCGGGTCGTTATCCGGCGTTTGCAGGTTAACGGTGAAGGTGTCGAGCGCCAGGAAAATAGGGGCCGCAGGCGGTTCATTCTTCTTCGCTTCCGCAGCCTGCGCTGCAGTTACGGGCTGTTTATGCAACATCCACCAGGCGTAACCGGCTGCACCACAGGCTCCGATGGCAATCAGTAACAGCAGAATCATCATTAACGGGCGCTTTTTCTTACGCGACGCCGAGAGAGCAGAGTCAGACATGGATGAGGCGATTTCCTGTAAGTATGAGCAGAGTTGCGAGGGAACCGCGAAGCTGCTGAGTCAATTCTGACAATGATTATCCCGCTTATCCTGTTGTTCAATAGTCAGAATAGGCGGGAAAAATAAGGTCAGCTCTGCCGTTTGAATTAAGGTCACACAGGCAGGGCTGAAACATCAGGTAACGATTATGCGAAGATATCCACGCTATTGTTGCCGCCGATCCGCTGGGCGATAGACGCCGGAACCGGCAGGGCATCGCTGGCAGATGTCGTGCTGCCGCCATTAAATGCTGCCCAGCTGGCCGCATTCCCCTGTTGTGAACCGGACTGACCGCTTTGCTGCTGCGCCTGTTGCCACTGCGAACTGTCGCTGCCGACGCTGCTCTGACCGAGGCTGATGCCGTTGTCGGCCAGTGCTGTTTTCAGATCCGGTAACGCGGCTTCTATGGCAGAGCGCACGCCGCTGTGGCCGGAGACAAAGTGCAGCTGCGCCTGATTGTTTTCAATCTTCATGCTGATTTGTATCGAACCCAAATCTTCAGGATGCAGACGAAGTTCTGCGGTTTGTTGTCCCTGACGGTTAAACATCATCACCTGCTGACCGAGCTGCTGCTGCCATTCAGGCGTACCGAGCTGTGCGTTGAGCAGCGGGGTAGACGGGGCGGTAACCGCGGTGGTGGTGGTCGGCGTGGTGGAAACCGGCGCAGAAGAAACGGCAACCGCCGCGGTGTTCAGCTGATTCAGTGACTGCATGCTGTTATCCAGCGCGCTGCTGTCGTTCTGCTGTAACGCTGCGGCATTGCCGCTGGCGGCGCTCATTGAAGCGAGCGCACTGCTGAAATCAGGTGTATTAGCGGTCGTGGCTTTGCTGGCGGCATGTTGTGATGACGCGGTCGTCGTATTCGCCGCAGTGGCAGCTTTCGGATCGGTATCGGTGACGGCTGTTTTACCGTCGCCGGTCAGTAAAGAAGACGCGGTCAGACCGGAAAGCAGCGAGCTTTTTTTGTCTGCACTGGTGGCGTCATCGCTGGGGGTCTGCGTTACCACCGCACTGGCGGTTTGCACCTGTTGTGCCGGTTGCTGCTGCGCGGCTAACTGCGCGAACAGCGCCTGCAACGGCAAGGTATTGGCATCGTCAGTTTTGCTGTCTTTGTCTTTATCGCTCAGCCCGGCGTTTTTTACCGCCGATGCGTCGCTGCCTTTCAGGCTGCCATTCGGCAATACCTGAATGGCGGCGATCATTTTGCTTAAATCACTTTCATCAAGCATCAGACTGCCGTCGTTTTCGCCGGTGGTCACCGCCTGAGTCAGTGTGGCTTTATCGACGGTTTCGCCTTTGGCTGAAATCTGCTGACCGAGTTTGGCTAACGTGCTGGTCAGTTTAGGGTCGAGTTTCGAGCCGAGCTGGGCTTCCAGCTGGCTGGCGAAATCGGCCGGTGAAGTCGCCGTGCTATCGCTGATCGCTGATGCGTCAGCCGCAGAAGCGGTTGCTGATGATGAACTGCCGGACGCCGCGCTCGCGGTGGTCTTTGCCGTGGTCACGGCAGCAGGCAAAATATTCAGATTCATGATTGTTTCTTCCTGTGTGCGCTGCGCTGGGCGAACTCATCGTTTTGCTTTTGATCGAGCTTGTTTTCCAGAGAACGCTGTTGCTCACTGGCGCGGGATTGCAACGTCTGGTAAGCATTGAGCCGTTGCTGCTTGTCCTGCCACTGGTTTACGGCGGCGTTAAGCCGCTGATCCCACTGTTGTAATTGTTTGCGGTGCTGATCAATCGCCACTTCCAGCGTGCCGATAAACTGCTGGTAGTTCTGCCAGGTATTCGCCGCAATCCCGCCGGTCATGGTGGTATTGAGCTTTTCCCGGTACTCACGCTGATAGTTGAGCAGCATGGTGAGCTGTTCTTCAGCCTGATGATGTGACTGCCTGATTTGCCCCAGATGACTGGTGGCCTGATCCAGCGCTTTTTGCGCCAGAGAACAAAGGGTGATCAATGGTGATGCGTTTTCCATCTGATTTACCTTTATCGGTTAAAATTTAGCCCGGGAACAACATATTCAGTTCCAGACAGGCGTCTTCGTAGGTACTGCGTTCCATGATGTCCTGCTGGAGGAAGTTCTCCATTTGCGGATACAGTTTTATCGCGCGGTCAAGCATCGGATCGCTGCCTGCGGCGTAAGCGCCGACGCTGACCAAATCGCGGTTGCGCTGATAGCTGGACAACAGTTGTTTGAAATTACGCACACGGCCGTACTGGGCGTCATCAATCAGCGATGTCATGGCACGGCTGATAGACGCTTCGATATCAATCGCCGGGTAATGACCCGATTCCGCCAGACGGCGTGATAACACGATGTGCCCGTCAAGAATGGCGCGGGCAGAGTCAGCAATCGGATCCTGCTGGTCGTCGCCCTCGGTCAGTACGGTATAAAATGCGGTGATCGAACCACCGCCGCTGATGCCGTTACCGGCGCGTTCAACCAGCGCAGGCAGTTTGGCAAACACGGAAGGCGGATAGCCTTTGGTGGCCGGAGGTTCACCGATAGCCAGCGCGATTTCACGTTGCGCCATCGCATAACGGGTCAGGGAATCCATGATCAGCAACACGTGCTGACCGCGGTCACGGAAATCTTCGGCGATACGTGTGGCATACGCCGCACCCTGCATACGCAGAAGAGGGGAAACGTCAGCCGGTGCGGCGATAACCACCGAACGGGCGCGACCTTCGTCACCTAAAATGTTTTCGATAAAATCTTTGACTTCACGGCCACGTTCGCCAATCAGCCCGACCACGATCACGTCGGCTTTGGTGTAGCGCGCCATCATGCCGAGCAGCACGGATTTACCGACGCCGGAACCGGCGAACAGACCCATGCGCTGACCGCGACCGACGGTGAGCAGGGCGTTAATGGCGCGGACGCCGACGTCCAGCACATCGGTGATCGGTGTACGTTGCAGCGGGTTAAACGGTGGCGTAATCAGTGCGGCGCGATAACCGGTATCCGGCGGCGGCAAACTATCGAGCGGTTTGGCGCTGCCATCCAGCACGCGGCCCAGCAACTGCGGCCCCAGCGGCAGTTGTTTGCCTGCGCTCTGACCATCCGCGGCGATACGGGCATAAACCCGCGCACCTGGCAAAATCCCTTCGACTTCTTCCAGGGGCATCAGGAACAGACTTTGTCCGTTAAAGCCGACCACTTCACTTTCGACTTCCTGCACCGCTGGCCCGTCGTGGCGCTCAATCAGGCACGTCGCACCCAAAGGTAACTGCAGGCCGGTAGCTTCAAGGACCAGACCCGTTGCCCGCGTCAGACGGCCATAACGGCGAACCGACGGCGTGCGGGCCATGCGTTTTTCCGCGTCATCAAGCGTTTTCAGCAGGCGGCTCAGGCGGGCGGTCATCAGAGATCTCCCGGTGCCGCAAGACGGCACAGTTCATGCCAGCGGGTAGCCAGTGACGCGTCCATGTCGCCATCTTCCGCGCTGACTTTGCAGCCACCGCTGTGGATCTGGCTGTCGGCCAGCAAACGCCAGCCGTTCATGCTCAGGCTGGCACCAAGCTGTTGTTCGACGCGCTCGAAATCGGCCGGATTTACACGCAGCTGCGGTTTGCCTTTAAACATCGGCTCCTGCTGGATCAGCTGTTGAATCTGATTAAGCAGGGCAGAACCGTCACAAATGGGTGCCTGACCAATAATCTGTTTGGCAGCGGTCAGCGCCATCTGCATCAGACGCGAGGCGATCACGCTGTCCAGTGCATCCAGCGTTTGCTGGAAATCCGACACCATATGCTGCCAGTGCTCAGTCAGCACGGCCTGCTGTTGCTGACCTTCCTGCAATCCCTGTTGCTGTCCGGCTTCCTGACCTTGCTGGAAACCGGCGGCATAACCCTGTTTCTGACCGGCTTCCAGACCCTGCTGGAAACCCTGCTGTTCAGCGCGACGTTGCAAATTCAGTAATTCGTTCTGATCGACCTGAAGTTTGGGTTGTCCGTCGTCCGGCTCCTCTTCACTATCAGCCAGCAAAGGTTCATCGGGTTTGGTGAAAACAGGGACTGCGAGGTCGCCCGGTCTCCACGGCTGCCACGGCAAGGCATTAATACGTTCGGCGTTGCGCTCTTCAGCGGTTTTCTTTTCCGGCGCAGGTTTGTCGGACATCGGGTTATCAGACATAGGAGTCCTCGCCGCCGCCAACCATCATTTCGCCGGATTCTGCCAGACGACGCACCGTCTGCAGGATAGCTTTCTGTTCGTTCTCGACCAGAGACATACGCATCGGACCGCGGTTCGCCAGGTCGTCGCGCAGGATATCGGCCGCACGCTGGGACATGTTGCGCAGGAACTTGTCGCGCAGCGGCTGTTCCGCCCCTTTCAGTGCCACCAGTAACGATTCGCCTTCGACTTCCTGCAACAGGCGCTGGATACTGCGGTCGTCCACGTCCACCAGATTTTCGAACAGGAACATCTCGTCGATAATTTTCTGTGCCAGCTCGCCGTCGTAACCACGAACGGCTTCGATAACCGCTTCTTCCTGCTGCGTTTTCATCAGGTTGATGATTTCTGCCGCAGTACGAATACCCCCCATCTTCGAACGTTTGAGGTTCTGGCCGTCGAGCAGGTTGTTCAGCACTTCGGTCAGTTCCGCCAGCGCCGCTGGCTGGACACCGCCGAAAGTGGCGATACGCAGCATGACGTCGTTACGCAGACGCTCGTCGAACAGCGCCAGAATATCTGCCGCCTGACCCCGTTTGAGGTGGACAAGGATGGTGGCGATAATCTGCGGATGCTCGTCGCGGATAAGATCGGCAGCCATCAGCGGTTCCATGAAGTTCAGTGTCTCCATGCCGCTGGTGGTTTCGCGCGATTCCAGAATGTCTTCCAGCAGGCTCGACGCACGTTCCTCGCCGAGCGCTTTGGTCAGAACCGCACGCAGGTATTCGCTGGTGTTCACGCTCAGCGCCGCGTACTGCTCGGACTCGTCTTCAAACTCGTTAAGGACTTCCGCCAGTTGCTTGTTAGAAATCTGATGGATGTTGGCCATCGCGCCACTGATTTGCTGGACTTCGCGAGGGGAGAGGTGCTTGAACACCTCCACCGCGCGGTCTTCGCCCAGGGTTATCATCAAAATGGCGCTTTTTTCGGTTCCGGTCATAGTCATGGTTGTTCGGTACTCATCCATTGGCGGATAACCAGGGCGACGATACGAGGATCCTTATCGGCCAGCTCCTGAACACGTTGAGTCTGCACTTCGACGCTGACGCGTTGCTGTGAACGCTTACGTTTCTCCAGCTCGTCGTTGCTGAGTTTGACCGGTTTGCTGCCTTCAGGCTGCGGCAGGGACGCGGCAAGAGCGGCTGCCGCTGCGGCATCTTTCTCTGCCTGCTGTTTGCGCAGCATCGGACGAACCATCTTGCGCCACAGCAGCCAGGCTACAATCAGCACCAGTAACCAGCGACCGGCATTGAGCAGTTGATCGAAGAACGCCTGTTGTTTCCAGAATGGCAATTCGCCGGTGTCGTCGGCCGCTTCGTTGAACGGTGTGTTCACCACGTTCAGCGTATCGCCGCGCTCCTGAGAGAAGCCCATCGCTTCACGCACCAGATCATCAATTTTCTTCAGCTGATCGTCAGTCAGCGGTTTGGCTTTGCCGTCCGTACCAACCTGATAGTTAACGACGACTGCCGCAGACAGGCGCTGAACGGCACCGGCGCTGTGCTGGGTATGAGTGATGGTGCGATCCACTTCATAGTTGGTGGTTTCATCACGACGACGGTTAGACGGACCGGAAGAACTGGTATTGCTGGCAGTGTTCTGCGCGTTATTACCGGCCTGATTCTGTGCGCCGTTAGCATTGTTAGCCGCTGGCGGATTGGTCACCGGCGCGGTTGCAGCCGGTGCTGGCTGATTGCTCAGCGCGCCCGGCACGCCACCAACAGCAGTTGCGCCAGTCTGATCACTGGTACTTAACTGACGTGAACGCACTGCTGCTTTATCCGGCGAGCCGTTCGGCTGGTAATTTTCATCCGTCTGTTCGCGGCTGGCGTAATCAATCTGAGCGGTGATTTGTGCGTGAACGTTACCGTTACCGACCACCGGTTGCAGGATGGATTCGATACGACGTTGCAGGCGGCCTTCCACTTCGTTGGCGTATTTCAGCTGGGAAGCATTAAGGTCGCGGCCATTGTTATCGGATTGCGTCAGAAGGTGACCGCTCTGGTCTACCACGGTGACGTTAGCCGGAGGCAATCCTGAAACGCTGCTCGACACCATATAAACGATGGCATTGATCTGACCGTCATCCAGCGCGCGACCCGGTTGCAGGTTCAGCGTTACGGAAGCGGAAGGATTTTTTTGTTCGCGGACAAACAGGGAAGGCTTAGGAATAGCTAAATGCACACGGGCGCTGGACACCGGACCGAGAGTTTCGATGGTGCGGGAGAGTTCACCTTCCAGCGCGCGTTGATAATTAATCTGCTCGCTGAACTGACTGATACCAAACTTTTCCTGATCCATCAGTTCAAAACCAACAGCGCCACCTTTCGGCAAACCGGCAGCCGCCAGTTTCAGACGCGTTTCATACACTTTATCAGCAGGAATAAGCAGTGCGCCGCCATTATCAGAAAACTGATAAGGGATATTCATCTGAGTCAGCTGAGTGACGATGGCACCGCCATCCTGGTCACCGAGGTTGCTAAACAACACCTTATAAGTAGGCTGTTTGGCCCACAGCATCATAACAACAACAATAGCCACGGCGGCCGCAGCAGCGATGGCGATAGGAATTTTTGGGTTGGCGCGCAGGCGATTAAGCAACGCAGTAAAACCGCTTCGAGGGGTTTCTGCGCCGGCTATTGCGGAACTCATACAAGATCCCTATTTAGCTGTTGGATGGTGGTGTTCATGTTGTCTCTTAACAAAACAGACTCCCAGGTGGCGCAATCGTTGAAGCGTGACATTTTTCAGTCCTCCGTAAAGGCAGGCCTATTTTCTAGGTGAGCCATTATTTGCCCCTCAAGGCAAAGTTAATGGCCCGATAAGCCATGGTTTTTAGGTTCAATTACCGCGTTTAGGAAAAAACTGATGTGATAGGGTGTGATTCCATGAAATAGGCCATTTGTACCGTGACACCCCGACAGACGGAGAAAACATGTCAATTCAAGGCATTGAGAGCGTTTTACAGCAGATGCAGGCCACTGCCATCCAGGCAGGCGCGGCACCGCAGACCGATACGGCATCAGAAGCGGGTTTCGCCAGCGAATTAAAAGCGGCATTAGGCAAGATCAGCGAAACGCAGAACAACGCGAAACTGGAATCTGAAAAGCTCGAGATGGGCGTTCCCGGCGTAAGCCTGAACGATGTGATGGTCGATCTGCAAAAATCGTCAATTTCACTGCAACTGGGGGTTCAGGTCAGAAACAAACTGGTGGCGGCGTATCAGGATGTGATGAACATGTCGGTGTAAATAAACAGGTTTTCAAATTTCACAATGAAATCAATTAAATTGTACCTGTAATCCGAAGGGGTTAGCGGGGGCAGTTTATTTGTGTTTGGGAATGAAAAGGATTTATTTCCACACAATTTGGTGTTTTTGATTTTAAAAACAAATGTCTGAAAACCGGTATTAGAAATACAAGGCGGTAAAACGATTAATAATCGTCCTCAGCGTCTTTAGCCGCTGATTTCATTACTCTCCATGCCACCAGCGCTGCCAGCAGAATAAAGATAACCAGAGAAATAAGTAAAATTGTCAAAGCCCTTATCCTTCAATGTATTTGGAAGGTTGCCGTGGACTGTCGCCATATACTGAAGCGGATGTTCAAACTATAGCGGCTGTTGAAGCACTGCGGCGAAAATGAACATCATTCAGTGAATACAAGAATTGCGGCTCAATACTATTATCGGCACGAAGTAACCACAACCTGAGGGGCAGAGGAGAATTGTTGCAAATTGTTTAGTTACGTTATTATTGCAATGTAATGGGTTGTAAGCGGATTCAAGAAAAAATGTTACCAATGTCACAAAATTGTCCTTTGCATGTGCAGGTTTATTTGCAAGAATCGCAAAAAAAAATCGCTTCACCTGCATAAAGCACCTGCTCAAAATGATAATCCGTCCTCCCCGTCACTGGTTCTTGCGTTTGTTCGCCTGGCATGGCTCCGTCCTGCCCAGTATTTTGTTCCGTCTGAGTCTCAATCTGCTGATGTCACTGGCTGCCATCCTCAGTCTGCCCTGGTACGAGACGCTGGGGGTTAAGCTCACACTGGCGCCTTTCAGCCTGCTCGGGGTGTCCATCGCAATCTTCCTCGGCTTTCGAAACAGCGTGGCCTATTCACGCTATACAGAAGCCCGGCAACTGTGGGGCGGATTGCTGATTGCATGCCGTACGTTGCAAAGTCAGGTGATGGCGGTGTGTCCGGGTGAGGCGCAGCGTGTGACAGCACTGTTGCTGGCATTTTGTTACAGTCTTAAACATCAGTTGCGGCACAGCGATCCGCGTCCTGATTTGGAGCGTTTGCTGGGTGAGGATGCGGAAGATATTCTGTCGCGCCGCGCACAAACCAACATGGTGCAGCTGCGGCTGTCGCAATGGCTGGCCGAACGTCGCCGGACCGGCGAGCTGTCAGATGTGGTGTATGCACACATGGATACCACGCTTTTACAGCTTTCTCAGGTGGTCGGCGGGTGCGAGCGCATCGTCAGCATGCCGATTCCGTTTGCTTACGGTCTGTTGCTGCACCGCACGGTCTATTTATTCTGTAGTCTTTTGCCATTCGCACTGGTCGTTGATCTGCATTACATGACGTTGCTGGTGTCGGGCTTTATTTCCTACACCTTCCTGTCGCTGGACACGCTGGCGGAAGAGCTGGAAATGCCATTTGCTTATGCCAATAACCACCTGCCGATGGATGCCATGTGTACCAATATCGAGATTAACTTGCGTGAGATGAACAACCAGACGCAGCTGCCGGACACGCCAGTGCCGGACAAACATTTTCGTCTCAGCTAGATGTGACGGATTGCACGGAATGAACATTATTTGTTCGATGAATGGACAAAATTCTTAAGATTCACAAGACTGTCATAATTGCGAAACAAAAGTGAAATAACCTGTTGGAGCAAACACAAATCCAATCTGTTCTCACGAGGTATTTATGTCAGTCATTCAGGCCAAATCATTGCACGAAGCCGAAGACCTGCTTAATTCCGGTATAGTGAAAAAAGTCGAACTGGCTTTTAATATTAACAGTGATGAGTTTTTTAAACTCGCGCTGGAATGCGGTGACCGGGGTGCGAAAATCACTAAGGGAAAAGAACACTTTGTTATCACCTTCAAAAAGTGGGTTATTCCTTCCAATGATCTCACGGCAACGAAAAGCAACGTTTTGATGTAATGGCTTTTCGCGTCTCCATAACACTGTCAGAAGGCAGCGTTATGGAGATATTTGTTTTCCTGCCTGTAACGCTTTATGCCACCGCTTTCATCATATAAACACTGAGCGGATCCGGTGCCTGCTGATAATCCCCAAACGCCTGCGTCCGTGAATAACCCAGTTTCTCGTACAGGGTAATGGCCTTTTCCTGAAACACGCCCGTTTCCAGAAACAGCTCCCGGTGTCCCAGCGCTTTCAGTTTCTTTTCCATTGCGGCGATCAGCAGCGATGCGATACCTTGCCCGCGAAACAAAGGATTTACATAAACCCGTTTCATCTCAGCCAGCCCCTGTCGGGTAATGTACAGGCAGGCGCAACCGGCCCAGTCGTCATCTACCTTCGCCATGAAACAGGTAATTTCACCTTCATCAAGCTCAGTGATGTTAATCCCCTGAAAAGATTCAGGCGGATAAAGCGGGTATTGATACGCGTCCAGCTCTGCAATAAGCCGGGTTAAATGCGGGTGGGTGGCATCGGTTTCAAAAATCTGGGCACTCACAGCGTGGGCTCTCATTGCAACAAAATGGACAAGTATTCTTAACCGGAATTACACCAAAAACAAGGGAGCAAATAAGGGAACTGTGGGCTGAAAGCCGTGCAGATGCAGGAAGAGTGTAAAATTTAATGATGATCTGGAAACGTCTGTCAGAGTTGTCTGATTTTCAACCACTGCGTTCTTTTTATAGGTTATACCTAATTCATTTCAGTAACATTTATCCGACGTGATTAATGTATACAATGAAATAACTCTGTGTGATTAATAGAAGGCGCATGATCACTCAGGGTGCAAAGAAGTAAAATATAAGAAATTGATTCTAAGGATAAAAATATGGCTGTCTATCCTGTTGGCGTTTTTGTCACGCTTACTTTTACACCAGGTTTGTTTGAAGTTGTCGCTGTGCTGGATGAGCTTACGCCAGTGCAATACCAGGTCATGAATGTGGAGACCGGAAATGTGATCCGGGTGAATGAAAACTTCATCCGGGGGATTATAAAACCCTAAACTTCAACGCATTAAGCTTAAGAGATCAGAGGCCGGACAGGCAAACTGTCCGGCCTTTCTTATTCATCAGGAAACACGTTTATCAGGAAATACGTCTATCTTGAAACGAGTTACCAGGAAACACGGACCCGCGATCAGGTTAATCAGGCATCAGGTTGTTAAAATCTTCTTCATACAGGCCACGGCACTCTTGCATAAATTCCGGGTAGCCCAGTTCAGACGTCTGAACTTCGCGGCCCAGACGTTTTTCCAAATCCTCGTGAAACCACTCAAATTCGCCATGCAGAATGCCGGTAAAACCGGTCAGGATGATGCATTGCTCTGGCGTTAATTTTTTCACGGCCAATCCTTATGATGTTTTGAGCACAATAAATGCTGAAAGAGAGAAGTGCTTCACGCCGGTATCCGGTAGGACGCGGTGACATATTCTATCCTTTAATTAATCTCACTGGAAAACAAGGAGTCACATATGGATCAGGATCTGTTTGAACAGGCACCGTTGCCGTTGCTTACACGTTTTCAGGTAGGCGACCGGGTAAAATTACTCACGTTTCCGGTGGGTGTTCATCCGGCCAGTTATCAGCTTGATGTCGTGATCACCAGCATTCAGGACGGCGAATTTGAGGGGGAAATCCTGCGCATCGCCCCCCTCGGGCGGCTGGGACACCATGAAGCGCACTTTACGCTGGGCGGTCACGTCGCTTTCTTTGCCAGGAACATTCAGGGGATGGCGGCGTAAACCATAATGGCCTTTTGCAAAAAATACGTCTGGCGGCCATAAAAGTTCTGGCGGCCATAAAAGCAAAAACCCCGCGAAACGGGCGGGGTTCAATGACTTCATCATAATGTAGTGCGGATTACATCAGGGGCTTAACGTGCTTGGTCAGCGCCTGGTTACTTAATTCATCAGCCTTGATTTTCGAACAATTTCCGCAATAGCCAACGAGATACCAGTTCCCGTCTGCCCCTTTTTCCGGATTCACTTTGTAGCGCTCATTTTGTTTACCGTAAAATTCGCGCTCTGCGTGCTTTGATGCATCTTCCCAGAAGCACAACGAAAACTGATGGCATTTATCGACATGCCGTTGTCCGTTGCGACTTCCTCCAACCAGTAAATAATGATACTCAGACATGCATGCTCCTTTTCCCAATGTGGGCAATTATCCTGACAACAAGTTTCGAACTCGTTTCACCTGGAAAAACCATCTTAAAGACTGCACAAGAAGCACTGCTAAAAGGGGGCGCTCAGGGCTACCCATGACACTTTTTTAAATTCCTTAAAATTATAGAGCACGATGGGGGACTGGCTGGTGAAAGCTAAAAATATGTGATGAAAGTCACTTTTTATTTTTCTCTGAGTGTGACATTCCTCTTACAACAAATTGAGTTGTTGTGCTTCATCGCCGTTATCGGGCTTTTTCTGCTTAGGTTTTCGCGGCTTAGCGACGGGAACAGGGCGCTGCATTTCAGTATTCAGCCAGTGCATGATTATCGTAACGGTATAATCTTGCTGGATTTTTGACATTTCGGTGTGCGCAGGAATGCTATGCCATTTTTCCAGACATCCGCGGCAGCAGGTGGCGGTCGCGTGTTGCGCGATAAATACCGGATGGCCGCGCATAGGTGTCTGTTTCCCATCATTTTGTGGTTCGGATGGCGCAAGACGGCTGGCAATAAAATCTGCAGCGTGGCGGCTGATACCTGCCGCGCCTTTATCCTGACAATAAGAATACTCTTTCGGGCCAAGATGGAAGCGCTGGCGGAAGGGAGAAGCCGCCAGGCGCTGAAAAACAGCTTCAGTGGAAAACATTGTCATTTGTCCGTTTAAAATCTACACGCTGAAATAGCGGGTCAAACCCTATCAGCTCAGCCTTTCGCATTGATGCCCACGTGCTAGGCTGGCCTGACTGATTCACTAAACCCGGCAGGCTCCCGCGATGGCAGAAAAACATGTTATAGATTTGGTCATGACGGTCAACAAACACGCCGAAGAAACTGCCATGCAACAAATGATGTTGCGCAATTTTATCATCGTGATGTGCCGCAGCATGACCGAAGAGCAAAAAAATCAGGTGAGATGGCAGATGCGTCAGATTCATCAGGTCACAGATGCGGAGTACCGTGACGGGGATGTGCAGTTACTGGAAAAAGCCCGCCGTGACGTAGAAATCATGCTCGAACTGATCAATTAGGTTTCATCTGATGTCCGGGGCACATGGCGATGGTCTATCATTAAGTTAATGATAACCAAAGGGAGATAAGTATGGGATTTTGGAGAGTGTTAATCACTATTCTGGTGCCGCCGCTGGGCGTGCTGATAGGTAATGGTTTTGGCGGTGCGTTTCTGCTGAACATCATTCTGACACTGTGTGGTTATCTGCCGGGCTTGATCCACGGCTTCTGGGTTCAGACACGTAAGTAATCGTCAGAACCCTAAAGATACAGCGTTTTGAACATAACCCGGTTTTGACCCTCTCAGGTCAGGCCGGGTTTTCTTTTGGCCAATATCTACAGGCACTATGCATCAGGCACTATGCATCAGAACAGAGAGAACAACATCACCACGGGCAGGCTCATAGGCCAGGTGAAACCGATAATGCCGGAGGTTAACAATCTTATTTTAATCGTGTCACGGCTCACCAGAAGGGTAAACAATACCGCAATACCCAGTCCGCCCCAGTAAATCGTCTTAATAACTTCCCACCAAACGTGCACAACTGACCCCTGAATATGGATAAAAATGACGGCGGGTATGATATTCCGTTAACATCTGGTAATCAATTGTTGTGTGATGTTACTCAAGTTTTTGTTGTGTGGTGCTTTGGTGTGAATTGTTATATTTCTTCGGTTGTGCCTTGCGTCTGCGCCGAAAGAGGGCGCAAATGTCCGCGAATGGCGGTCGGGGCGAAGCCAAAACGTTTACGAAAACGCTCCGCAAAACGTGAAGCACTTTCATAGCCGACCTGATGGGCAATATGCGAAATCGCCAGATCTGTACATTGCAAAAGCCGCAGGGCATGGGTCATGCGTACATCAATCATCAGATTTCTCAGGACACAATCTTCTGCCGCCAGACGTCTTCGCAGCATCACCTCGTTCATCATCAGATTTTCGGCCACTTCTGCCGCCGTAAATGATTTATGCAGATTATTGATCAGCAGTTCGCGCACCTGTTCTGTGACGGTTTCAGGGTGTTGCAGCGAATAACGCACGCCGAGCTGTGATAACCATAAGAGTTGTTCGATCATGCGGTGGCGGGTAATGGCTGCGGGCAGGCCGTGGTGCCAGAGAATGGCGCTGTGCGTGTCGGTAAAACTTTGTTTAAAGGCGGTGGGAATATGCGGAATAACCTGTAAGTTTTCGACAGAGATAAGCGGCGGACTAAAGCCGGTGGCATGCAGCCCGGCATCGGTGAGTAACTGATGATCCCACGCCATAATGGCGCTGCTGAACGGGCCGTTATCGGAAAGATGGTGTGTCAGGCTCAGGGTTTGTCCGCTGTTAAGAACCAGCATTTCGCCGGATTGCAGCGTAACCTGTTGTTCCTGATAGTTTATTGAAAGACTGCCATTCTGAACAAGGATCAACTGTGGCTTATTAATATAAACATCATGAATAAAAAGTTCACTGTGCTGAATAAGCAGTGAAATAGTTCCTATCCCTGGTGTCACTTTTATTTTACGAACCATGTTGATGATGCCCGAAAAAAGACGACCGCAATTTGTTGCTTGCTGCCTGATATAAAGTCCCGCTCATGCTGATACAACAAACAGGCTGCCGGATGGTACGGGTTTCACAAGAGAAGACCAGAGAGTGCCAGCCCTGGCAGCCAGGCGCTCTCTGCCTCTGAAAACTTTTTGTACAAGAAATATTGAAAAGTAAAACCAACTTAACTTTAAATTTTTCAGGGATCAATAATTACTGGCGATCGCCAAATGCGATCGAACGGAGATCAATCTTTCCGTAAGTCATATTTACTTGTTGTTGTTTTGACGACTGCCCGATCAGCTCGGTGAGTTTTTTCATCCGCGCTTGTAATAACGTTTTAACCGTATTTTCATTATCCAGAATGATACGCAAATAACGGCGGATATCATTCTGAACCATGATCGATGTCTGTTCTGACATCGGTAACTTCGTCGTTGCTTCTACTGCTTTCACGTAACCGACTTCGAGCTCGACCAGCTCATCCCATTTCTCTTCATTCGCCAGCCGCAACATCTGCTCGCTTAAAGACAGGATCAGTTGATATTCATTAACCAGATACTGATGTTGATCCATTATATTGGTCCTGCGACGGGTGGTAGTTTGGGCCGATTTGCCGCCAGGCATCGGCGATGTTTTCAAGCAAGGCCAGCACTTCCGTAATGGCCTCTTGATCGTTGTGTAAATTGGCATGTAATAAACGACGGACCATATAGGAATAAAGCGCTTCCAGGTTATCCACTAATTCAGGATCTCCTTTCTCACGACTTAATCCGGCTTTCAGTCCGCTGTCGATAATATTAATAGCCATAGACAGCGATTTGCCTTTTTCGGCAATGCTGCCTTGCTGGATAAAAATACGAGCACGGATCAGGGCGCTGCGCGCCCCGTCAAATAACATGGTGACCAGCTGATATGGCGTGGCGCTCATGACGCCACTTTCGAGGCCTACCTGTGCGTAGGCCTGAGTTCCTTTAGCGTTATACATAATCTGTTTCCTTACTAGCTTGAACTTGATGAGGACATGGCTTCGAACTGCTGCGTCAGATAAGTCGCGGTGCTGTTGAGCTTCTGAATCGAGACATCAAGTGCCGTGAATTGCGTTTTGTAACGGGCGATGGTGTCGTTAATGCTGGTGTTCACCTTGTTGTACTGCTCGGTGAGGCTTTTCAGCGTGGTGTTCACGGCTGTCTGAGCGTTAGCAATCGTACCGGTGCTGGTGTTCAGGAACCCGCTGTTCAGGTTGCTGATGTTGGTCATCACACCAGTCGTCTTACCATCACCGATCATCATGGTCTGCACGGCGTTCGGGTTGTCGGTCAGCGCGGTGCTCAGTTTAGTGCTGTCAATTTCCAGTTTACCGGTGTCCGGATCAGTGGTGATCCCGATACTTTGCAATGAGCTGACCGTGCCAGAACCTGAAACGCCGGTGATGGCTGTTTTCAGACGTGTCTGGATAGTGCGCAGCGCGCTGTCACCGAGTAATGCACCGTTGGTGCTGTCAGCGGTATCAGCATTCGTCGCGGTTGCCGTAAACTTGGTCAGGCTGGTGAACGTATCCTGTAATGAGTTATAGGCATCAACGAATGTCTTAATTGCTGATGTTGCAGTGCTGGTGTTTTTAACAACCGTTAAGGTTGCAGCAGTTGATGTCGTGTCGGTGAGATTTAAAGTAATCCCGTCCTGCGCATCACTAATAGTGTTGCTCTGGCGTTCCAGATCGATGCCATTAAAGGTCAGTTTGGCATTGGCGGCAGTCGCGTTTTGAGTCATCGCACCGGTGCCGGTAGATGAGTCATAACCAATAATATTATTCAGCTGGTCATCACCGGTGACGCTCACGGTCATTTCTGAATCAGTACCGGTATTGTTGGCGCTCAGCACCAGCTTATAGCTGCTGTCGTCCACTTTCACGATACTGGCCGTGACACCGCCACCGGCTTTATTGATCGCATCACGAACGCCGGTCAGTGATGTTTGATCATCAGTTAACTTGATACTTAATGGTTTACTGCCGTCACCCTGGCTGATAGTGAGGGTACGGGTGTTATCAGTGGTCGTCGCACCCAGCGCGGTTTTATTACTTGATTGCGTCGCTGAAACTAAAGATTGCGCAGAGGCCAGCTGTGTGATGGAAACGGAATATTTGCCCGCCGCAGCGCCGGTGCTGGTGGTCACACTAAATGCTGACGTGTTGCTCGACGTGGCACTGGTCGCACCGTAAGTATCGGTGGACGACAATGCGGACGCTGCGTCGGAAAAGGTCTGCAATGCACTTTGCAGCGTGCCGTAGGCCGTCAGTTTTGCGCTATAGCTGGTCTGTGCCGTGGTGATTGGCGTCAGACGCGCCTTTTCTGCGGTGGTCAGGTTATCCAGCAGGGTAGTGAGGTCTAAACCTGAACCGATACCTAATGAAGAGATAGTGGCCATATGTATCCTTGTACGGGTTGTATAAGAGTCTTTAAGCCCTATCGGCACGACGGAGAAAAAGTTTAATGGAATGCAACAAAAAGTAATGGCGTGAATAGGCGGTATAAGGAAGGGTAATTCTCAAAGTAAGAAATCGATCTTTTTTGAGAAATAGTTCTAAAGGTTACGTGTGTAGCGCCGATACAAGTTTGGACGGTGATGAACGCCGTGGGCAATAAGCCCGAACCCTTAACCAGATTTGAAGGAATACACTCATGGCTCAAGTTATCAATACCAATACGCTGTCTCTGATGACTCAGAACAACCTGAACAAATCCCAGTCCGCACTGGGCACCGCTATCGAGCGTCTGTCCTCCGGTCTGCGTATCAACAGCGCAAAAGACGATGCTGCTGGTCAGGCGATTGCTAACCGCTTCACTTCTAACATCAACGGTCTGACTCAGGCTTCACGTAACGCCAACGACGGTATCTCCGTTGCGCAGACCACTGAAGGTTCACTGAGCGAAATCAACAACAACTTACAGCGTATCCGTGAGCTGTCAGTTCAGGCTGCCAATGGCACCAACTCATCTTCTGACCTGACCTCAATCCAGGACGAAATCACTTCCCGTCTGTCTGAAATCGACCGCGTATCGGGTCAGACTCAGTTCAACGGCGTGAACGTGCTGGCTTCTAACCAAACGATGAAAATTCAGGTTGGCGCTAACGATGGCCAGACTATCTCTATCGACCTGCAGAAGATTGACTCTTCTACTCTGGGTCTGTCAGGTTTCTCCGTATCTGGCAACGCACTGAAAACCAGCGATGCCATCACTCAGGTTGGCGATACTTCTGCAACGCCTTCTGCTGTTAACCTGTCTGCAGCTGCGAGTTCACTGACAACGTCCACTGGTTCAACTGTTGCTGCTTCCAGCCTGTCTTTGGTTAACATTCAGGACAGCACCGGTGCTGCAACTAATACCTACGCTGTTAAATACGGCAGTGACTACTACGCAGCATCTGTTAACAAAGCTACCGGTGATGTGACCTTGAACACCTCTAACGTTGCTTACAGTGATTCTGCAAACGGTGTGACCGCTGCAAGCAAAACTGGCGCATTGGTAAAGGTTGGGACTGATGCAACAGGTGATGCTGCTGGCTTCGTGACTATTCAGGGTAAAAACTTCCAGGCTGGCACCAACGGTACTGATGTTCTGAAAAACAGCGCTGGCGCAACTGCAACAACTGTTGCCACCGCTACCTTTGATATCGCGACTGCTACTCAGTTCACTGGCGCATCAAGCAACGATCCGCTGGCTGCAATCGACGCCGCTATCGCGAAAGTCGACACCTTCCGATCTTCACTGGGTGCGGTTCAGAACCGTTTCGATTCTGCGATCACTAACCTGAGCAACACCACTACCAACTTGTCTTCTGCACAGAGCCGTATTCAGGATGCTGACTACGCAACTGAGGTTTCTGCCATGTCTCGTGCGCAGATCCTGCAACAGGCGGGTACTTCAGTACTGTCTAAAGCTAACCAGGTTCCACAGTCTGTGCTGTCCCTGCTGCAATAATTACTGCTCAGCTTTTATCCTCACAAAAGGCGGCCATTTGGCCGCCTTTTTGCTCAATGGGGTTATAGACTTTTTATTTAAACTGGGTATTACCTTTCTAATTTTTCGGAATCGAACATGAAAGAAATTCTGGTCAGTGAACCTTCCTATGTGACCCATTTCAATTGCATAGGTGCTGCATGCCGCGATCATTGCTGTAAACGCTGGAATATCACTGTCGATAAAGCAACGTATAAAAAATACTTAAAGAGTGAAATTCCCAACATACGTAAGGTTGCCCAGGAAGAAATGTTACTGACAAAGAAAAACGTTGACCAGTGGGCACTGATTAAATTCAATGAGGAAGGGAACTGTTCGTTCTTCACAGAAGATAGCCTCTGCTATATACATAAAGTCGCAGGGCCGAAATCACTCAGTCATACTTGTTCCTCCTATCCGCGAACGCAGACTACCTATAAGAATTAAGAATTAAAAAGTCTGAATCTGTCTTGCCCGGAATCAGTCAGGCACATTTTGTTCAACGAACAAGCCATGAATCTTGAAACCACGTCAATGCTGAAAAGTAACTTCAATCAGTCTTCTCCTGTCGATATGGAGGGGCGTCTGATCAATCTTTTTTGTGCGAACTTGATGATGCAGCCGCAAAATCGTGTTGAAGAGAACCTTTATGCGATTATCTACTTCATTATTTTTTATCAGAAAATCACAGGCAGTCTCGATGAAAAAATTGGCCAAATGGAAAATGCATACGAAAGCATTGTCACCCAGATGGCATCCGGAGCTCTCACAGAAGCGATGGGTAATGTAAAAGAGTTGCAAACCCTAGAGCTGCAATTGTTACTTGGGTTGCAGAAGCATATGTTAGAAACGGAAGGATTACGTGGGCAAGATAGGTTACTTGACTACATGATCCGTCTGAATAATTTTTTCGGCTCTGATAAGACGGAAGAGCAACTTAGCTCAGGCTTATCACAATTGAAAAAGGGCTGGGATTGCATTGCACTCCATTGGTTAAACCAACGCCCCTACATTATGCGTAATTATTTCCAGTATCGTTTGTATCATGACCAGTTTGGTATGACACGGCAGCAACCTCTGCTGAAAGAAATTTATCTGATCGTGGTTGATTATTTTTTCATTAAATCACTTCTTTCTGCTGCCGCACTGGAAAAGGGATATCTGACCGACGACGACTTAATCGATGTCATGTATAGCTATTCCACGGTTCGCCAGCATGACAGAAAAGTTAATGACAAATTTTCACAGGAGATCGATCGTTTTAAACGCAACGATGACCTCAGCGTTCTCAATCTTCTCGTATAGTTCTCATATAAACCCCGCTTCGGCGGGGTTTTTTTTAACCAAAATTTACGATTCAGTGGGTTAAATGAAAACCATTCGCTGGTATAATTTAGGATAATCTTTATGTTGTGATTGTTTTTTATACCATCGTTCGCGCGTCGTGATGGGCAGTCAGAAACAGAATGTGCGAGACATAATCAAAATAACCGCGCTTTTCTGGCCTTATTCAGCCGATTGAACAGCAAATAGCACTGGCACAATGATACTGACCCTCAATTTGCCAGGTTACGACAGTGAGCGATCTGTATACCGCCGACGGCGTGATAGACAAAAATTCTTTGTGGCAGCGCTATGTTCCGCTCGTGCGCCATGAAGCCCTGCGTTTGCAGGTGCGGCTTCCCGCCAGTGTAGAGCTTGATGATCTACTGCAAGCGGGAGGGATCGGCCTGTTAAATGCGGTTGAGCGTTTTGATGCGATGCAGGGAACGGCGTTTACTACGTATGCCGTCCAGCGTATCCGCGGTGCAATGCTTGATGAGTTGCGCAGCCGCGACTGGGTACCGCGCAGCGTCAGACGTAACGCGCGCGAAGTGTCTCAGGCGATGCATAGCGCAGAACAAAAATTAGGGCGACCACCGAGTGAAGGAGAGGTGGCGCAGGCGCTGGATATTCCCATTGAGGAATACCGGCAGATATTAATGGATACGAACAGCAGCCAGTTGTTTTCATATGACGAGTGGCGTGAAGAGCACGGCGATACTGCCGAGGCATTGATGGAAGGGCACGAAGAGGCCAACCCGTTACATCATCTGTTGGAGGGCAATTTGCGCCACCGGGTGATGGAAGCTATCGATGCG
The DNA here is from genome assembly GCF_051851855.1 of Rahnella sp. ATs2. Classification (NCBI taxonomy): domain Bacteria; kingdom Pseudomonadati; phylum Pseudomonadota; class Gammaproteobacteria; order Enterobacterales; family Yersiniaceae; genus Rahnella; species Rahnella sp. ATs2. The sequence goes on along the minus strand of NZ_JBLYPL010000018.1, from coordinate 68,171 downwards.
TTACCAGAACGGGAAAAGATGGTACTTACGCTTTACTACCAGGAAGAGTTGAATTTAAAAGAGATCGGGGCGGTGCTGGATGTCGGGGAATCCCGGGTAAGCCAGCTCCACAGTCAGGCGATTAAGCGCTTGCGCACACGTCTGGCAAACGACCACTGATCCGCTTTTTCCTGGCCGGTTATACATTTTATATCCCTTATCAGGAATAAATTTATGCCAGCGGGAATCAAAACAAGGCCTTTAAGCCGTTATCTTAAAGATTTTAAACACAGTCAGACTCACTGCTCACAGTGTGCAAAAGAACTCGACAGGATGGCCTTGGTGTTTCGCGGGCAAATCATCAATAAAGAGGCCATCGCCAAGATGGATCAGCCTATTGATGATGACGTGTGGCACAACCTGTCGCAGGAACTGACCGCACTGTGTCGTTTTTGCAGTGAGATAAGCTGTAACAGCCATTCGTCTTATTTCGACATTATGGCGTTTAAGCAATATCTGTTCGAACAGACTGAGATGAATCACAGCACGGTGCGCGAGTACGTTGTCCGCCTCCGCCGTCTGGATGAAATCCTCTCTGCCAATAACTATCCTCTGGATAAACTTTCCGGGGACAGTATCCACCAGCGGATCATCAGTGATTTGCCAGTGGCGGGACACGATAACTACCGTATTGCCCTGCGCAAATACGACCAGTATCTGGCCTGGCAGAAATCTGCATAACGCACCACACAAACAGGCTCCTGCGGGGGCCTGTTTTTTTGTCTTGCATCCCGCTCTGCGCAAAGTATAAATTCTTCATATACTGACTTTATTACCATTCTCCAGACTCTACCCAACTTCGACTATAACGACTTCGCACGGCGACACGTCTGTGCGTCAGGGGAACATTGTGCCTGCTAAAATTTCTTTGCTTAAAACCCGGCTGGAAGCCTTTGACCGTCTCGAACTCTTAAGCAGCCCGACGCCGCTGGAGAAACTTCATCGTCTCTCGGAATTCACCGGACGCGACATTTACATTAAGCGCGACGACATCACGCCGCTGGCGCTGGGCGGCAACAAGCTGCGTAAGCTGGAATATCTGGCCGCCGCTGCGCTGGCAGAAGGCGCGGATACGCTGGTGACCGCCGGGGCTATTCAGTCTAACCATGTGCGTCAGACGGCGGCTGTGGCAGCCAAGCTGGGTCTGAAATGCGTGGCGCTGCTGGAAAACCCCATCGGCACCACCGAAGCCAATTATCTGACTAACGGTAACCGTCTTCTGCTCGATTTATTTAATGTGGAAGTGGTGATGTGTGACGCGCTGCATGATCCGATGGCGCAGCTGGCAGAACAGGCTGAACGTCTGGAAGCGCAGGGGTTCCGTCCGTACGTTGTGCCGGTCGGCGGCTCGAATGCGCTCGGTGCGCTGGGCTATGTGCAATGCGCACTGGAAATCGCCGAGCAGTCTTCGGCCAATTTTGTTGATTTCAGCGCCGTCGTGGTGGCTTCCGGCAGTGCGGGAACGCACGCCGGGCTGGCGGTCGCACTGCATCATTTAATGCCTGACACGCAACTGATTGGCGTGACAGTGTCACGCAGTGCGCAGGATCAGCGTCCAAAAGTGGAAGCCATTGCCCGTGAAGTGGCAATATCGCTTCAGTTTGATGACAACGCGCCGCCGGTTATTTTGTGGGATGAGTATTTTGCTCCGCGCTACGGTGAGCCGAACGAAGCCGGAATGGCAGCAGTAAAACTGCTGGCAGAGCAGGAAGCCATGCTGCTGGATCCGGTATATACCGGCAAAGCGATGGCCGGTTTGCTCGACGGCATCGAGCGTGGTTTGTTCCCGGATGAAGGCCCGATCCTGTTCATTCACACGGGTGGCGCACCGGCACTGTTTGCGTATCATCCGCAAGTTTGATCGCCTAAAATGCGCTTATGCTTTTTTGAGCTAAGATTATAGAATTATATTCCTGATAACTGATGCGACCGGTGCTACTGTGCGCAAATCAGTAAGGCATATAACTTTTTATAATGAACAATAATTGAGGTGAATATGGGTTTTTCAGCGTTACGTCGTCGTTTAGTCCTCGGGGCAGTGGCCGTGACATTATCCACCGGGCTTATCAGCAACAGCTTTGCGGATGAAGGTTTACTGAAGAAAGTTAAAGATCGCGGCACATTGATTGTCGGTCTTGAAGGTACGTATCCTCCGTTCAGTTTCCAGGGTGAAGACGGCAAACTGACCGGTTTTGAAGTGGATTTCGCTGATGCGCTGGCACAGCACATGGGCGTGAAAGCTAAACTGCAACCGACCAAATGGGACGGTATGCTGGCTTCACTGGAATCCAAGCGTATTGATGTGGTTATCAACCAGGTGACCATTTCTCCTGAGCGCCAGAAAAAATACGATTTCTCTACGCCATACACCGTGTCCGGTATTCAGGCGCTGGTGAAGAAGGGCGCAGAAAGCTCGATTACCAAACCTGAAGATCTGAAAGGCAAAAAAGTCGGCGTGGGTCTGGGTACTAACTACGAACAATGGCTGCGTGCAAACGTGCCAGGTGTTGATGTCCGTACTTATGATGATGACCCGACCAAATATCAGGATCTGCGCGTAGGCCGTATCAATGCGATTCTGGTTGACCGTCTGGCGGCACTGGATCTGGTGAAGAAAACCGGTGATACCCTGGCTGTTGCAGGCGCACCGTTCTCCCGTCAGGAATCCGGCGTAGCAATCCGTAAGGACAACCCTGAACTGCTGGCGGCGATCAACACCGCGATTGCTGAAATGCAGAAAGACGGTTCACTCGCGAAGATCTCTGAAAAGTGGTTTGGTGCTGACGTGACGAAGTAATATCCGTAAAACCGGAGCGTCAGACTGGCGTTCCGGCTCATTACGAACTGATCCATAAGGTTCTTACCTGATGCAAGAAAGTATTCAACTGGTGCTGGATTCAGCACCATTTTTATTGAAAGGTACCCTGTTTACCCTTCAGCTCAGTCTGGGCGGAATGGTCTTCGGGTTAATTCTGGGCTTCATCCTGGCGCTGATGCGCCTTTCGCATTTCTGGCCGCTGTCGTGGATATCGCGTTTTTACGTGTCCGTATTCCGTGGCACGCCGCTGATTGCTCAGCTGTTCATGATCTATTACGGCCTGCCGCAGTTCGGCATCGAGCTGGATCCTATTCCGGCGGCGATGATTGGCCTGTCTTTAAACACCGCGGCTTACACTTCTGAAACCCTGCGTGCGGCGATTTCGTCCATTGAAAAAGGGCAGTGGGAAGCGGCGGCAAGTATTGGTATGAGTCCGTGGCAGACGCTGCGCCGCGTGATTTTACCGCAGGCCGCGCGCACGGCACTTCCGCCGCTCGGCAACAGCTTTATCGGTCTGGTGAAAGATACTTCGCTTGCCGCCACCATTCAGGTACCGGAACTGTTCCGTCAAGCGCAGCTGGTTACTTCGCGCACGCTGGAAGTGTTCACCATGTATCTGGCCGCATCCGTTATCTACTGGGTGCTGGCGACCGTTTTATCCTTCCTGCAAAACCGTCTGGAAGACCGCGTTAATCGTCAGGATCAGGAGCCTTCATGAGTACTATCGACGTAAAGCAACTGACTAAAAAGTTCAACAAGCAGACGGTGTTACAGGGTATTGATTTGCAGGTGAATGCCGGAGAAGTCGTGGCGATTATCGGGCCGAGCGGTTCCGGTAAAACCACGTTACTGCGCAGTATTAATCTGCTGGAAGAGCCGGATGGCGGCACCATCAAAGTCGGCAATATCGAAATTGATGCCAGTAAGCCGATCAGCAAGCAAAAAGATAAAGTGCGCGAACTGCGCAAACAGGTCGGTTTTGTCTTCCAGAACTTCAATCTGTTCCCGCACCGCTCTGTGCTGGAAAACATTATTGAAGGGCCGGTGATTGTGAAGGGCGAGCCGAAAGAAAAGGCCATCGCCACCGCGCGTCAGTTACTGGAAAAGGTCGGATTAAACGGCAAAGAAAACGCCTATCCGCGGCGCCTTTCCGGCGGTCAGCAGCAGCGTGTGGCGATCGCCCGCGCACTGGCGATGAACCCGGAAGTGATTTTGTTCGATGAACCGACCTCAGCGCTGGATCCGGAGCTGGTCGGCGAAGTGCTGAACACCATCCGCGCGCTGGCGCTCGAGCACCGCACCATGGTGATCGTGACCCATGAAATGAGCTTCGCCCGCGATGTCGCGGACCGGGCGATCTTTATGGATCAGGGCCGGATCGTGGAGCAGGGACCCGCGAAAGAGCTGTTCTCTAATCCGCAACACGCCCGCACAAAACAGTTCCTCGAGAAGTTTTTGGCTCACTAAAAAGCCTGGTCTGCTCCTTCCCCTGCGTAGGGGAGGAGTACGGCAAACCTAAAAGAGTTATTCGTTCCCCTTGTTCTCACGATGAGATCTTATGACGCTGAAAGCCCTAAATCCTGAATACCTGCAAAAGAGCGATCTGATAAATCTGCTGATTGCCATTCCTGCCGGGATTGTCGCCGCGCTGGTGACGATTGCATTTCGCGGGGCCATTTCAGGTGTCAACGGCCTGATGTTCACGGACGGCAGTGACATCACAAAAGCTTTCAACGAATACCCGAAACTCATCTGGCCGCTGATCACCACCGCCGGTGGCGTGATTGCCGGTTTCATCCTGATCCTGGCGCTGCGTTACGAAAACAAACACGGCAAGATGCCCGATTATCTGGATGTGATTGATCAGCGTTTGCCGGGCATTCCGGTAGTCAGCACCGTATTGCGCGGGTTGTCGTCACTGGCCAGTATTGCCAGCGGCGGTTCTATCGGACGGGAAGGGGCGATGGTGCAGCTTTCGGCGCTGAGCGGCAGTCTGCTCGGGCGTTTTTCGCGTTTTAAAGGCGTCCATCAGTCGGATATTATCGCGATGGCCGCTGCGGGCGGTCTGGCGGCGGTGTATCATGCCCCGTTTGCCGGTGCGCTGTTTGTGGCAGAAATCGCCTTCGGCGTGACCGCCGTGCAGCGGCTGATCCCGCTGTTCATTTCGGCCTCGGTCGCAGTGCTTACCGTGCGTTCCCTGACGGATTATGCGCCGCTTTATCTTTATTCCTCGGTCTCTTTCAGTCCGTCTCCCGGCGCGATTTTAACCGTGCTGATTATCGGCGTGGCGACGGGGATCCTCGGGCCGTTGTTTATCTCGTCTATTGATAAAGTCCGTCAGTGGATGAAACCCATTTCTCATCCCGCGCTGCGTCTCGGGCTGGGGGGACTGGGTGTCGGGCTGGTGGCGATGATTTCGCCGCTGGTGCTCGGTAACGGTTTTGAAGTCATCGATTTAATTCTCAACAATGGCGATTTACAGACGTCGTTGCTGGTGCTGCTGATCCTGAAAATTGTCGCGACGGCGATCACCATCGGTTCCGGTGCGGTGGGCGGATTGTTTACGCCATCGTTACTGATTGGTGCGGCGGGCGGGGCGCTGGTCTGTACTTTCCTGCAATGGCTGGGATTTGATCCCGGTCCGGTCGGACTTTACGCCGCCATTGGCATGAGTGCGCTGCTGGCGGCGACCAGTCACGCGCCGCTGATGTCGATCATGATGGCGTTCGAGATGACCCTCAACAGTTCGCTGCTGTTCCCGCTGATGCTGGCGACGGCGATCTCTTATGTGGTTGCCTCACGTCTTAAAGTCGGCGGAACCTATCCGGTGCTGACACGGCATAATGCGCGGTTTGCGGCGAAAAATGCCTTTGAATACAGCACGGTGGCCTCGCTGATTTCACCGTGTTCGAAAATGTACGTTGATGCCTCGCTGTCTGAAGTGGTCAGCGAAGGGCTGAAACAGCGCACGCGTTATGTGTACGTGGTGGATCGGGAAGAGCGTTTTCTCGGCGTGGTGCCGACTAACGTGGTGGCGGCTGGTCTTATTGATGGCAGCGTGAAATCCGACAGCCCGATGGACTCTTTTATCGAGCAGGAGTTCACCACAATTTTCCAGCAGGCCAGCTACGAGCAGGCGTGGGCGATGTTCAGCAACTCGCCGCTCGAACGTCTTCCGGTGCTGGAAGATGCCGAATCACGGCGGTTACTGGGCGTGATCACTAAAGCCTCACTGCTGAATAAAGCCAAAGATTTCCTCTGATTAATAGCCGGTTTGCTCAATGGAAACCGGCTGCTTTCTGAAATACCCCTCATTTTCCATATCCTTTCTCCCTGCGTTAAACGCCTTACCCGTTTTAAAATTAAATATTGTAAATCAATAAGATGGCGACTCCATTGCTAATACCTCTTTGGGGGTATTTATCGTTATGTAAAAAAATACACGACGCGAAGGGGTTGATCGCAATCAAGTAGGCAGCTCCCGCGCGTGCATACCCTGAGGCCAATTTCCCCTTTGTACTTGAAATAGCAGCAGCGTTAGCAGCACTCAGTCACCCGAATCACTGACTTGTGTCAGCTCATCGGGATCCCTTCGTTTGCTGCCTTGCTGCAATTCCAATTACTTCGGGCACGAGCAATGAAGTTGTATTCCCCGCCATTCACATAATGACAAAGCGCAAATAAGCCTTTGCACAGGAGAGTTCCGGATGAGCAAGTTTCTTGACCGGTTTCGCTATTTCAAACAGCTAGCTGAACCTTTTGCTGACGGCCACGGCCAGACGCTGGATACCAATCGTGACTGGGAAGACGGCTACCGCAGCCGCTGGCAGCACGACAAAGTGGTGCGATCCACACACGGTGTGAACTGCACCGGTTCATGCAGCTGGAAGATTTACGTTAAAAACGGTCTGGTCACCTGGGAAACCCAGCAGACCGACTATCCGCGCACCCGTCCGGACCTGCCGAATCACGAGCCGCGTGGCTGCCCGCGTGGTGCCAGCTATTCCTGGTATCTCTACAGCGCCAACCGCCTGAAATATCCGCTGATGCGCAAAAAGCTGATCCAGTTGTGGCGTGAAGCCAAGCTGAAACACAGCGATCCGGTGGATGCATGGGGCTCGATCATTAATCAGCCGGAAAAAGCCAAAGAATATAAAGCCGCACGCGGACGCGGTGGTTTTGTGCGTTCAAGCTGGCAGGAAGTGAATGAGCTGATTGCCGCGTCCAACGTGTATACCGCCAAGACTTTCGGCCCGGACCGCATTATCGGTTTCTCGCCAATTCCGGCGATGTCGATGGTGTCTTACGCATCCGGCGCTCGTTATCTGTCGCTGATCGGCGGCGTGTGTCTGAGCTTCTACGACTGGTACTGCGATTTGCCACCGGCTTCTCCGCAAACCTGGGGCGAGCAGACCGACGTGCCGGAATCGGCTGACTGGTACAACTCCTCTTATATTATCGCCTGGGGTTCTAACGTTCCGCAGACCCGTACGCCGGATGCTCACTTCTTTACCGAAGTGCGTTACAAAGGCACCAAAACGGTGGCCATTACGCCGGATTACGCCGAAATCGCTAAGATTTGCGACCAGTGGCTGGCACCGAAACAAGGCACAGACAGCGCGCTGGCGCTGGCAATGGGTCATGTGATCCTTAAATCCTTCCATATTGATAATCCAAGTCAGTACTTCACTGATTACGTGCGTCGCTATACCGACATGCCGATGCTGGTGATGCTGGAACCACGCGAAGACGGTTCCTATGCCGCAGGCCGTATGCTGCGTGCGTCTGATCTGGTGGACAATCTCGGTCAGGAAAATAACCCGCAGTGGAAAACCATCGCCTTCGACGAAAACACCGGCGAGCTGGTTTCACCGTTAGGTTCTATCGGTTACCGCTGGGGTGAAAAAGGCCAGTGGAACCTGGAATCCCGCGAAGGGAAAGAACATAAAGACGTCAGCCTGAAGCTGAGCCTGCTCGACGATCACGACGAAGTGGTCAGCGTGGGTTATCCGTACTTCGGCGGCGCGGTCAGCGAGCATTTCAACAGCGTCGCGCTGGATGAAATCCTGATGCACAAACTGCCGGTCAAACGCCTGCAACTGGCAGACGGCAGCACCGGTCTGGTCGCCAGCGTGTACGACCTGACGCTGGCGAACTACGGCATTGAACGCGGCCTGAACGATGAAAACTGCGCGCAAAGCTATGACGAAATCAAAGCCTACACGCCAGCCTGGGCCGAGAAAATTACCGGTGTTTCTCAGCAGAACATCGAGCGCATCGCGCACGAATTTGCCGATAACGCCAACAAAACCCACGGTCGTTCGATGATCATCGTCGGTGCCGGGATGAACCACTGGTATCACCTCGACATGAACTACCGCGGTTTGATCAACATGCTGATCTTCTGCGGTTGTGTTGGTCAGAGCGGTGGCGGCTGGGCACACTACGTCGGACAGGAAAAACTGCGTCCGCAAACCGGCTGGCAGCCGCTGGCGTTTGGCCTCGACTGGCAGCGTCCGCCACGCCAGATGAACAGCACGTCGTTCTTCTATAACCATTCCAGCCAGTGGCGTTACGAAACCGTCGCGCCGCAGGAACTGTTGTCCCCGCTGGCAGATAAATCCAAATTTACCGGCAGCATGATCGACTATAACGTGCGCGCCGAGCGTATGGGCTGGTTGCCGTCTGCGCCACAGCTGAGCGTTAACCCGCTGCGCATCGCGGAACAGGCGAAAGCCGCCGGTTTATCGCCGGCTGATTTCACCGTGGCAGCGCTGAAAGAAGGCAGCGTGCGCTTTGCTTCTGAACAGCCGGACAATCCGCAGAACTTCCCGCGCAACCTGTTCGTCTGGCGCTCCAACCTGCTGGGTTCTTCCGGTAAAGGCCACGAGTACATGCTGAAATATCTGCTGGGTACTGAACACGGTATTCAGGGTGATGATTTAGGCATTCAGGGCGGTGTGATGCCGGAAGAAGTCGAATGGCAGGCGCAGGGCGGCGAAGGCAAACTGGACCTGGTGGTGACGCTTGATTTCCGTATGTCCAGCACTTGCCTGTATTCAGACATCGTTCTGCCAACCGCGACCTGGTATGAAAAAGACGACATGAATACGTCGGATATGCATCCGTTTATTCATCCGCTGTCAGCGGCTGTGGATCCTGCCTGGGATTCGAAAAGCGACTGGGAAATCTACAAAGGCATCGCCAAAGAATTCTCCCGCGTCTGCGTCGGCCATCTGGGTGTGGAAACCGATGTGGTGACGTTGCCTATCCAGCACGATTCCGCTGCTGAACTGGCGCAGCCGTTTGGCGTGGAAGACTGGAAAAAAGGGGAATGTGACCTGATCCCGGGGCGTACCGCACCGCATCTGATGGCCGTTGAACGCGATTATCCGAATACTTACGAGCGCTTCACGTCGGTCGGTCCGTTGCTGGAAAAACTCGGTAACGGCGGTAAAGGCATCAGCTGGAATACCGACAGCGAAGTCGATTTACTGAAAAAACTGAATTACACCAAAGCGGATGGCACCGCCAAAGGCCAGCCGATGATTAACACCGCGATTGATGCGGCAGAAGTCATCCTGACGCTGGCACCGGAAACCAACGGTCAGGTGGCAGTGAAAGCCTGGGCGGCGCTGAGCGAAAATACCGGCCGCGACCATACGCATCTGGCGCTGAATAAAGAAGACGAGAAAATCCGTTTCCGCGATATTCAGGCGCAGCCGCGCAAAATCATCTCGAGTCCGACGTGGTCGGGTCTGGAAGATGAACACGTTTCTTACAACGCCTGTTACACCAACGTGCATGAGCTGATCCCATGGCGCACGCTGTCCGGCCGTCAGCAGATTTATCAGGATCACGCGTGGATGCGTGCGTTCGGTGAAAGCCTGCTGGTGTACCGTCCGCCAATCGACACCCGCGCGGCGCAGCCGTTGCTGAATGCGAAACCGAACGGTAATCCGGAAATGGCGCTGAACTTCCTGACGCCGCACCAGAAATGGGGCATTCACTCCACCTACAGCGACAACCTGCTGATGCTGACCCTAGGTCGCGGCGGCCCGATTGTCTGGCTGAGTGAAGACGATGCGACAAAACTGGGTATCGAAGATAACGACTGGATCGAAGCGTTCAACGCCAATGGTTCACTGAGCGCCCGTGCGGTGGTCAGCCAGCGCGTACCGGCGGGGATGACCATGATGTATCACGCGCAGGAACGCATCGTGAATATTCCGGGCTCTGAAATCAGCCAGCAGCGCGGCGGTATTCACAACTCCGTTACCCGCGTTTGCCCGAAACCGACTCACATGATCGGCGGCTATGCGCAGCTGGCATACGGTTTCAACTACTACGGCACGGTCGGTTCTAACCGCGATGAATTCGTGATTGTGCGCAAAATGAACCGCATCGACTGGTTAGACGATGAAGGCAATGACTACGTGCAGGACGCCGTGCAACAGGAGAAAGCCAAATGAAAATTCGTTCACAAGTCGGCATGGTGCTGAATCTCGACAAATGCATTGGCTGCCACACCTGTTCCGTGACCTGTAAAAACGTCTGGACCAGCCGCGAAGGGATGGAATACGCGTGGTTCAATAACGTGGAAACCAAACCGGGTCTGGGTTATCCGCACGACTGGGAAAACCAGGAAAAATGGAAGGGCGGCTGGATCCGCAAAATCAACGGCAAACTGCAGCCGCGTATGGGCAACAAAGCCAACCTGCTGCATAAAATCTTCGCCAACCCGCATATGCCGGAAATCGATGATTATTACGAGCCGTTTGATTTTGATTATCAGCATCTGCACACCGCAAAAGACAGTAAACATCAGCCGGTAGCCCGTCCGCGTTCGCTGCTGACCGGCAAACGCATGAAGAAAATTACCGGCGGCCCGAACTGGGAAGACGATCTGGGCACCGAGTTCAGCAAACGTTCTGCCGATCAGAACTTCGCCAATATGCAGAAAGAAATGTACGGCGAGTTCGAAAATACCTTTATGGCTTACCTGCCGCGTCTGTGCGAACACTGCCTGAACCCGGCGTGTGTGGCGACCTGTCCGAGCGGTGCGATTTATAAGCGCGGCGAAGACGGCATCGTGCTGATCGACCAGGACAAATGCCGCGGCTGGCGCATGTGCCTGACCGGCTGTCCGTACAAAAAAATCTACTTCAACTGGAAAAGCGGCAAATCAGAAAAATGTATTTTCTGTTATCCGCGCATCGAAGCGGGCCAGCCAACGGTCTGTTCCGAAACCTGCGTCGGCCGTATCCGCTATCTCGGCGTGGTGTTGTATGACGCCGACCGTATTGCCGAAGCCGCGTCAGTTGAGAACGATAAAGATCTCTACGAAAGCCAGATGAGCATCTTCCTCGATCCGAACGATCCTGAAGTGATCGCTCAGGCTGAAAAAGACGGCATTCCGCTTTCCGTGATGGACGCTGCGCGCCAGTCGCCGGTCTATAAAATGGCGATTGAATGGAAGCTGGCACTGCCGCTGCATCCGGAATACCGCACATTGCCGATGGTCTGGTACGTGCCGCCGCTGTCTCCGATCCAGTCCGCTGCCGACGCCGGTGCTTTACCGCACAGCGGCGTGCTGCCGGACGTCGAAAGTCTGCGTATTCCTGTGCAATATCTGGCGAACCTGCTGACGGCGGGCGACACCGCACCGGTGCTGCGTGCGCTGAAACGTATGCTGGCGATGCGTCACTTCAAACGTGCTGAAACGGTTGACGGCATCACGGATACCAGCGCGCTGGAGCAGGTCGGATTGTCTGCGGCGCAGGCGGAAGAGATGTACCGCTATCTGGCGATTGCCAACTACGAAGACCGTTTCGTGGTGCCATCCAGCCATCGTGAACAGGCGCGGGAAGCCTTCCCGGAAGCCAAGGGTTGTGGTTTCAGCTTCGGTGACGGTTGTCACGGCAGCGACAGCAAATTCAATCTGTTCAACAGCAAACGCATTGATGCCATCGACATCGGCGCGAAAACAGAAAGGAAGGGCTAATGAACAGTTTACGCATCATCGGCCTGCTGCTGGATTATCCGTCCGAAGACTTGTGGGAACACAAGATGGAGCTTCTCGAGGCGGTGACTCAGTCTGCTGAACTGAACGCAGAACAGCGTCTGGATCTGGCGCTGTACATCACGGATTTCTGTAAAAGGGATCTGCTGGATGCGCAGTCGGCGTATACCGGTTTGTTCGATCGCGGCCGCGCCACATCGTTACTGTTGTTTGAGCACGTGCATGGCGAATCCCGTGACCGCGGTCAGGCAATGGTTGATCTGATGGCGCAATATCGCGAAGCCGGGCTGGAAATTGACAGCCGTGAGCTGCCCGATTATCTGCCGCTTTACCTGGAATATCTCACCACGCGTGACGAACAACAGGCCCGCGACGGCCTGCGCGATATCGCGCCAATCCTGGCCTTGCTGAGTGCCCGTTTGCAGGAGCGTGACAGCCATTACGCCGAACTGTTTGATTTACTGCTGGCGATGTCCGGCAGTGATATCGCCACCGCAACGGTGCGTGAAGGGATTAAACAGGAAGCCCGTGATGACACGCCTGCCGCGCTGGATGCGGTATGGGAAGAGGAACAAATCAAGTTCCTCGGTGAGCAAAGTTGTGCGTCGGGTGAAGAAGCCGCGCACCAGAAACGCTTTGCCGGTGCGGTCGCACCACAGTATCTGAACCTTGATGAAATGCCTGCGGGGGAACCACGCAAATGACCGACTTCCTCAACAACTTCTTTTTCAATATCTATCCGTATCTGTGCGGCACGGTATTTCTGGTCGGCAGCTGGCTGCGTTATGACTACGGTCAGTACAGCTGGCGTGCGGGCTCCAGCCAGTTGCTGGAGAAGAAAACGCTGCGCATTGCCTCGCCGTTGTTCCACGTCGGTATTCTCGGCATTATCGCCGGTCATGCCTTCGGGATGCTGACGCCGCACTGGATGTATGAATCCTTCCTGCCGGTGCCGGTGAAACAGCAAATGGCGATGTGGGCGGGTGGCGCGTGTGGTGTGATGACCCTGATCGGCGGCGGTATGCTGGTGTGGCGTCGTCTGAGCAACGAGCGTGTGCGTGCGACGTCCAGCTTTGGTGACATCATGATCATCATTCTGCTGGTGGTGCAATGTGCGTTGGGTCTGAGCACCATTCCGTTCTCTGCACAGCATATGGACGGCAGCGAAATGATGAAACTGGTCGGCTGGGCGCAGTCGGTCGTGACATTCCGTGGCGGTGCGGCAGCGCATCTGGACGGCGTAGCATTTATCTTCCGCGTGCATCTGGTGCTGGGTATGACCTTATTCCTGCTGTTCCCGTTCTGCCGTCTGGTGCATATCTGGAGCGCGCCGGTGGAATATCTGACCCGTCGTTATCAGCTGGTACGTAATCGTCGCTGATTGACCTTCACGAATTGTGAAATGACGGTTTTGACATAAAAACGAAGGGCGCTATGATGCGCCCTTATCTTTTTTTTATTGCTCAAGGACGCATCTGATGGCCACCCCAAGACAACCCATGACCGTAGCCCGCCGTTTACTTCGCAACAGCCTGATTCTGCTGGTGATCGGCATTGTTGCCACTATCCACGGTTTAGTGGTCGGCAGCCCTGAAACCCCGCCGGGAGAAATGGCACCCCAACTGATGCTGGGCATCTGGTTTATCTTTATCGGCTGCGTGATGGCGTTGATTAGCTGGCTGGTGATCAGGAACAAGAAGAAAAAAGGGGAGATCTGAGGGCGAGGTTGAGGTTGAGGTTGATTAACCTTAAATTCAACTTCAAGACCGTCGGCTTTTCCCCGACGCTTCCGCTAGACCCAAAGTTTCATAAACCGCAGTGACAACCACAAAACTCCCTCCCCTGCGAAGGGGAGGGTTGGGGTGGGGTATTAAATCCAGATCAAAGCGTTAAGGTTTACTCAGAACCGTGTTAGCCCTTAAAACCCCCTCCCGACCTCCCCCTTCGCAGGGGGAGGAGCAAAGATAAATCCATTTCGTTTTTGAATTTAAGATCGTGCGGGCGATTCAGAAATCTTGCTGAATGAGAGGTTGCAGACCCAAGGCTGCAATCCCGAAATGAAGGAACCGCGCAGCGGCAAGATTTCCAGCCTGTCGCTGCGATACCTGAAACATAGCCAGCGAGCGGAGCGCGCAGTGAAAGAGCCGGAGATTCCTAAGAGGCGCGGCGACAGGCGCCTCTTAGGGCCAGTTTGGGTGGCAACCCAAGGTGTTGAACTTGACCTTGACCAAAGTCGGTGTGGGCCGACGCCCACGACCTTGACCTTGACCTTGAGGCCAGTTTGGGTGGCAACCCAAGGTCTTGTTGTTACAGCATTATCAGCATCATATACGCACAGAACAACGCCAGGTGCGCAGTACCATTAAGCACATTGGTACGCCCGGTCGAGAACGATATCTGGCACAGGATCATAACCGCCAGCATCACCACAATGTTGGCTGGCGCCAGGCTGAAAATCAGTTCCTGACCGGTCAGGGTGGCAATCACGGTGACCGCAGGAACGGTCAGTGAGATCGTTGCCAGCACGGATCCGAAGAATAAATTCATGGCACGCTGTACCTGATTCTTCAGTACCGCTTTCAGGGCACCCAGACCTTCAGGAGAAAGAATAAGCAACGCGACCAGGAAGCCGGTGAACTGCGCAGGGGCGTTCAGTTCGGTCAGCAGACTTTCCAGCGGGTTAGCATTGAATTTGGTAACAGCAATGACCAGCACCAGATGGACAATCAGCCACAGTGTGTGCGTCAGATTACTCTTTGAAGACGGTTTTCCGTGTCCATCTTCTTCGCCTTCATCTTCATGCTCGTAAATAAACAGACTCTGGTGAGTTTTGGTCTGAATAAGCAGAAATACGCCGTACATCGCCGCTGAAATTACCGCAACGAACAACGCCTGTGGCGTGGAGAAGTTGCCAGCGGGCAGGGCGGCAGGCAGAACGAGAACGATCACCGCCAGCGGGAAAATCGCCATCAGATACTGTTTGATACCACCGAGATTGACATACTGGGTGGCAAATTTACGACCACCAAGCAGCAGGGCAACGCCGACCAGACCGGCAGTAACAATCATGATGATCGAGAATAAGGTGTCACGCATCAGCGCCGGAGCGGCATCGCCTGTCGCCATCAGGGCCGAAATCAGACTGACTTCGAGGATGACCACTGAAAGGCTGAGGATGAGTGAGCCGTAAGGTTCGCCCAGACGGTGTGCCAGGACATCGGCGTGACGTACTACGCTGAAGGCGCTGGCGAGAATACCGATCAGCGCGATTAAATTGATGCCGACGACTGAGGCAAAGTTACTGCTGTTGCCCCAGAAGACGAGAACGATAAGGGCAGCAATAGGGAAAATCAGGGAGTATTCCTGATGGCGGGTTTTTACTTTTGGATGTTCCTGTGAAGACACCATGATGATTATTCTCCTTATAAACACTCACGAATTTACAACCGCCTGTCTGTCGGTTGTAAGCAAAATGCATAGCAGCATAAAATTGTAACCCGTTAAGTATAGTAGATAAATTAATCTGTTAACAGTTTATTATCATGACTCATCTATAAAAACTGTTATGACAGCTATTTTTTGTTGCATGAATCAAATAAATGTCAGTTTAATCTCAACTTAATTTTCATTGTTAATTATTTAAACATAATAAAAACAATGGCTTGATTTTTAATAATGGGTTTATGCGGGTAATGCGTCAATTTTTGTAAATAATCCCTATACCCACATGAAAAATCGGAGAAATCTGGCGTTTTTTAGCCCGCAGGCTGAGATTTGGAATAATCTGGCTGAGTCACCTGAGGTTAGCAGCTAGACTTACCCCTGTGTGCCTGAACCGCACACATTAAATGTAACGATCATGAACGCCATGAAAAAGGAGCAAGTTATGCCTTATCAGAACCGCTCAGCGTTGCCTGACTCTGTTCGTCATGTTCTTCCGGCACATGCGCAAGACATCTATAAAGAAGCCTTTAACAGCGCGTGGGATGAGTATGCAAAGCCAAAAGATCGTCAGGGTGATGATTCCCGGGAAGAGACCGCGCACAAAGTCGCGTGGGCCGCGGTAAAACACAGTTATAAAAAAGGCGATGACGACAAATGGCATCCTAAAAAATCCTGATGTCCGGCGGAGGGTCGGGGAATGCCTGACCCGTTATCTCTCACATTCCCGCCTGTATCCTGCCTGTTTTGCTGTCATTTCCCTCTTAAATGTCAACCTTCTTACAATGTTCACAAAATAATCATTTTATTTTCGTTTTGTGATCGCTCTCAATCTTGATTGCAACGAAAGAAACGAATAAGGTTTCATCAGACAGGGTGATAATAAAATTCCGAATCAACCCTGTCAGCGCCTCAAGTTAAGGCGAAAACTTTCCGATAACCTGATCAGTCCACAACCACGATAGCGGAGAACACAGCGTCAACAGCATGGCATGTTCAAAAGTAAGTCGTACCAAAGGGGGAATGAATGTTAACTCGAGATTTCCTGCGTAACGCAGATTGTAAAACAGCATTCGGCAGCATTGACGAATCGATGCTCCTGACCCCTGAACAACGTGCCGCCTCACTGAGCTGCACACTGGCGCGTCGCCCCGGTAACAGCCCCGTCTGGATTTTTGGCTACGGTTCGCTGATGTGGAATCCGGTTTTCGATTCCGAAGAGGCGCGGCCTGCGATTTTGCGCGGCTATCACCGTGCCTTCTGCTTACGTCTGACTTCAGGGCGCGGAACCCATGCGCAACCGGGCCGCATGCTGGCGCTGCGTGATGGCGGGCAGACCACCGGGCTGGCATTCCGTCTGCCGGAAGACAAACTGCACGAAGAACTCGAATTGCTGTGGAAGCGTGAAATGCTGACCGGTTGCTATCGTCCGACCTGGTGCGAGTTAGAACTCGATGATGGTCGCACGGTGACAGCGCTGGTGTTTATCATGGACTCCTCACACCCTCAGTACGAAGCGGATACCGATTATCAGGTTATCGCGCCCCTGATTGCGCAGGCCAGTGGTCCGCTTGGCACCAACGCACAGTATTTGTTTGCCCTGGAAAAAGAGCTCAACAATTACGGCATGCGTGATGACTGCATGAGCGAACTGGTAAAACAGGTGCGGATGCTGCTGTCGGTCACGCCCGGCTTTGATGTGCCCGGCCTGAGTTAAAGCCTTTCCCCCTTCAAACTGCGCGGGCTCTCCGCGCAATCATATATCCCCCCAGCAATTTTGCTGCCTGACGTTTTTTTCTGTGAAGAAGCGCAAGGCATCTGCAACGACTGAAACTTCAAAAATCCTTCTGGAAGCAGTATCCCGTCTCTGGCTATTGGTAGTTAGCAGCCATTAAGCATTCCGCTATTGTTGCGCCTGTTGTCACTCAACGTCTTCAACTGTCCTTTACATGGGGACAGTTATGGCACAGTATAGGGAAGCTCAGGGGCATGGATGAAAGCTATATTTGTTGAATTACCCGCTTTTGAAGCAAACCGTTCGGCGTATATGTCCGACGATGAATATCGGATCCTGCAAAATGCGTTATTGCTTTTCCCCACTTGCGGGGATGTGATTATGCATACCGGGGGATTACGCAAACTTCGGTTTCTTGATCGTCAGAGGAATAAAGGCCAGCGGGGTGGTACGAGGATTATTTATTACTGGTGGGTCGCAAAATCGCATTTTCTTCTCATTACGGTGTATGGAAAAAGCGAAGTGAATGACCTGACATTCGCGCAAAAAAAGATGTTAGGACTGCTGTTGAAACAGCATAAGGCGAAACAAGAATGACAATGAAACGGGATCTGTTTGCTGAGATTGCGGATGGCCTGAATGCATGGGGTGAAGCCGGTCAGGGTAAGCGTACGCTTAAAACGGTGGAAAGAACTGTCGATCGTGAAGTGAGACTGAGCGCGGTGGAATTAAAAGAGATTCGGGAGAACCTGAATATTTCGCAGGCGGTATTTGCCTATTACCTGCAAACCGCGCTGACAACCTATCAGAACTGGGAACAGGGCAGAGCGAAACCTA
This sequence comes from Rahnella sp. ATs2, assembly GCF_051851855.1. Taxonomy (NCBI): domain Bacteria; kingdom Pseudomonadati; phylum Pseudomonadota; class Gammaproteobacteria; order Enterobacterales; family Yersiniaceae; genus Rahnella; species Rahnella sp. ATs2. The sequence continues at coordinate 50,279 of NZ_JBLYPL010000018.1, read as the reverse complement.
ACCGTCAGGCCATTTTGCTGATAAAGCTGGTCGAAAAAGACCCGGCGACATTAGAGCAGCTGGCGGGTTTGGTATAAATTTCGTGGAAATGAATTGGCGAACGGGAGACGTGCTGAGGGGAAAGCGTTTCCCCCCGTCTGGCTCTACACAGAGATCTTGCGTACGGTTTGCCCCGACACGGTTTCCTGCCCGTTCGGTCCGTAGAATTTCTGCGTCTGGCTGGCATTGAGAATAGCCAGCGCCTCGGTGTTATAGGCAATTTGTTTGCCCAGTAACATGCCGTTATGGCGATTGATCTGACTCAGTTTAGTGGTCAGTTGCACGACTTCTTCCCACATTGCCGTGATTTCCGGCTGACGCTGCCCTTGTGGATCTAAGTAGGGGGCATTTTGTTTCAGGCGCTCGTCATGCTGACGACGCTGCTTATCAAGATAGTCTACCGTAGCTAACAGTGAGCTTTTCTGCTCGGTGATATGTTGCAGGGCAGCACCATTAACGCGGCCCGAGCAAAGTATCGTTTGTTCGTGATTAATCACTTGATCCAGAGCTTGCAACGTTTCAACCAAGGTAGTCATGGTCTTGATAAAGTTCTTCATCGGGCCTTAATACCTTCCAACTATCGTCTTTAATCCTGAAGCCTCAGTTTAAAGACCTTTGAGATAATCCTGCGTGTCCTGCAACAAAGCATCGGCAATTTTGCCGGTATCCATGGTCAGTTTGCCATCACGGATAGCTTGTTTCAGTTCGTCGACACGTGCCGTGTTGATGTCCTGAGCACTGGACTGAGTCAGAGACGCTTGCGCTGAACTCAGGGTCACCGCCGTACCGCTGGTGGTGGTGCCAGAAACGGTGCCTTCTTTGCGCGCAGTCTGAACAGAAGCTTCAGAAGGATCGCGCTGCTGGATCGAAGTTAAAGGTGAAACACCTTGCGTGCGATCGATAGCCATAATCTTTTCTCCGGTTAGGGTATTCAGGGCTGTTAATTAACACAAAAACCCTAAAAATGCCGTCGTGAGACGACTCTGATACGTTTGTTATCGACATGTGGCGAAATAACTTTAGCCTTTATTGCAACTTTTTGTCCAAAAGTGGTTGCAATACAGGGTTAAATCTCCACTGTCACAGAGCCGTCCGGGCCGACCATCCCGTTCACAATCACGCCTGACGGCATTCTGATCCGCACCGAGTCATTCGCTGCTGCATTATTCATCGCCTTTCCGGCACTCGACACATTGAATCCACTGCCTGTTGCCTGAACCTGCACTTCCTGTCCTGCATGCACCATCCACGGACGTCGTAACATCGAAAGCGTTAACGGCTGACCAATGCTGATATTGCGCAGCGTAATGCCGTTAATCGCCTGTTTGCTGTCGAGAATGGCCTTCGGTGGCAATAAATCCAAACGGCCTGTTTTTTGCTGCAAATCCGTTTCTGCCAGATGCGCGCCCGACGGCACATTTTTCGCCGCGACCCAGTAGGTGCCGCTGACCTGTACCTTGGTCTGCACATAACTCTTTTGCCCGTTACAGTTCACCGCCACTGACACATTGCCCCAGGTACGGCTGTTGGGCGAAAGCATAAATTGTGGTGACAAACACTGGGGCTGACGCGCCGCAGGTGTGGTGACCAGCACCGTCACCTGCATTCCGCTTTGCGAATATTGCTGGCGGAAGAACTGCTGGATTTGCGAGGACAGCAGTGTATCGCTGTTCGCCGAAGCTGGCACGCTTGTGACCTGCTCGTTTTTCACGGGCACAGACTGTGCATAACTCGCCGCACCGGATGTCGCACCCAAAAAGATGCAGCCCAGTGTGATACCGAAACGACGGATTCTCTGCCTGTTCATACGCAATTCACCTTTGTGCCAACTTACTACTGGTGACAAGTCTACGCGCACTTTTCAATTCCTAAAGGAACAAATAGCGGACGATTTTGCGCTTATTCAGACGATAGGCAGTTGACACTCGCATTTATGCTGTCGACTCCAAAATCTCACTTTGCGGAGGGCGCATGCTCGACAAATTGAACGCCGCACTACAGTTCCAACAGGAAGCGCTCAACCTGCGTGCCCAGCGGCAAGAAATACTTTCAGCCAATATTGCCAACGCCGACACCCCAGGGTATCAGGCGCGCGATATCGATTTCGCCAGTCAGTTGCAGAAGGTGATGGAGCAGGGGCGCGCGAGTGGCAGCGGTATGTCTTTAGCGTTGACATCCGATCGCCATATTCCGGCGTCGAACGTCCAGCCTGCAGATATGGATCTGATGTATCGGATCCCTGACCAGCCGTCAGCCGACGGTAACACGGTCGATATGGATCGTGAACGTACTAATTTCGCGGATAACAGCGTGCGCTATCAGACCGATTTGACCGTCCTCGGCGGCCAGATCAAAGGGATGATGTCGGTGCTGCAAGGATAATAACCCATGTCAATGCTCGGTATTTTTGATATCGCCGGTTCTGCGCTTGCCGCGCAGTCTCAGCGCCTTAACGTCAGCGCCAGTAACATGGCCAACGCCGACAGTGTGACCGGCCCTGATGGCCAGCCGTACAAAGCGAAGCAGGTTGTTTTTCAGGTGGATGCGGCACCGGGGCAGGAAACGGGCGGCGTGAAAGTGGCGCAGGTCGTTGATGATCCGTCTCCGGACCGCCTGGTCTTCCAGCCGGGCAATCCGATGGCGGATGCCAAGGGCTATGTGAAGATGCCAAACGTAGATGTGGTCAGCGAAATGGTGAACACCATCTCCGCTTCCCGCAGTTATCAGGCCAACGTCGAAGTGCTTAACACCACCAAGTCGTTGATGATGAAAACCCTCACTCTGGGGCAATAGCGGAGCGAAACATGGCCATTACCACGTCGATTAATGACACCACAGACAACACCACGATCACCAGCACCAGTTCTGGCGGTTCGTCCACTACGGGCGCCAGTTCTGCCGATGATTTATCCAGCAGTTTTCTGACGCTGTTAGTCGCACAGCTGAAAAACCAGGATCCGACCAACCCGATGGATAACAGTCAGCTGACCAGTCAGCTGGCACAGATCAGCACCGTGAGCGGGATTGAAAAACTCAACACCACACTCGGCAGCATTTCGGGACAAATCACCAGCGGTTCTTCCGTACAGGCCAGCTCCCTGATTGGTCACGGCGTCATGGTATCCGGCAGCGCCATTCTGGTCGGCAGTGACACTGACGGCACCGTCAGCACCACGCCATTCGGTTTTGAGCTGGAAACAGCGTCCGATACCACCACGGCCACCGTCAGCGATTCCACCGGCAAAGTGGTGAAAACCATCTCGCTGGGAGGCCAGACCGCCGGTGTTCACAGTTATACCTGGGATGGCACGCAGGACGATGGCACCAAAGCACCGGATGGCGGCTACACCTTCAGCATCAATGCCCTGAACAACGGACAGCAAATGGTCGCGACACCGCTTAACTATGCGCTGGTCAATGGTGTCACCACCAGTTCATCAGGCACCACGGCGCTGGATCTCGGGGTGCGGGGAACCGCTTCCGTCGATTCAGTTCGCCAGATTTTATAAGCCGTTGGCTCACTTCCTTTGCAGGAAGAAGAGCTGAAATCCTTAACTTCATGCAGCAACTACACACAGAAAAATGGAGCTAACATGAGCTTTTCCCAAGCAGTCAGCGGCCTGAGCGCGGCATCCACCGACCTGGACGTGATCGGTAACAACATCGCCAACTCCGCCACCGTGGGGTTCAAAACGGCGACCGCTTCTTTCGCCGATATGTTTGCCGGTTCTCAGGCAGGCATGGGCGTTAAAGTCGCGGCTGTTACGCAAAACTTTAACGATGGCACCACGACCAACACTTCACGTGGCCTGGACGTGGCGCTGAGCGGCAACGGTTTCTTCCGTCTGGCCGACAGCAGCGGCACGGTTTATTACTCGCGTAACGGCCAGTTCTCCCTTGATGCTAACCGCAATCTGGTGAACTCGCAGGGTCTGAGCGTGACAGGCTATCCGGCAACGGGTACGCCACCGACCATCGCCGCCGGTGCGCAGCCTACCGCGCTGAGCGTTCCGACCACCATGATGAGTGCGAAAGCCACTACCGCAGCCACCATGGTCGCTAACCTGAACTCTACTGACACGGCTATTCCGGCAGCGAAGACGTTCAATGCTAACGACGACACCACGTACAACTACGTCAACAGCATCACCACCTATGACTCTCAGGGTAACGCGCACGATAACAACGTGTACTTCGTGAAAACCGCGTCTAACAACTGGGATTTGTACTCACTCGACAGCAGTGTGGCCGGTTCTGCCGCCACCAAAATGGGTACGCTGCAATTTGATACCAGCGGCGCACTCGCCAGCGCAACCCAGGCTGACGGCACTGTCAATGCTGACGGTTCCCTGCCGATCGTGATGAATACCTCCACCAACGGCACCGTGACGCCGCAGTCTGTTGGCCTGAACTTCACCGGCAGTATCCAGCAGAGCACCGGCAGCGACAGCATCGGTTCCCTGACGCAGGACGGTTACGCCGCGGGTCAGATGACCGGCTACACCATCAATGATGACGGCACCATCACCGGGACTTACTCCAACCAGAAAACGCAGCTGCTGGGACAGATTGTCCTGAGCTCATTCTCTAACCCGGAAGGCCTGCAATCTGAAGGGAACAACGTGTGGACGGCAACGTCTTCTTCCGGTCAGGCCGTTAACGGTGTGGCAGGCGCGGGTGGTTTTGCCAGCATGACCAGTGGGGCGCTGGAATCTTCCAACGTCGATCTGAGTGCTGAACTGGTGAACATGATCGTTGCTCAGCGTAACTATCAGTCGAACGCGCAAACCATCAAAACTCAGGACTCCATCCTGAACACGCTGGTTAACCTGCGTTAAGACGCTCTATTTTACTTTGAGAACAGGGCAGCACTATGGATCACGCTATCTACACCGCGAGCGGCGCAGCGAGCCAGACACTGGTTCAGCAGTCGGTCACGTCAAGCAACCTTGCTAACGCCAATACACCCGGCTTTCGCTCGCAACTTTTAGCCATGCGCGCGGTGCCGGTGGAAGGTCAAAGCCTGCCGACCCGTACGCTGGTCACGGCGTCCACGCCGGGCGCAGACATGACGCAAGGCAAACTTAACTACACCGGCCGTCCGCTGGATGTGGCTTTACAGCAGGACGGTTTCCTTGCGGTGCAGATGCCTGATGGCACTGAAGCTTATACCCGTAACGGCGACATGCAGGTGTCACCGACTAACCAGCTGACCGTACAAGGTCATCCGGTGATGGGGGATAACGGCCCGATCGAGGTTCCGCCGAATTCACAGCTGACGATTTCTGCGGACGGCACTATCGCCGTGCTCGAAGCCGGCGCTGACCCGAACACCATGGGGCAGCTCGGTAAGCTCAAGCTGGTGAAAGCCGCAAACAGCGAAGTGACCCGTGGCGACGACGGCATGTTCCGTCCGACCCCGGCCACGGCGCTGGCGCGGGGTGCCGCTCTACAGGCCGACCCGACGATTCACGTGATGCCGGGAACACTTGAAGGCAGCAACGCGGATCCGGTCTCGACCATGGTCGACATGATTGCCAACGCCCGCCGCTTTGAGATGCAAATGAAAGTCATCCACAGCGTCGATGAAAATGAACAGAGTGCCAACAATCTGCTGTCAATGAGCTGATGATGGCAGAGGAGTAATGACATGATCCCATCGCTGTATATTGCGAAAACCGGTCTGGATGCCCAGCAGACCAACATGGACGTCATCGCCAACAACCTGGCGAACGTCAGCACCAACGGCTTTAAACGCCAGCGTGCGGTATTTGAAGACCTGCTTTATCAGACAGTCCGCCAGCCAGGTGCGCAGTCTTCTGAGCAGACCAACCTGCCATCGGGTTTGCAGATTGGTACCGGTGTGCGTCCGGTTTCTACTGAACGTCTGTTCTCACAGGGCAACCTGTCGCAGACCAGCAACAGTAAAGACATCGCCATCAAAGGCGAAGGTTTCTTCCAGGTGCAGCTGCCGGACGGTACCACCGCGTATACCCGCGACGGTTCTTTCCAGGTGGATCAGAACGGTCAGCTGGTGACGTCGAGCGGCTATCAGGTGATCCCGGCCATCACTATTCCGACCAATGCGCTGAGCATGACGGTCGGTCGTGACGGTATCGTCAGCGTGACCCAGCAGGGGCAGACGGCGGCACAACAAGTCGGCCAGCTGACGCTGAGCACCTTCATCAACAACAGCGGTCTGGAATCCATGGGTGAAAACCTTTATCAGGAAACCCAGAGCTCCGGCGCGCCAACCGAAAGTACTCCGGGACTTAACGGTGCCGGCCTGTTGTATCAGGGTTATGTCGAAACCTCGAACGTCAACGTGGCGGAAGAGCTGGTCAACATGATCCAGACGCAGCGCGCTTACGAAATCAACAGTAAAGCCGTGTCGACCTCGGATGAAATGCTGCAGAAACTTTCGCAGCTGTAAGTTTTCAATTCGTCATAACTTTTAGTACGTAACAACTTTTTGTACGTCATTACTTTTAGTACGTAACAACAAAGTGAAAGTGGCTGTCGCGGGTTCGGGCAGCCACAAAAAACAAGAGGACTGGGGCCTGACGGCATCAGTCCTGAACCGGTTCAGATCCCTACCAGGTCGATTTTTTTAAGGCGAAACTGTGGTGAGCAAAAAAATAACGTCGGTAATGACTTCTTATACAGACCGACCAGGCAAGCTGGTGCTGCCGCTGTTAATCACGTTACTGGCGAACGGCTGCGCGTATATGCCGCATACCCCGCTGGTACCCGGAACCACCACAGCGACCCCTGCGCCCGCCGCACCGCCGGTGCCTAACGGTTCGATTTTCCAGTCCGTTCAGCCGATGAACTACGGTTATCAGCCTCTGTTTGAAGACCGCCGTCCACGTAACATCGGGGATACTCTGACTATCGTCTTGCAGGAAAACGTCAGTGCGAGCAAAAGCTCCTCGGCGAACGCCAGCCGCAACGGGTCAACCACCTTTGGCGCCGCCACTACGCCGCGCTACCTGGAAGGGCTGTTCGGCAATGCCCGCGCCGATCTGGATATGTCCGGTGCCAATACCTTCGCCGGTAAAGGCGGCGCAGCAGCCAATAACACCTTCAGCGGCACCCTGACCGTGACGGTCGCGGAAGTGCTGGCTAACGGCAACCTGAAAGTTGTCGGTGAAAAACAAATCGAAATTAATCAGGGAACCGAATTCATCCGGTTCTCCGGTGTGGTCAACCCGCGCACCATCAGTGGTGCAAACGCCGTTATCTCCACGCAGGTGGCAGATGCGCGCATCGAATACGTGGGTAACGGCTACATCAATGAAGCGCAGAACATGGGCTGGTTGCAGCGGTTCTTCCTAAACTTATCGCCGTTATAACGAGGCAATCATGCGAAAACTACTTTCCGGTGTTATCTGTCTGGCGATGTCCGCCCTGGTGGCACTGCCTGCATCCGCCGACCGTATTCGTGATCTGACGACGGTACAAGGCGTGCGTGATAACGCCCTGATCGGCTACGGGCTGGTCGTCGGCCTCGACGGAACCGGTGACCAGACCACGCAAACCCCGTTCACCACCCAGACGCTGACCAACATGTTGTCTCAGTTAGGGATAACCGTTCCGGCCGGCACCAACATGCAGTTGAAAAACGTGGCCGCCGTGATGGTGACTGCCAAAATGCCAGCGTTCTCGCGTGCCGGACAGGCGATTGACGTCGTAGTTTCCTCTATGGGTAACGCCAAAAGTATTCGCGGCGGCACCTTGCTGATGACGCCGATGAAAGGCGTGGATAACCAGGTTTACGCGCTGGCACAGGGTAATGTGCTGGTTGGCGGAGCGGGCGCTTCTGCCGGTGGCAGCAGCGTAACGGTTAACCAGGTGTCCGGCGGCCGAATTACCGGCGGTGCAACCATCGAACGTGAATTGCCAAGCACCTTCGGCACCGAAGGCGTGATCAACCTGCAACTTAACGATGAAGATTTCAATCTGGCGCAGCAGGTCAGCGACGCCATTAACCGTCAGGGGATGGGCACCGCGTCGGCGCTGGATTCCCGCAATATTCAGGTTATCGTGCCGCGCGGCAATACGTCGCAGGTGCGCATTCTGGCGCAGATTCAGAATATCGAAGTGAATGTCGGGCCGATGGACGCGAAAGTGATTATCAACTCCCGTACCGGTTCGGTGGTGATGAACCGCGATGTGACGCTGGATAACTGTGCGGTTGCGCAGGGGAATCTTTCTGTGGTGGTCGATCGTCAGAACGATGTCAGCCAGCCAAACACGCCGTTCGGCGGCGGTCAGACCGTGGTGACGCCAAACACCAATATTTCCGTGCGTCAGTCCGGCGGCTCTATTCAGCAGGTGCGATCCAGCGCCAGCCTGAACAACGTGGTCCGTACCCTGAACGCGTTAGGCGCGACGCCTATCGACCTGATGTCCATTTTGCAGGCCATGAAAACAGCCGGCTGCCTGCGTGCTGATTTGGAAATTATCTGATGAGCGATCTGATGTCGATGTCCGGTGCTTTCGACCCGCAAGGGGCGGCGTACGATGCGAATTCCCTCAACAAACTGAAGCGGGATGTGGGACAAAATCCGCAGGCGCATCTCAAAGAAGTGGCGAAACAGTTTGAAGGCGTCTTTGTCCAGATGATGCTGAAAAGTATGCGTCAGGCATTGCCGCAGGGGGGCATTCTCGATAACCAGTCCACCAAACTTTATACATCGATGTACGATCAGCAAATTGCGCAGGACATGTCCGACAAAGGGTTGGGCATGGCCGATATGATGGTGGAACAGCTGACCGGCGGCTCTAAACAGCCTTCGGAACTGTCCGGTACGGTGCCAATGGCGCTTGACGGTGAAGTGCTGAAAAGTATGCCGGTGCAAGCGATGGAACAGTATCTGCGTAAAGTCATTCCGACCGCCCCGGACCGCACCACCGGTGGCGCGCCGCTGCCGGCTGACAGCGGACAGTTTGTGTCCAGCCTGAGCATTCCGGCGCAGGTGGCGAGTAAAGACAGCGGGATTTCGCATCAGTTGATCATGGCGCAGGCCGCGCTGGAATCCGGCTGGGGACAACGCGAAATTCCGACCGCCGATGGCAAACGCAGCTTCAACCTGTTTGGTATCAAAGCGGGCAGCAGCTGGGATGGCCCGACCACCAATATCACGACTACCGAATACACCAACGGCGTGGCGAAAAAAGTCCAGGCCAGTTTCCGCGTTTACGGCTCTTACGTGGAAGCCATCAGCGATTACATCAAACTGCTGACCAGCAACCCGCGTTACGCCCAGGTCGCCTCCGCCAATACCCCTGAACAAGCCGCGCATGAACTGCAACGTGCAGGCTATGCCACCGACCCGAATTATGCCGACAAACTGGTCAGCGTTATTCAGAAAATCAAAGGGGCAGGCGAGCAGGCGGTTAAGGCTTATGGCCATGATTTAAAAGATATCTTTTAGATCCCCAAATCCTCGTTTTTTTTCTCAAGTTTTGGCGGTGCAGGCCGATAACCAGATCAGAATGGGAAAAGGGGAAAGCCCCGATTCAGTTCCCTTAATTACACGGTGGTAAAAAAGGTCACCGGCAGACAAAAGGTCACTCATGTCCAGTAGCTTAATTAATACCGCAATGAGCGGACTGAACGCAGCGCAGGCCGCGCTCAGTACCACCGGGAACAACATCGCTAACGTCAGTGTGGCCGGTTATAACCGTCAGACGGCGATCATCACCCAGAGCAACGGCAACTCCACCTCCGCCGGTTACATCGGTAACGGTGTGACCGTGACCGGCGTGAACCGTGAATACAATTCCTTTGTAGTGACCCAGTTGCTTGGCGCCAGCGCCACCGGCAGCGCGCTCTCAACGCAGCTGGATCAGGCAAGCTCAATTGATGACCTGCTGGGCGACAGCTCAACCGGCATCGACGCCACCATGTCCACCTTCTTCAAAGGCCTGCAAACCCTGACCAGCAATGCCAGCGACAGCTCGGCACGTCAGGCGGTACTGGGCGAAGCGCAGGGCTTAACCGCGCAGTTCAACAGTTCAGCGAAATACCTGAACGACATGAACACCGCGGTGAATCAGCAGATCACGCAGAACGTTGACCAGATCAACACCTATGCGGCGCAGATTGCCAAACTGAACACGCAGATCACGGCAACCCGTGGCAGCACCGGTCAGGAACCTAACGCACTGCTCGATCAGCGTGACCAGCTGGTCAGCCAGCTGAACGACATTACCGGTGTGACCGTGACACAGCAGGACGGCGATACTTATAACGTCTCCTTTGCTAACGGCACGCCACTGGTGAGCGGCGGCAACTCTAAAACGGTGGTGGCGGTGGCTTCCAGCGCGGATCCGTCCAAACTGACCGTCGGTATGACTCAGCCGGACGGCACCGTTTCTGAAATTCAGGAAAGTCGTCTGACCACCGGATCTCTCGGCGGCACACTGGCGTTTCGTAAAGACAACCTCGAGCCGGCCATTAATCAGCTCGGGCAGCTGGCGCTGACCTTCTCTGACGCGTTCAACAGCACCAACAAAGCCGGTTTTGATCTCAACGGTGACGCAGGGACAGATTTCTTCTCTTACACCGGCGCAACGACCGTAGGTAACACCAAAAACACCGGCACCGCCGATGTCAGCGTGGCGTACAAAGATACCACCGCGGTGAAAGCCAGTGATTACACTATGGCCTATAACGGCACCAGCTGGGATGTGACCCGCGTTTCCGATGGCGCAAAAATCACGCCAACGGCAGGCACCGACAGCAGCGGCAATCCGACCATGGAATTCGACGGATTATCGGTTTCTGTTTCCGGCACGCCATCGACCAATGACAGCTTCACCATCAAAACCGTCAGCAACGTGGCGGGAAGTATGGGTGTGGCGATCACCGATTCTTCACTGATTGCCGCTGCCAGCGCAGCCGACAGCGGTGTGAGTGATAACACCAACGCGCAAAAATTACTGAACTTGCAGACCGCCAAACTGGTGGAAGGCAAGTCTACGCTGTCCGGTGCTTACGCCAGCCTGGTGAGTAACGTCGGGAACCAGGTGGCGACACTGACCACCACCAGCACCGCGCAAAGCAATATCGTGACGCAGCTGACGACGCAACAGCAGTCTATTTCCGGGGTTAACCTCGATGAGGAATACGGCGATCTGCAACGTTATCAGCAATATTATCTGGCTAACGCGCAGGTGGTGCAGACCGCATCCACCATATTCGACGCCATTATAAATCTCCGCTGATCCCAGAACTGATAAGGAACTGATGCCATGCGCCTTAGTACCAATATAATTTACCAACAAAACATGGATGCGGTGCTGGATGGGCAGAACCGTTTCCAGGCGACCGGTTTACAGCTGTCTACCGGCTCGAAAGTCAGTAAGCCTTCTGACGATCCGCTGGCGGCTTCACAGGCCGTGCTGGTGCGTCAGGCGCAGTCTGAAAACAGCCAGTTCTCTGTTGCGCGTACTTTTGCTAACCAAAGCATGAGTCAGGAAGAATCGATTCTGTCGAGCGTGACGTCCACCATTCAGGATGCGCAGACGCTGATCGTGCAGGCCGGTGATGGCTCGCTGAGTGACGATGACCGTTCTTCTCTGGCCACCAAGCTGGAAAGTCTGAAATCGCAGTTAGTGAATATGGCGAACAGTACCGACGGTAACGGGCGCTATATTTTCGCCGGTTACAAAAGTGATACCGCGCCTTACACACAGGATCCGACCACCGGTGCGGTGACGTATTCCGGCGGCGATACGGCGATCACCCAGCAGGTTGATGCCAGCCGTACCATGACCATCAACCATACGGGTAATCAGATTTTCAACTCCCTGACCGGTGATGCGAAGAAAGAGCCAGACGGCACGACCGGCGAATCCGATATCTTCAAGACGATCGACGGCGCACTGACCGCACTGAAAACGCCTTCAGCGGATTACACCTCGGATACTGAATATTCCGACGCGATCGATAAAGCCAACCGTGGCCTGAGCAACTCCCTCAACAACGTGTTGTCCGTGCGTTCCGAGCTCGGTACACAAATGAGTGAGCTCGACAGCCTCGATACGCTCGGTGATAACCGCGACGTGACCAACTCCACCAAGCTCAGCAATCTGGTTGATACCGAGTGGACCTCAGCGATTTCCACCTACACGCTGCAACAGGTTGCCCTTCAGGCGTCGTACAAGACCTACAGCTCCATGCAAGGTATGTCGCTGTTCCAGATGAACTCGTAATCCCTCCGGCGCGCCAGCACCGTGCGCCCGTTTTATCCTCTTCATAATCTGCTGCCAGTCCGCAAAATGCGGGCCGGCAGGCATTTTTCTGACTGTACTTAAACCGGGTACTTTCAGCTTTGTATGTCGTCTTTCTAAGGTTTGGCGACATACATCTTTTTCCTCGTCCTGCTTCGAATCGTCTCAGCGTTGGCTGCGTCTGCTCCCCCGAATCACTGACTTATTGTCAGCTCATCGGGACTCACAGACTTGCCGCCTTGATCCAATCCGAACTATTTTGAGGGGCGTAGAGTGAGGTGATTATTCGTTAATGACCAAACATGGCGAGTAATACGGGGAACAGGAACGGGGCGAGGAGGGAGGTGATGATCCCGCAGATGACCAGCGCCAGGGAGCTGAAGGCGCCTTCCTGATAATCCATTTCTGCGCAACGGGCGGTGCCGAGGGCGTGTGAGGCGGTGCCCATTGCCAGTCCGCGTGACGCTTTGGTGGTGATTTTTAATATGTTCAGGATCGTATGACCAAATACGGCGCCAAGGATCCCGACGAAAATCACACAGACCGCGCTGATGGCCGGAATGCCGTTAATGGACTGTGCCGTCGCCATCGCAATCGGTGTGGTGACGGATTTCGGTAACACCGAGGCAGCAATCTGTGGTGTTGCCCCCATCCATAATGCAATGGCGGTGCCGGTGGTCATCGCCACGACGCTGCCGATAAAGCAGATGCTGATGATGGATTTCCAGCGGGCGCGGATCTGATGCAGCTGTTCGTACAGCGGAAACGCCAGTGCCACTACAGCCGGTTGCAGCAAATCATTGAGAATTTTACTGCCGGCGAAATAGCGGGCGTAAGGAATATGGGTCACCAGCAGTAACGGGATAATCACCACCATCGACATCAGTAAGGGATTCAGCAGCGGCATTTTAAGTTTGATAGCCAGTTTGCGGGTGGCGAAAAAGACCAGCAGGGTCAGCGGCAGCGACCACAAAATATCAATCATTTTCTTTCTCCGCTTTGTCTGTCACCACGCCGCGTTCACCGTGGATATAGTGGGAACAATACGCGACAACCAGTAACACGATAATCGTACTGACCAGACACGACACCACCAGCGGGCCGAACTGCGTGCGCAGCTGCTCGTAATAGTTCATCACACCGACGCCGATGGGCACAAACAGCAGCGCCATATAGCGGATCAGAATGTTGCAGCCGGGTTTGACCCATTTAAACGGCAGAATTTGTGTGGAAAGCAGAGCGAATAAGATCAGCATACCGATAATGCTGCCCGGAATCGTCAGCGGCAGAAGAGATGAAATGGCATTCCCGGCGAATAAACACAGATAAATCAGAATAAATGCCCGGATATATTGGAATGCCAGAGAAGTTGCAGTGCTCATGGTGTTTCACCCAGTTGAATGATGCATTCATCATACAATTAAGATGTGATCTGCGCCACATAACTCAGTATGAAATTTAGGAATGAAGTGTATGCCAAAACCGCAGGGTTTGGCTGCTGAAATTACTCAGATCCCTCGTATAATCAGGCGCTGATGGCCCCTGTATCAGGGGCAGCTGCTTTGCCTGAACTCGTCCCCGTTTGTACAGTAACAATGCCCCGCCAGAGCCCGTCCTGCGGCTTTAATAACCAATCAGATAACGTTATTCAAAATTAGCATAACGATAGTATTTATCAGACTTTCTGGCACCCATAAGAAACTTTACACTCAACAAAACTTTAGCAATTTCGCTACTTTGGAGAGTCTGACCTGATGAAAGCTTTATTACCGTCCGTCCTGTTTACGGCTATTGCGGCTACTTTCGCGGTTCAGGCCGCCACACCGCCGGACACGCTGGTCATCGCCCAGTCCATTGATGACACTTCCAGCTTTGACCCGGCGCAGGGCTTTGAGCTGACCACGGTTCAGGCTTTCAACAACATTTATCAGCGTCTGGTACAGTCAGATCCTAATAACCCGATTGATCTGAAACCCACGCTGGCGAGTTCCTGGGAAGCGGGCAAAGATAACCGCAGCCTGACGTTTACCCTGTCGCCGAAAGCCGTGTTTGCCAGCGGTAATCCGCTGACCGCCGATGACGTGATTTTCTCGCTGTCGCGCGTGGTGAAACTTAATCTCGAACCTTCTTTCATTCTGACTCAGCTGGGCTGGACTGATAAAAACGTCGATACCTTCCTGACGAAGGTGGATGATCAGCATGTGAAAGTCAGCTGGACTGCTGATGTCAGCCCGTCTTTCGTGCTGAGCCTGCTGTCTGCGCCGGTATCCTCGATTGTCGACAGCAAACTGGTGAAAGCTAACGCGACGGCTGACGACCTCGGTCATCAGTGGCTGAGCAACCATTCTGCCGGTTCCGGTCCGTATCAGATCCGTAACTATATTCCGCATGAAGTGGTGATCCTCTCCGCCAACCCGACGTCTCCTGAAGGCGCGCCGAAGCTGAAAACTATCCTGATTAAAAACGTACCGGATCCGGCTGCTCGCCGTCTGCTGATTGAGCAGGGCGATGCGGATATGGCACGTAACCTCGGTTCGGATCAGATGGCGGCGCTCGAAGGCAAAAAAGGCGTAAAACCGCTGGCCGTGCCATATGCGTCACTGTACTTCATGCAGTTCAACGCCAAAGCGTCTCCGGCGCTGGGCAATCCGGCCTTCTGGGAAGCGGCGCGTTACCTGTTCGACTACAACCACATCGCGCATGACCTGATGAAAAACCAGTTCCAGGTGCATCAGGCCTTCCTGCCGGAAGGTTATCTGGGGGCGCTGAACGATACGCCATACACTTACGATCCGGCCAAAGCCAAAGCGATTCTGGCGAAAGCCGGGCTGACAAATGTCAGCTTCACACTGTCTACCGCCAACCAGCCGCCGTATCTGGACATCGCTCAGGCGCTACAGGCCAGCTTCGCGCAGGGCGGCGTGACCGTTAAACTCGATCCGGGTTTAAGCTCGCAGATTTCCACTAAAGTGAAAGCGCATGAATACGACGCTTATATGTCTTCATGGGGCCCGGACTATTTTGACCCGAACACCAATGCTTCCGCGTTTGCTTTCAATCCGGAAGATGGCAGCAAAACGCTGGCATGGCGCGCCAACTGGTCGATTCCTGCGCTCAATAAACTGACGCTGGCGGCGATTGCCGAGCCGGATCAGGCTAAACGCGTGGCGGATTATCGTCAGCTGCAACTGGAAGTGCAGAAAAACTCACCGTTTGTCATCGGTTTACAGGCTAAAAGCCTGATTGCCGTGCGTGACAACATTAAGGGCTACGTGCAGGGCATCAACCCTGACATGGTCTTCTACAGCAAGGTCACCAAGTAATGACAGACAGTTCAACACCCGCCGGATTCGTCCGGCAGGGTTGGCGCTGGTCAGGCCGTCTGCTGACCGGCGTGATTTCGCTGGCGCTGACGTTGCTCGGCCTGCTGGCGTTCACCTTTACGCTTTCCCATCTTGCCCCGATTGACCCGACACTTCAGGTGGCGGGCGATCACGCCAGTGAAGCGACCTATGCGCAGGTGCGTCGTGATTTAGGTCTCGACCAGTCGGTACCGGTGCAGTTCGCCCGTTATCTGGATCATCTGGCGCACGGCGATATGGGGATTTCCCGCATTACCGCGCAGCCGGTCGCCAGCGATTTGATGCGCACTTTCCCGGCGACCGTCGAACTGGCCTCCTGCGCCATTCTGCTTGGCGGGTCGCTCGGCATTTTGCTGGCGCTGCTGGCGGTCTGGAAACCTGGCAGCTGGCTGGATAACGCCGCCAGAATGGTGTCGCTGCTCGGGTATTCCGTGCCGATATTCTGGCTGAGCCTGCTCGGCCTGTTGCTGTTCTACGCCGTGCTGCACTGGGCGGGCGGGCCGGGGCGGCTCGACGACTTATATATGTACACCATGACGCCGCGCACCGGATTTGTGCTGATTGATACCTGGCTTTCCGGCGACCGCGACATGTTCTACAACGCCATCAGCCATTTGTGGCTGCCGGTAACCGTGCTGGCGATGTTGTCGATGGCGGGCATTACCCGTCTTCTGCGCGCCTCGATGCTCGGTGAAATGAACAAAGAATACGTGATTCTGGCGCGTTCCAAAGGCGCGGGCAGGGCGAGGGTTTTACTCTGCCACGTCTTCCCGAATGTGCTCGGAACACTGATCACCGTGCTTTCGCTTTCCTACGCCAGCCTGCTCGAAGGCGCAGTACTGACCGAAACCGTATTCGCCTGGCCGGGCGTCGGACGTTATCTGACTACCGCGCTGTTCGCGGCAGATACCCCAGCTATCCTTGGCTCGACGCTGCTGATCGGTACCTGTTTCGTGCTGCTGAACGCACTGGCTGACGCCCTTACTTATTTGCTCGATCCGCGGACCCGGTAGTTTTCGCTTATGACACAACAAATGATCCCTGAACAGCCTGCGCAGGTCGAAGTCGAGACTAACGTCTGGAAGCCTGCGCGACGCATTACCACGCTGAGCGTCGGTCTGCTGCTGGTCGCCATTCTGGTGCTTACCGCGCTGCTCGCACCTTTACTGGCACCGTTTGATCCGAACATTCAGCACATCGAACTGCGCTTACTGCCGCCTTCACATCAGCACTGGCTGGGCACCGACGGTTTTGGCCGCGACCTGCTGTCCCGTGTGATCTACGGCGCGCGTCCGACGCTGCTGCTGGTGTCACTGATCCTGGTGCTGACCATTCCGGTCGGCCTGCTGATCGGCATCAGCGCCGGTTATATCGGTGGCTGGTTCGAGCGCATTCTGATGCGTCTGACCGACATCGTGATGTCATTGCCAAGTCTGGTGATGGCGCTGGCACTGGTGGCTATTCTCGGTCCAGGCCTGATGAACGGGGCGCTGGCGCTGGCCTTTACCAGCTGGCCGCCGTTTGCCCGTCAGGCAAGGGCGGAAACCCTGGCACTGCGCCGCAGCGATTATCTGGCCGCCGCGCGTATGCAGGGCATCGGCGGATTGCGCCTGATGTTTGGCCACATCCTCCCGCTGTGTTTACCGAGCGCCGTGGTGCGGGCCGCACTCAGCCTCGGCGGCATTATTCTGGCATCCGCCGGTCTGGGCTTTCTGGGCATGGGTATTCAGCCGCCGACAGCGGAATGGGGCTCGATGGTTGCTGAAGGCAGTAAAGTAATTTTCGACCAGTGGTGGGTCGCCGCTGCACCGGGCGGGGCGATTCTGTTTGCCAGCCTGGCTTTCAACCTGCTGGGCGATGGCCTGCGTGACAAAATGGATCCACGACATGGCAACTGATTCCTTAAATACCGACAAACTTGTCGCGAAAGATCTCACCATTTATCTGCCGGGCGAACGTCCGCTGGAACTGGTGAAATCCCTTTCACTCAGCGTCGGGCAGGAACGCGTGGCGCTGGTTGGCGAATCCGGTTCCGGTAAATCCCTGACCGCCCGTGCGCTGATGGGGCTGCTGCCGCATCCGTGTCAGCTGCGTGCTTCGCAACTGACGCTGGGCGATAACGACCTGACGACGTTAAAGGAACGCGAATGGAACAAACTTCGCGGCAACCGTGTTTCGATGGTGATGCAGGATCCGAAACATGCGCTGAATCCGACGCAAAAAATCGGCAAACAGGTCGAAGAACCGCTGCGTTTGCATACGCGTCTCGGGCGTAAAGAGCGTCAGGAAAAAGTAGCCGACATGTTGAATGCCGTCGGTTTGCCCAATCCGGCTTTTCTGCAACAGCAATATCCGCATCAGCTTTCCGGCGGGATGGGCCAGCGCGTGATGCTGGCGATTGCGCTGATCAACGATCCGCAGTGGCTGATTGCCGATGAACCTACGTCAGCGCTGGATTTTGACATGCGCGAACAGGTGCTGGGCTTAATCCAGCGTCTGGTCGAACAGCGCAACATGGGGCTGATCCTGATCAGCCACGACCTGCAACAGGTGGCGCACTACTGCGAGCGCGTGCTGGTAATGTACAAAGGCGAACTGCTCGATGAATTGCCTGCAGATCAGCTGGCACATGCCACGCATCCGTATACCCACACGTTATGGTCGTGCAGACCGAGCAAATTTACCCACGGCGAACGCCTGCCGGTGCTGGATCGCGCGCTGCTGGCCTCTTTAAAACAGGAGCCGAATCATGAGTGAGGCAATTGCTGAACTGCATCAGTTGAGCGTGTCCCACCGTCAGGGCGTTGAAGTCCGCACCGTGGTACATAACGTCAACCTGACGATTAATAAAGGTGAGTGCTTCGGGCTGGTCGGGCCGTCCGGTTGCGGTAAATCTTCTCTTTTGTGGGTACTGGCGGGGCTTAACGGTTACTGGGACGGCGGTCTGACGCTGCTCGATCATAAAGTAAAACCCGGCAAGCCGTTCACCGGCAGTCTGCGCCGTGACGTACAGATGGTGTTTCAGGATCCGTACGCCTCGCTGCACCCGAAACACAAGTTGCTGCGCACGCTGGCTGAGCCATTAAAAATTCTCAAAGAGCAGGATATCGAACAAAAGATTGCTGAAGGATTCCGTCAGGTCGGGCTGGATACGGCGCTGATGCACCGTTATCCGCATCAGCTTTCCGGTGGCCAGCGCCAGCGCGTGGCGATTGTGCGCGCGCTGTTGCTTAAGCCTAAGCTGTTATTGCTCGATGAACCCACGTCTGCGCTCGATATGTCAGTGCAGGCGGAAATCCTTAACCTGCTCAACGATCTTAAAGCCAGCAGTGACCTGACCATGATTCTGGTGAGCCACGATGCGGACGTGATTGACCATATGTGCGACAGAGCCGTACATATGGCAAAGGGACTTGTTCTGAGTTAATTCGCTGAGGAGCCAGCCGAGCTGCTCACTGTCAAAATTCACCCCCAAACTGGCCTGCTGAGGCCAGCTTTGGCAGCAAAAAAATTCCACCCGGTTTAATTTCAATAAGAACATTCCTAGTTACCATTCTATTGCTATCTTGTTTAAACTTTGTTTAGTAAGGATTCTGGCAGATTTTTATCCTGAAATAATACAAACATCTGACATTATTTGGGATATTGCCCACGCTCGCTGGTTTTTTCGAAATTATTAACCTAATCTTAAAATTTATTCCCAGATCAAAATTCCAAAAGTGGCTTGATAAAATAAAGCGAGGATTTAATCAAAGTAAGGAATAATTAATGGCGTGGAAAAGAAGAGAGAAAGTGGCAATTATGGAACCACTTTCGATGGTCAGTGATGTAATGTCGCAGATCCTGAGAGAAGAGAGTGACATTATTATTGAAGGCACACTTTCTAATTTCATATCCCTCAAGTCTTTGCTGGAATTACGAAAATTGGATGTGGTTTTCAGTGAGGTTTATGATGTCAATACGTCTATTATTGAAGGCCTGGATTTCTTAAGAAAACTTAAAGCACAATTCCCCGCCATTGATATGATTATTCATACTGAAATAGAAATTCCTGCTTTACTGATTCAGAGTAATGCAGATGCTATCTATATGAAACAATTAGGCGTTGAGGGCTGCCGTGCTTCCGCAGCGCAAATCCTTAATGCAACGAGCATGGTGAGCGTACTCTTTTACGAAGACAGGAAACTTCGTTACGATTTCGAAATGCTAAGCGATTATGAATGGGAAGTGCTGATTATGTTCAGCCAGCAAATGAGCATTACTGAAATTGCGACGAAAATGAAAACCCAATATCGACGCATCAGCCGGGTGAAGCACATCATTATGGATAAACTTAAAGTGAGTAATAATGTGGCATTCAGTCAGTTCATGGCACTTGCCGGAAGCAAGTTTGGCGAGTATCCGCCGGTTTCTTTAAAATAATATTGCATCAATACTTTCATTTCAGGCACACCATGAAAACCGCAAAATCTGTTGGCCGGCCTTTATTATTTCTGTCAGGTACCTTGCTGGTAGCCACATTTATCCTGATTGTCACACATCTCGTCATCGCGACGTATGATCGCGACTATCTGGCTTCCTATGCCCGACACATCATGACGCGCGGACTGGAAGTTGCTGATGAGTCCGGTAAAATCGTCAGTAAAGTGAATGCCATACGCGATGAAACATGCAGTGATAAATTTCTCGATGAAATTCGTTATCTCTCATTTACCTCGGTATTTATCTCAGACATTGGCTACATCCGTGATCACCAGCTGAAATGTACGGCGATGCGCGGCCGTTTACCGGAGCCGGTGACGATGTCGGTGCCCGATGCCATCACCCGTTATGGTCAGCGCATATGGACATCCTTCAGCGGCATTGTCGACCCGCGGATCACCGCCGATATGATGGAATCGAAGAACGTTCTGCTTTTCCCGACACCGGCTGCATTTCGTGACATTTATGTTCCATACAACGGCTTCGGTGCCGTGCTGATCAACCACCGGCACGACCATGTCTTCAGGCTGTTTGGCGACACCGCCGGACTGGTGCGGGATGTTAACGAAATCCAGGGTTTTGCGTGGTGGTACAAAGCCCGGTTCACGGAATGCAGTAATCGATATGATATTTGCGTGATGGCCAGAAATACTCAGATCGGACTTTTCTCTCTTTCAGCCACGGCGACTGTCTTTATTATTCTGGCAGCATTAGCAGCCGGTGGAATGTTTACCTTCGCACTCCTGCAA
This sequence comes from Rahnella sp. ATs2, assembly GCF_051851855.1. NCBI lineage: Bacteria > Pseudomonadati > Pseudomonadota > Gammaproteobacteria > Enterobacterales > Yersiniaceae > Rahnella > Rahnella sp. ATs2. Next base: position 29,404 of record NZ_JBLYPL010000018.1, on the reverse strand, counting down.
TACATCAGTAATACCCGTTCATTACAGAATAAACTCAGGATGGCGATCAGCCGGGATGACATTTATATCAACTATCAACCCTTTGTGGATATTGATACCGGCAGGGTGATTGGGTACGAAGCGCTGGCCCGCTGGAAAGAGGTAAACGGCGACAATATACCACCGGATGTATTTATCAAACTGGCTGAGTCGACACATCAGATTAAGGCGCTCACCCGGTCTGTCGTCAAGCGGACGCTGACAGAAATCGCACCACTCTTGCGGGAGAATAACGCTCTATTTGTGAGTATTAACATCACTACCGCGGATGTGACTGAGGCGGATTTCAGGGTGTTTCTCGAAGAAGAGGTCGATAAAAGCAGGCTTCATCGGAAGCAAATCGTCTTAGAAATCACGGAACGTTCGACGGCAGACCATCGGCTGCTCAAAGAGTCATTAGCCCGGCTGAGAGATTACGGCTACCGCATTGCGCTGGATGATTTCGGTACCGGTTATTCAAATCTGGATTATCTGAGCAAGTTATCGTTTGATTTTATTAAGATTGACAAGATCTTCACCGATTCTGTTGGCAGTCAGTCAGTCAGTTTCAAAATGCTGAAAATGATGCTGGAAATGCTCGCCCAGACCGGTGCGACCATTATTGTGGAAGGAATAGAAGAACAGCATCAGGCGGACTTTTTCCTGAAAGAATATCCACGCATTGTCGGACAGGGCTGGTTTTACGGCAGGCCGGTGGATATTGATAAAATCACTTCCTGAGCGTGTCAGACAGGGGCCTTGTGCCCCTTTTTCTTTGTACCTCCATCATCGGGTCAATCCGCTTTATTTTCATCTCTCATGATTTCCATCTTCTATCTCGCATCTGCTTGTCTAAAGCACATCAATATCGCCATGGTTTTCCCATTTGAGCGTTTTTAGTGATTCTTGAGCGACATCAATATTTACGCAGTCCTGACATAAATATCATTCTGAAAATATTCAATCTGGTTGTAATTGATATTTCCGGTTAAATAACACGCCGAATGATTATTTTGCGATCTGTTAATCATCTTAATGGCGCAGTTTATAGGCGGGCGTTTAATTATATTTAGAATATTCCTAGTTAAGAAATCGTAAGGCTGGAATATGTTTTTGAGATGTTAATGAAAATTGCAGATTATTTCTCTGGCAGGAAAACGGATCTACATCAATTTAGTGGATTAGTGTATGAAATAACTCATACCAGAAGAATAATTCACTAATTTATGCGTTTTTGACGAGATTGATTGCCGAAAAAGGTCGTGACTTTATAGTGACTAGCACTGGCAGCGTACCCGGCGAAGGGACCTGCCAGAAGGAAATTAATCTAACGGAGAAAAGACGTGAATAAGAAAATTTTAGTGGCTTGTGGTTTACTGGTAGCGGGTTATTCAATGACGGCATCTGCCGTATCTGATAACACTATTTCGTTTCAGGGCGAAGTCACTGATGAAACCTGTTCATTGACCGTAAATGGTAATGACACTGCGCCAATTATTTTATTACCTACTGTCTCAACGTCTGATTTATCTGCGTCAGGTGACGTAGCGGGCGCGACGACGTTCGAAATGGGTGTGAGTGGTTGCACAGGTAGTACTGACTCAACAGCTATTAGCACGGTATTTGTCGGCAATTTGGTTGAAACGACCAATGGCACTTTAGGTAATACTGGTACAGCAGAAAACGTAACAGTTCAAATTCTGGATACAAAAGGCACTGAGATTGACTTAAGTTCAACCTATACGGCCGAAGGCGATCTGACTTTAGCTGCAGGTGACACGGCTTCGACCGCGACATATACCGCTCAATATTATGCGACTGATGTTGCTACAGCAGGTACTGTTGCGGCTTCACTGCAATATGCAGTGACTTATCAGTAAGCGTTAAATAATCGCAAGATGGCAGAACGCTGCCATCTTATTTTATATCATGCGGCGTGCCACTGATATCCGATAAAATTATAAGTTTAATGTTCATATGTTTAATAATCGCAATCTGATTAAAAAAACAACTGGTTTATTTCTGTTGTTGATATTATCACTATTCTCTGTAATGGCATCTGCCAGTGTCACTATGATTGGCAACCGGATTATTTACCCCTCAGATAACGCTTCAGTAGACGTTGAATTTCGTAATAAAGATATCATTCCTTATGCCGTGCAAACATGGCTGGATGATGGAGATACTGAGTCAACACCCACAACAGGTAAGGCTCCGTTTTTTGCTTCGCCGGCACTCTTTCGAATTGCAGCAAACGGCGGACAGGTGCTCCGTATTGCCTTTAATGGCAGCGTGAATTTGCCGCAGGACCGGGAATCTGTTTTTTACTTTAATTTTCTGCAAATACCCCCGGTGAATGCGGGTGAAGTAAGTGCTCAACAAAAGAATAAAATGCTAATCATGTTAAAAAACCGTGTGAAGGTTTTTTACAGACCCGTTGCCATTGCCTCCGGAAGTAAAACATTTTTTGATGAAATTAATGTCACTTCTCAATTAAAAAATGGCGGGACAGTCATCAATATTGAAAATCACTCTCCATTTTATGCATCAGTGATTGATGTGAGAATTAAACATGGAAAACAGGTTTACAAACAAAAAACGGAAATGATTGCGCCGTTTTCCAAAGGAAGCGTTCTGTTCAAAAAAATCCAGGATATTAAAGGTGCGACAGTAATTGTTGATTATCTCAATGATCAGGGTGCAAGGATGAGCCACGAATATGAAATTAGTCACTAATCATAAAATACTGACGCCATCGCTATTAACTTTATGTATTCTCTCTAATTACAGTCCCGTGGCGTTAGCTGAAGATTTCTATTTTGATCCCAGCTTGCTGCAGGGTTCTGGCGTATCAGTGAATCTGGATAAACTTAACGAAAAGGTTGTCTCGGCGGATGCGGGAACCTATCGCGTAGATCTCTATGTCAATAATAAGCTTGTTAAAGAAAATACTGAGATCACCTTTAGCCGTAAATCTGAGGGTGATAATGTCGCTGTTCAGCCTTGCCTGAATGCTGAAGCTATAAAACTGATCCAGCTAAAAGTGGATGCAGTCAGCTTAATACCTGTTGGTAAACAATGTATGTGGTTTTCCGATCTTTCAAAAGCCTCATCATGGGAACTGGAACAGTCAACGCAGAAACTGAAACTGCTGATCCCGCAGAGCTTACTTTACCGTCAGCCACGGGGTTATATTCCTGTCTCTCAGTGGGACAGCGGCGGCCTGGGGTTATTTGTTAAGCACAACACGAATTATTATGAGACCAGCAACACCGGTGGTTATAAAACTAAAAATCTGTGGAGCGGACTGAACAGCGGCACCAATATTGGTCTTTGGCAATTAAGAAATCAGTCAAATCTGCGCTATACCGATAATAACGGTCGCACCAGTCATAAATGGACCAGCGTGCGCACCAATGCACAGCGACCTCTGCCATCAATTAATTCCCTGGTGACGCTGGGTGACAGTTATACCAACAGCAGCCTGTTTGGCAGCCTGTCTTTCAATGGCGTCAAACTCGCCAGTGATACCCGAATGATGCCTCAGGGTAAACGCGGCTATGCGCCAGAAGTTCGCGGCGTTGCCAGTACCACTGCGCGCGTTGTGGTCAGCCAGCTCGGAAAAACCATTTATGAAACCGTGGTTTCGCCAGGTCCCTTTGTAATCGACGATTTGTCTAATACCAAAGGCCAGGGCGATCTTCAGGTCACGGTCATTGAAGCTAACGGGCAGACATCCTCTTTTACCGTTCCCTATTCTGCGGTGCCAGATTCTATTCGCCCTGGCTCATGGAACTATGAACTTGCCCTTGGGAAAGTGCGGCAGTATTACAGTGTGGATAATGAATTTGTAGAAGGTGTCCTGCAACGGGGGATAAGCAATCGTTTCACGGGTAATGCCGGTATTCGTCTGGCGAAAGACTACGAGGCTTATTTGCTGGGTGGCGTCATGGCAACACAATTTGGGGCTATTGGACTCAATACCACTTATTCACATGCCGTCGCTGAAAATAATAAAACCCAGTCAGGCTGGCGTGCGGAAGCCAGTTACAGCAAGACTTTTACTACCGGCACTAATCTGACGCTGGCGGCATACCGCTACTCGACTAAAGGTTTCCGGGATTTGCAGGATGTGCTGGGTGTAAGGCGAGCCGCTGAAAATACCACCACTTACTATTCGGATACGTTGAATCAGAAAAATCAGTTCAGCGCGACCATCGCCCAAAGTTTTAATACGTTCGGGTCACTTTCGCTGAATGCCAGTACTTCAGATTATTACAGTAATAATTCACGTATTACTCAGATGCAGCTGGGCTACAGCAATAGCTATAAAAAGATCAGCTATAACATCAACGTTGGCAGACAGCGCACCAGTTACAGTACCCGCAGCAACTACTACAGCGACGCGGATAATAGTGATAATCGTCAGAAATATACAGAGAACACCATTTCAATCGGCTTCTCAATGCCGCTGGACTGGGGGGATTCACGGTCGAATGTGGCATTCAACGTGGCGAAAAATAAAAGCTCTGAGTCCGCGACCACCAGTGTATCGGGCAGCTTCGGTGAGAAGAGTAATTCTTCTTATTCTGTATACAGCGGTGTAGAAAATTACCAGGAAAACGGTAATAAAATGACCTGGGGTGGTTCACTGCAACAAAATACCTCTAAAGGAACGTTCCGTGGATCTTATTCGCAGGGCACGGGTTATAAACAGTATGGATTGGGCACATCGGGTACGCTGCTTATTCATCCGGGGGGAGTGACCTACGGACCTTATGTCAGTGATACGTTTGCGCTGGTGAAAGCCAAAGGCGCCAAAGGGGCAGAGATTAAAAACGGGCAGGGCGCGAAAATAGATAGCTTCGGGTATGCTATTATGCCTTCGTTATCGCCTTATCAATATAATACCGTCAGCATTGACCCCAGAGGGCTAAATTCCAGTGTGGATATTCAGGGTGGGAGTCAGCAGGTCGTGCCTTATTCCGGTGCCATTGTTCAGATTAATTTTGAAACGGTCTCCGGTAAACAAGTATTAATTAACACTACGCTCGATGGCGGTCAGATGATCCCGATGGGCGCGGACGTAACCAATAAAGACGGAAATAATATAGGCATGGTCGGTCAGGCCGGGCAGATTTACGCACGTATTAATGATCGTTCCGGCGTGCTGTTTGTTTCATGGGGTAAGGAAAAGTCAGAGCAGTGCCGGATTAATTATCTGTTACCTGCGAGTGATGATAATGAATTTTTACAGCTGACGCTGCCATGTGAATTCGAGTTTGTGGGGAAATAATGATTAAACTACGTAGTCTTATTACCGGCGTATTACTGTTAGCTCCGTTAATAACGCATGCGGATTGCACAAGGGTCACCAGCACATCTCTTCTGTCAAGTGAGGTGATTGCTGCAGGATATACCGCGACTACCTGGGCCGGTGGTGGTAATTTTTTGAATGGTCCCAGCGGATTGCCATCTGTTATTTCATTGAGTACAAGCAGCGATTTCATGCCGGGAGGAACTTTACTTGCCACGTCAACAGCAAGTTTCCTGACAGCTTCAAACTCTAAGGCATACACCTCTAATCAGATATTATATCGCTGTGCACTAGCAGATGCAGGTTCTTTAGAAGAATTGTATGTCACTCAATCATATTATCTTTATGCAGGCAGGACGTTAACTACCGATATTGAGAGTGCGTATCATACCTATGTTAATGGGGTTGCTGTCAGGTTAACAAATATGAAAACGGGTAAATATTACGAGAGTGGGTGGCAGGCAAGAACACTTACTTCGGATGAGTGGGTTCAGGATGATACTTATATTTACATTCCGGCCAGTGCATTTTCTGACACTTTCGTGGAAGTTTTTAAAACTGATTCAACGGCCTATACGGCAGGGAATTCAAGCGCAATATATAGCTATGGTTCAGTAGCATCAGGGTTTATCGCCTTTCGCGCCCCTGGTTTAAACACCGCTTCCTTAGTTGATGGCGCATTAGAGACTGTCATCACGGGATATTATAATAACTGGCCTGGACAGATTTCAATGTACCAAAATGTCACCTTTGTGCGTGGCGCTATGTGTTTGGTAAAAGATTACCCTTCAGTCGTATTATTACCGACGATGAGTATTTCATCTTTAAATAGTGGGGAAACCAGCCAGAGTTCATTTTCAATTAGCCTGAAATGTGAAGATGCTGCTGTCTCCAGTGTTGGTACAACTGCAGCATCAACCGCTGTTGCAATGGGTTTTCTGGTCAACCAACCCACGGCTGTCACAGCAGCAACTAATCTCGGGCTGACGACCAGTTCCGGAGGGCTTACACATTTGCTGGATACTAATTACGGGAGCAGCGGCTCGGCATCTGGCGTAGGGATCAAAATCTATAATGAAAGCGGCACAGCCCTTAGTTTACTGCCCAGCAGAACAACCAGAACAGGCAATTTGGGCGGCTGGTACGCCTATAAAGATCTGACTACCAGTCAGGGCGACTCTACGGATGGTGTAACAACCTACACCGGAAATTTTACGGCGTCTTTGGAGGCAATCAGTGGCGAAACAGTGACAGCGGGGAGCGTCAATGCGCAGTTACAAGTGGTGGTCAGTTTTCAATAAAGTCACCGTTGCGGCGGGGATTATGCTCTGTTGCACGGCGTTTCACGCCAGCGCGGTGGTTAATGCGGAAAAGACCCGCGTGGTGTTCAACTCGGGAAGTATCGCCGAATCACTGTCATTAGTGAATTCCGAGAAAGAACCGGTAGTGGTACAGGTCTGGACGGATAACGGTGACCCGACGGTGAGCTCGGATAAGGTCCACACGCCTGTTGTGATCAATCCGCCGGTATTTAAAATGAAACCGGGGGAAATGCGCAATATCCGGCTGTTGATGGTTTCAGCCGGAAGTCTGCCACAGGATCGCGAAAGTCTATACTGGCTGAATATTTATCAAATTCCGCCAAATACCGAAGCGCAGCATAAAGGTGAAAAACGCGTCGTGCTGCCGTTAAAAATCCGCATGAAGGTGTTTGTCAGGCCGGAAAAAGTGGGGGAGCTTAAGGAAAGTGATGCACAGAAATTGCAGTTCAGCATCGACCGTGAGGCGGGCAGTAAAACACTGTTGATACAAAATCCGACGCCGTGGCACCTGACGCTTTCTTCACTTCGCTCGGGAGAGACGGAGTTATCCGGTGTGATGGTGGCGCCTTTCACTTCAGAGCGGGTGGAAATTCCGGCAGGGAAAAACCTGTCAGATAAAGTGGAATACGACGTTATCAATGATAATGGTACGCGATGGCAAGCCAGCCAGAAATTAAAATAATCATCCACAGGTTTTTTATTTTAATGATAAAAATGACTTTAGCATTTGATTGGAAATGATTAACTGACCGGTTGCGCCGGTCTTCTCTTGTGACTAATTTTTGATGGCGAGGACAATGGAATAATGTCCACCTTCGGAATCAGTCACAGGAGAGGCATTTTGAAATCAATAATGAAAGCCGGGATCGCGATTTTTATTGTCGTAATGACGATGGCCGGTTGTTCCACGCACCAGTATGACCCTGCTTTAGATAAACAAATTACTGACTTCCAGAGCAAAGCCGACCGTCAATTTGTGGCCTGGACTGCGCAGGCAATGACTGACAATACGCAACCCGCCTCGCCGGTTGTCGCCTGCCATGCGGCGTCCGTGGTCGCAGGGCAACCGCTTTTGCTGATTTCCCCCCTTTCTGAACCCGACAGTGCGTTCTTTAATTCCGCTGAAACGGATTTAGCACTGATTGAATCCCGCACCAAAATCTTAAATAACAATCCTGCAATTGAACAGCAGATGTTTGGCCTGAGAAATATCTTCTATCAGATTAAATATAAAAGGCAGCATTGTTCGCAACAGGATTCTCCGGCGTATATCACTCTTCAGCGTAAACAGGTTGCTGTGATTATGCAGTCGATGCTGACCTATGAGCTGGTATTAAAAAATGGTACAGAAGCAGTCAATAAATAATAAAGGTGAATACGATGAGTGATATTTTTGATGTTAAAGACAGGGCTATTGCGGCGGCAAAAGCTTCACTGGGGACAAACTGGAATACGGTGGCAAACAGTGCCGTCCCGCAGATTGAAGCCTTACTTCAGCTGACCTGGGAGATTGAAAAAGGTAAAGGCAGTTTCCGGTCGGGAGAATATGAATCTTTGCTGGCGACACAGAAATCCACCTTTGTGGCGGTGCTGGCGACCTATGAAGCGATCACCGAGGAGATTGCCTGGCAGGCACTGAATGCGGCCTTTGCCGTGATTTTAAACGGTGTACGCAAACTTCTGTGAAAACGGTCTTCTGGCGGGGCGGGTCTAAAATTATCTTTATCGATAACCATTTTCATTTAGACTGACGGACTTGCCCGCCTTCGGGTCGTTTCTATGAGGATGCCTGATGCTCCGCCGTTTCTTCTCTTATTACGTTCCTTATAAAAAGCTGTTCTTCCTGGATTTCGGATGCGCCATTCTGGCCGGGTTACTGGAACTGGGTTTCCCGATGGCGATCAAAACCTTTATTGATAAGTTGCTGCCCGCACACGACTGGGTGCTGATCATTGGCGCGACCGTCGGTTTGCTGCTGATTTATGTGATCAACACCTTACTGATGGCGATTGTGAACTACTGGGGACACGCGCTGGGCGTCGGGATTGAAACTGACATGCGTGCTCAGGCGTTCAGCCATTTACAGAAACTGTCTTTCCGTTATTACGACAACACCAAAACCGGTCACATCATTACCCACGTCACCAAAGATCTGGAAGAAGTGGGGGAGATTGCGCATCACGGTCCGGAAGATGTGTTCATTGCAGTGATGACCTTTATCGGTGCGTTTATCCTGATGGCGACGGTACATGTCCAGCTGGCGCTGATGACCATCATTATTGTTCCGGCAATGACCTGGATGGTCAGCCGTTATGGTGCGCAGATGACCGACACCTGGCGACGCCTGTTCGGGATGGTGGGTAATTTCAACGCACGTATAGAAGAAAGCATCGGTGGTATTCGCGTGGTGAAAGCCTTTGCCAACGAAGATCATGAGCAAAAGCTGTTTGCGTCGGATAACAATAACTACCGCATCACTAAGCTGAAAGCCTACAAGATCATGACCGCAAGTCTGACGCTGAGTTACCTCAGTACCCGTCTGGTGCAGATCATCGTGATGATCGCCGGAACCTGGTATGTGATTAATGACCAGCTGACCTACGGCGGATTTGTCGGTTTCCTGTTGCTGGTGGAAGTGTTTTTCCGACCAGTGGCGAAAATCAGCTCGGTACTGGAAAGCTATCCGAAAGGGATTGCCGGTTTTAAACGCTTCACGCAGCTTATCGACACCTCGCCGGATATCACTGACCGGCCGGGCGCACAGGTGGTCAGTCACTTACGCGGTGACATTCATTACGACAATGTCGTCTTCGGCTACACGCCGGTGAGCAAAATTCTCAACGGCATCACGCTTTCTATTAATGCCGGAGAAACGCTGGCGTTCGTCGGGCCTTCCGGTGCGGGGAAAACCACCTTGTGTTCGCTGCTGCCCCGTTTTTATGAGCTGGACAGCGGCAGCATTTCCATCGATGGCATTGATATCCGCGACATGACCCAGACGTCGCTGCGTCATAACATCGGCATCGTGCAGCAGGATGTTTTCCTGTTTGGCGGGACAATCCGCGAGAACATTGCTTATGGTAAGCTCGATGCCAGCGAAGCGGAAATTCGCCTGGCCGCCAGTCGCGCACGCCTTGATGACGTGATTGACGCGTTGCCGCTGGGTATGGATACCGTAATTGGTGAGCGGGGCGTGAAGCTTTCCGGCGGTCAGAAACAGCGTTTGTCGATCGCGCGAATTTTCCTCAAAAACCCGCCGATCCTGATCCTCGACGAAGCAACGTCCGCACTGGATACAGCGACCGAACAGGCCATTCAGCAGTCACTGGCAGAACTTTCTGAAGGGCGCACCACGCTGGTGATTGCTCATCGTCTGGCAACTATTCAGAATGCCGACCGCATTATCGTGGTCGATAAAGAAGGTATTGTTGAGCAGGGCACGCATGAATCTCTGCTTGCTCAACAGGGTCGTTACGCACAACTTCACGCCGCGCAGTTCCGCTAATCTTCAGCATCCTCCCTGGTAACGGGGAGGACCTTCTTACGGTTTTCTCGCCACTCAACAGCAAATTATTCCCCGAAAATTTCCTGATCCGCTTAAGACATGTTCTTTCTTTTAATATGCCCGTCGTGAACAAAAGCCCGTTTTGAATAAAAATAACCCAATATGGGCAATGGGAAATATTCAACTTCGTTCAATTTAATCACTCAGGTAATTATCGCCTCTCTGAGTTTGGCTTTATTTTGTTCAGTATCCTTATTAAAAATCCTAATCGGAAAAAAATTGCGTAGTACAAAAATCTTATGGCTGCTTTTTCTATTAATTAGATAATGAAGTTCACATCAAAATGATTACCATGCTATGCACTATTTAAATGCAACGCCTTTTCAGATAGCACTAATTCCTTAACGATTGTTAACAGAAAAAAACCTTTTGATAAAGGTGATCCCGCTTGCAACTACTTTACAAATTTACAAACTATTTGCACATTAATGGTGCGATGCACTGTGATGGTGCAAATTGTTATGCGAAAACCGCATATAATCAGGGGTTTAGCGCCTTATGGTAGAAACATAATGTTACAACTCTTTACTCAAAAAAGACTTATCGAGGCGAACTTTTCCATTTTAACTTTTCGTGCTCAGTGTTAAGGTTCAAATCGTTTTACAGACAGACGTATTTTAAAACATGTACAAATACTCACAGCCCAATATTTCAGTCCTATAAAAGAACGGGCATGAGAAATCCTTTATAAAAAAATCAAGGAAACTTAAATAATGATGAAGCGCAGTGTGTTGGCCTTAGCGGTCTCTTTAATTGCAGTGGGTTCTACCGCGAATGCAGCTGAGATTTATAATAAAGACGGTAACAAACTGGACCTCTACGGTCGCGTAACCGCTAAGCATTATTTCTCCGATGACAAAAGTTCTGACGGCGACATGACTTATGCGCGTCTGGGCTTTAAAGGCGAAACTCAAATTAACGACACACTGACCGGTTATGGCCAGTGGGAATATAATATTCAGGCTAACCATGCAGAATCTCAGGGCGACCTGGGTAACAAAACCCGTCTGGGCTTTGCTGGCCTGAAAGTGAAAGATTTCGGTTCTTTCGACTACGGCCGTAACTACGGTGTGGTTTACGACGCACTGGGCTTCACCGATATGCTGCCAGAGTTTGGTGGTGATACCGCTAACTCCGATAACTACATGGTAGGTCGTTCAGGCGGCCTGGCCACTTACCGTAACCAGGACTTCTTCGGTCTGGTCACTGGCCTGAACATTGCCCTGCAATACCAGGGTAAAAACGAAGGCGACGGTCGTGCATCTACTAAAGCGAACGGCGACGGTTACGGCGCATCCATCGATTATGAAGATATCGCAGGTTCCGGCATCGGTGCTGTTATCGCAGGTTCTTCATCTGACCGTACTAACGCACAAAGTGACTCCGCTATCGGCGGCGGTGATAAAGCGTCTGCATGGGCAACGGCTCTGAAATACGATGCTAACCAGATTTATCTGTCTGCAATGTATAACGAAACCCGTAACCTGGCACCCATCCCAGGCGGCTACGCGAACAAAACTCAGGGTTATGAGTTAGTGGCACAGTACCAGTTCGAAAACGGTCTGCGTCCGTCAATCGGTTACGTGCAGTCTAAAGCGAAAGATGTTGAAAACGGTATCGGCGATGTAGACCTGGTTAAATACTTCGAAATCGGTGCGACTTACTACTTCAACAAAAACATGTACACCTATGTTGACTACATGATCAACCAGATCGATGACAACAACAAACTGGGCGTAAGCTCTGATGACATCGTTGCTGTAGCACTGACTTACCGCTTCTAAGTTAGTGAACTAAATTATTACCCCATTCTGTGTCTGAAAAAGGTAATCGCAAAGGCAGAGTTTCATTGGCTCTGCCTTTTTTTGTGCCTGTCATTTCTCCCTCCCTGACCGCGTTCCTCATTTTCAAATAACCATAATAAATTCATGTAGCTAAACCTATAGCCGCAGGTTATACCCCAAAGCCAAACAAGTATTCGTCAGCAGCTTTCTCCCGTGGAATATTGACCGGGTCTTATTAAAACCCATTAAAAAAAGAATCCCGGAGAAACTGACATGCAGCAAATTCCAAAGCCGTATCTTTTATTCCTTGGCGATGTGATGGATCCGCTGGCCGCGAAAACCGCGCGCGGCATTCACGTCTGGCGTCCTGAAGCCTGCGTCGGGCAAATTCGTCTGGCGACGGATTCGGTGTCACTGGGATTGCCCGAACTCGACATCGAAACGGCCAAAGCGCAGGGCGCGAAAACCATGGTGCTGGGCACCGCGAACTCCGGCGGTAAATTACCGACACACTGGCTGGATTCGATCAAAGCGGCGATCCGCGCCGGGCTTAACGTCGCCAACGGCCTGCATCAGGGGCTGAACGACATTCCTGAACTGGTCGAGCTGGCTAAAGAGCATCACGTAGCGCTGTTTGACGTGCGTCACATGCAACCGGAACTCGATACCGGCACCGGCAAAAAACGCAGCGGTAAACGTATTCTCACCGTCGGTACCGATTGTTCGGTCGGCAAAATGTACACCTCGCTGGCGCTGGAAGCGGCCATGCGTGAACTGGATTTAAAAGCCGATTTCCGCGCAACCGGTCAGACCGGTGTGCTGGTGGCGGGGGCTGGCATTGCGATTGATGCGGTGATTGCCGATTTTATTTCCGGCGCGGTTGAAGCGCTGTCTCCGGCCAATGACGACGATCACTGGGACATCATCGAAGGTCAGGGCTCGCTGTATCACCCGTCTTTTGCCGGTGTCAGCATGGGGCTTATCCACGGCGCGCAGGCGCATTTATTGGTGATGTGTCATGAGCTTGGTCGCCCGCATATGCGTCATCTGCCACACCAGTTCATGCCAACGCTGCGTCAGTGCCTTGATACCAATCTGGCGGCTGCCAGCCTCACCAGCCCGGATGTCAAAATCGCCGGTTTCTCGCTGAATACGTCGGCGGTCAGTGAAGAAGAAGCGAAAATCGCGCTGGCTGAAATCAGCGAAGAATTCGGCGTGCCTGCCACTGACCCGGTGCGTTTCGGCATCAAAAATATCGCGCAATGGATTAAGGACAACGGCTGATGACTCAGATGACTTTCCAGTCCGTCGAACTGCCGCTGGCAAAGCCGTTTGCGATTTCCCGTGGTACACGCACCGCTGTCACGGTGGTGCGCGTTTCCCTGACCGACGGCGAATTTACCGCCGTCGGAGAATGCACGCCGACCACCCGTTATCAGGAATCGCCACAAAGCGTGTGCGAACAACTTGAGCTTATCCGCCCGCAGGTGGAACAGGGGCTGAGCCGCGACGCATTACAGCAGGCGTTGCCAATGGGATCGGCGCGTAATGCCCTCGATTGTGCAATGTGGCGTCTTGATGCGGCAAAATAGGGCAAAGACCTGTGGCAACTGCTTGATATGCCGAAGCCTGTTTCCGTGATTACCGCGGAAACACTGAGCCTGGATTCACTGGGAAATATGGCGAAAGCGGCAGAAGTGGCCGTTGCCGGTGGCGCGCAGTTGCTGAAAATTAAACTCGACCGCGAGCAGATAATAGAGAAAGTGGCGGCAATCCGCGCCGCTGCGCCACACGCCACGCTGGTGGTAGACGCGAATGAGGCCTGGTCGGGTTTAGATCTCGGCAGTGTGTTTGAGGCGCTGCATGAATTGAACGTAGCGATGATCGAACAGCCACTTCCTGCCGGTAATGACCACGATCTGGTGCGTTGTTTGCATCCCATTCCTGTCTGCGCCGATGAAAGCTGTCATGAGTGTGCCGATATTGAAGGCCTGCGCGACCGTTACGAGATGATCAACATCAAGCTCGACAAATGCGGTGGCCTGACAGAAGCGCTGGCGATGACCGGCGTGGCGCGGCAGTTCGGTTTACGGATTATGGTCGGTTGCATGCTCGGTTCTTCCATCGCCATGGAAGCCGCGTTGCCGGTGGCGGTGCAGGCGGAACGTGTCGATCTCGACGGGCCCATCTGGCTGTCGCAGGACGCCGAACCGGCATTACGTTATGAAAACGGTGAAGTCTGGCTTTAACAGTTCAGCCTATAAAGGAGGCGTTTATTGATGACAGTGCCCATTTTGCAGATTAACGATTTGTCGGTGACGTTCTCCGGCCGGCAAGGCAAAACGCAGGCGCTGAAAGGCGTTTCCTTCTCGGTGAATAAAGGTGAAGTGGTGGCGGTGGTCGGTGAAAGCGGATCTGGTAAGTCCGTCACCTCACTAAGCGTCATGGGGCTGCTGCCGGATTCGGCGCACATTGACGCGGGCAGTATCGAATTTTTTGGCCGTAACGGCACGCGTCATGCGCTGACGTCGATGTCCGCAGAATCACGCCGGAAGCTACGCGGCCAGGAAATGTCGATGATCTTCCAGGAGCCGATGACCTCGCTCAATCCGGTGCTGCGCGTTGGCGATCAGCTGACCGAAGGGCTGCTGGATCATGGCATCGCCAGTAAAGCCACGGCGCTGAATAAAGCCCGTGAATTGCTGAAACAGGTTCGTATTCCTGACGTCGAACGCATCCTCAGATGTTATCCGCATGAACTCTCCGGCGGCATGCGTCAGCGGGTGATGATTGCGCAGGCGCTGGCCTGTGATCCGGCATTGCTGATTGCCGACGAACCAACAACCGCGCTGGATGTCACGGTGCAGGCGCGCATTCTGCAAATTTTGCGTGACCTGCAACAGGGCACCGAGATGTCGGTTCTGTTCATTACGCATGACATGGGCGTGGTGGCGGAAATCGCTGACCGTGTGGTGGTGATGTATCAGGGCAAAGTCGTGGAGCAGGGCAGCGTGACCGAGATTTTCGCCAACGCCCAGCATCCTTATACCCGCGCTTTACTGGCTGCCGTGCCGAAACTGGGTGATATGCAGGGGCTTAAATGGCCACGCCGCTTCCCGCTGTTAGCCGCCAAAACCGGTCAAAATATTTCGCCCGAAAAGCAATCGGTTGCAGGTGATCTGCCTCACATTCCGCCAGCGGAAGACGACCAGAAAACCGCTAATTACGCTGCGCTACCGCTGCTCGACGTGCGCGGGTTGCGCGTCTGCTATCCGATCCGTTCCGGCGTATTGTCACGCGTGACCAAAGAAGTCCATGCCGTTGAGCAAATTGATTTCTCCATCTGGCCGGGCGAAACGCTGGCGCTGGTGGGCGAGAGTGGCTGCGGTAAATCCACCACAGGCCGCGCAATCCTGCGGCTGGTGGGCAGTGAATCCGAAAGTATTCATCTCGAAGGCAAAGAAATTACCCTGATGCGCGACACGCCGTTTCAGGCGGTGCGCCGTCAGATCCAGATGGTGTTTCAGGATCCCTACGCTTCGCTCAATCCGCGTCTGACTGTCGGTTTTTCCATTGCCGAACCCTTGTTACTGCACGGCCTGAAAAAATCACTGGCTGATGCCACGCCGGTAGTGAATCAGTTGCTGAAAAGCGTCGGTCTTGAATCTTCCCATGCGCGGCGTTATCCGCACGAATTCTCCGGCGGACAGCGTCAGCGTATCGCCATTGCCCGCGCGATGGCGTTGCAGCCGCAGGTGATTATTGCTGACGAAGCGGTGTCGGCGCTGGATGTGTCGATTCAGGCGCAGGTAGTCAACCTGATGATGGATTTACAGCGCGATACCGGCGTGGCGTGGTTGTTTATTTCGCACGACATGGCCGTCGTGGAGCGTATCGCTAACCGCGTAGCGGTGATGTACAGCGGACAGATTGTGGAGATTGGTCCCCGCGACTCCGTGTTTAGCAATCCTCAGCATCCCTATACCCGACGCCTGCTCAGTTCGGTGCCGGTGGCGGATCCGACGCAGCGTGCGTTGCGTCAGTTCGATGATGTGGAAGTGAAATCGCCGGTGCATCCGGCGGGTGTACAGATAGAAAAACTCAAATATTCCCGCGTCAGTGAACATCACTGGGTCGCACAGGGATAACTCAACTTTCTTTTTTGGGACACACAGGAGAACACCATGCATTCGACTTTACTGCGTAAGAGCCTGCTTGCCGCCGGACTGGCGCTTTGCTTTGCGGCGTCTGCTCAGGCCAAAGATTTGCGTATTTCCATGTATGCGGACGTGACCGGTTTTGACCCGCACGACACCACCGATACGCTGAGTTATTCCATTCAGAGCGGCATCTTTGAACGCCTGTTCCAGTTCGACAGCAAGATGGCCGTCGTGCCGGTGCTGGCGACCGATTACACCAGTAACAGCGATGCCACCGAATTTACCATCAATCTGCGCCACGACGTGACCTTCCAGGACGGTACGCCGTTCAACGCCGACGCGGTCAAAGCTAACCTTGATCGTCTGGCTAATCCGGCCAGTCACCTGAAACGTAACTCGCTGTTCAGCATGATTAAATCCGTCGAAGCCGTCAGCCCGTACCAGGTGAAAATCACCCTCAACAAACCGTTCGGCGCGATGATCAACACCCTCGCGCATCCTTCAGCGGCCATGCACAGCCCGGCATCCCTGAAACAATATCCGAATGAGCAGGATCTGAGTGTGCATCCGGTCGGCACCGGCCCGTTCAAGTTTGTGGAATGGCAGCAGGGTAAAGACGTCAAGCTGGTGAAATATGACAACTACTGGCAGAAAGGCTGGCCGAAAGTGGATTCCGTCACGCTGTATCCGACGCCGGAAGATTCCACACAGGTGGCAAAACTGAAATCTGGCGGCGTGGATGCGGTCTATCCGTTGCCATCGGATCTGGTGGAAACCGTGAAAAGCGATCCGAAGCTGGATATCGCGCAGGATCCGGGCATCTATCTGTATTACATCGCCTTTAATACGCAGAAAAAAGAGTTCTCGGATGTGCGCGTCCGTCAGGCGATTAACTACGCCATCGACCGCAATCTGTGGCTGAAAGTCGGTTTCGCCGGTCTGGGATCGCCGTCCACTTCGCCGCTGCCGAAAAATGTCCAGTTCTATCAGAAACAAACCACGCCGGATTACAGCTATAACATTGCCAAAGCCAAAGCGCTGATGAAAGAAGCCGGATATGAAAAGGGCTTTGACGTTGAAATGTGGAGCTCGAACAAGACCGACCGTATCCGCAGCGCGCAGTTCCTGAAACAACAGCTTTCCCTGATCGGTGTGCGCGTGAAACTGGTGCCGATGGATTCCGGTACGCTGACGCAGCGTCTGTGGAGCACGCCGAAACCGGCAGATGCGAAAGTAGAAATGTATTACGGCGCCTGGTCGGCCTCGACGGGTGATGCAGACTGGGCGTTGCGTCCGCTGTTCGCCACCGAATCCTGGATCCCGTCGGCGTATAACGTCTCTTATTACAGCAACAAAAAGGTGGATGCGGCGATCACTGCCGGTCTGCAAACCGCTGACGTCGAAAAACGCAAAGCGGCGTATGCCGATGCGCAGAAATTGTTGTGGGCGGATGCACCGGTGGCCTATCTCGGCGTACCGGACAATCTGGTCGGTAAAAGCAAAGACCTTTCCGGCGTCTATATGCTGGCCGACGGCTCGCTGATTTTTAATCAGGCACAGTTTAAATAATTTTTTGCTCCCGGAGCTTAAGCAGATTTTGGTCAACTCCCTCCCCTGCGAAGGGGAGGGCTGGGGTGGGGTATTAAGGTCAAAAACTGATGTTAAGGTTTGTTTAAACAGGGTGTTAGCCTTTAAAACCCCCTCCCAACCTCCCCCTTCGCAGGGGGAGGAGCAAAGGGCAAAGCCAATGCATGTTCCGGTCTGCTTCCCCCTTCGCAGGGGGAGGAGCAAAGGGCAAAGCCAATGCATGTTCCGGTCTGCTTCCCCCTTCGCAGGGGGAGGAGCAAAGGGCAAAACCAATGCGTGTTCCGGTCTGCTTCCCTCTTAGCAGGGGGAAGAGCACACCACCATCAATATTCAGGTTCAGGGAAACACTTTTATGCTGACCTATTTTATCCGCCGGATACTGGAAATGATCCCCGTTTTACTGGTGGTGTCGTTGCTGGTTTTCGGCTTTATCAAGCTGCTGCCGGGTGACCCTGCGCGTATTTACGCCGGTCAGGATGCGCCGATTGAGGCGGTTGAGTCAGCACGGCAACTGCTTGGCCTTAACGATCCGCTGCCCGCGCAGTACTGGCACTGGCTGAACGGTATGGTTCACGGCGATCTGGGCACGACGTATCGCACGCGTCAGCCGGTGTTAAGTGTGATTGAAAGTGGTTTTATGCCAACGCTGTTACTGGCGCTGGCGGGCTTCGCGTGGTCGGTGGTGCTCGGGCTGGTGATTGGCGTGGTGTCAGCGCTCAAACGCGGAAAATGGCAGGACTGGACACTGATGAGCATGGCGGTCGGTGGAATTTCCATGCCGCCGTTCTGGCTCGGTTTGTTGCTGATCCAGTTTGTCGCCATGCCGTTCGGGATATTCGCCGTCAGCGGCTTTAATTCGCCCGCTGACATTATCTTACCGGCGATCACCCTCGGTTCCTCGGTGGCGGCAGTGATGGCGCGCTTCACCCGCTCGGCGTTTCTCGACGTGGCGCAGGAAGATTACGTGCGCACCGCCAACGCCAAAGGATTACGTGCGCGGCTGGTGACGTGGAAACACATCATGCGCAATGCGCTGATCCCGATTATCACCATGCTCGGCTTGCAGTTTGGTTTTTTGCTCGGCGGCTCAATTATTGTCGAAAGCGTGTTTAGCTGGCCGGGGCTCGGCTGGTTACTGATTGAATCCATCAAGACGCAGGATCAGCCGGTCATTCAGGCGCTGGTGATGCTGTTCGTGTTTGAATTTATTCTGATAAATCTGCTGGTTGACCTGCTTTATGCGGTGGTCAATCCGGCAATCCGTCTGCGTTAGGAGCTGCTCATGACCGATCCTGTCTCTGTGCTGGAAGAAACCACACCGGCTGCGGTAGCCTCGCAAAACGATGATATCCGTTCGCCGTGGTACGACTTTTTCCACACGTTTCTTCGCCATCCGATGGCGCTGGTGTCCGGCGGATTTATCCTGCTGCTGGTACTTGTGGCGATATTCGCGCCGTGGCTGGCACCTTTTGACCCGATGACGCCGGACTGGATGGCGCTGGGTGTCGGCCCCACGCCGGAGCACTGGTTTGGCACCGACGATTTGGGACGAGATGTTCTCAGCCGCATCATCTATGGCGCGCGCATATCCCTTTATGTTGGCATTTTCTCCGTGACGCTCGGCATGATCGCCGGTGTATTGCTGGGATTGCTGGCCGGATATTATGGCCGCTGGCTCGACATGCTGATCATGCGCGGTTCCGACGTCTTGTTCGCTTTTCCGGGCATGTTGCTGGCCATTGCCGTCGTGGCTATTCTTGGTCCGGGGCTGAACAACGTGATCATCGCGGTTGCGGTATTCAGCGTGCCGGTATTTGCCCGCATCGTGCGCGCCGCCACGTTATCGATTAAACAAAGTGCTTATGTCGAAGCGGTTCGCTGCGCCGGCGCGCCGGACAGGGTGGTGATTTTACGCCATATCCTGCCGGGTACGCTGTCGAACGTGATCGTCTATTTCACCATGCGTATCGGTACCAGTATTCTGACGGCCGCCAGCCTGAGTTTTATCGGTCTGGGGCCGGAACCGGACGTGCCGGAGTGGGGCAATATTCTGGCGATGAGTCGCAATATGATGATGGCGGGCAAATGGAACGTCAGCGTGTTCCCGGGGCTGGCGATATTCCTCACGGTTCTGGCATTTAATCTGCTCGGCGACGCGCTGCGCGACACGCTGGATCCTAAACTGAAAAAGTAATAGCCACTGAACAGCTGAAACGGAAAACTGATGCCTCCGCAACAACATGACGATGAATTTCAGCAGCAGGCGCTGTCTGCTTTGCTGCAACGCTGGCGCACGTCGCGCCAGATTTTTCGCCCGCGCTTCCCTTGTGGTGCCACCAATTCACTGACTGATGTGACCGGCGTGACTGTCGGACACAGCACGCTGGCCGCCGGAGATGTGCAGACCGGCGTCACCGCCATCGTGCCGCCGGGCGATAATCTGTATGAAAAACCGCTGCCGTGCGGCGTGGCGGTGTTAAACGGTTTCGGTAAACCGATGGGGCTGATTCAGGTGATGGAACTGGGCGAACTGCAAACGCCGGTGCTGCTCAGCAATACCTTCGCCACTGGCACATTATTCAACGCGATGGTGAAACGCAGCTGCCAGCAATTCCCGCAAATTGGCCGCCCGGACTCCACCATCAATCCGGTTATCCTTGAGTGCAACGATTTCTATTTAAACGATATTCAGGCGATGGCAGTCAGTGAAGACGATGCGCTGACCGCACTCGACGGCGCGACAAAAACATTCGCCCGTGGCAGCGTGGGTGCCGGACGGGGCATGAGTTGTTTCGGGTTAAAAGGTGGCATCGGTACAGCCTCACGCTGGTGCGAAACGTTAAACGCGACATTAGGCGTACTGGTGCTGGCGAACTTTGGCAAACTCTCTGAACTGACCCTCGACGGCGTACGTGCCGGAGATGCCATCGCCCAAATCCAGACGCAACTGGCCCCGCAGGTCGATGCGGGTTCGATCATTATTGTGATGGCCTGCGACCGTTATCTCGACAGCCGCCAGCTCGGACGCATCGCTAAACGCGCCGGCGCCGGGTTAGGCCGTCTCGGCAGTTACTGGGGCCACGGTTCAGGGGATATCGCATTGGCGTTTTCCACGCAACGTGACGGTGTCACATTACCGGATGCCGAACTTGAGCCTTTGCTGGCGCTGGCGGCAGATGCCACAGAACACGCTATTATTGATGCCTTACTGAGTGCAGAAACCGTCTGCGGATTCGACGGACATTACCGGCTGGGGTTGAGTGAAGTATTAGATAATCTGGCGAACTAGCCTGGCTCCTTCCCCTCTCACGAGGGGAAGGCTGGGATGGGGTGTGGGTTTTGCCTCCGTCTGGTAACCAAACCAAGAAGGGAACGACTAATGAAAGTGTTTATCTCTGCGGATATTGAAGGTATTGCAGGCGTAATGCGCCCGGAACAATGCAGTCCGGGTAATGCGGATTACGACGCTGCCCGTGCGCTGATGGAAGGGGAAGTCAACGCCGCCATCGACGGCGCATTTGCCGGTGGCGCGATGGAAGTCACCGTTGCCGACAGCCACGCGATGATGCAAAACCTGCGTGCCGATAAAATCGACCCGCGTGCCCGTCTGGTACAGGGCAAACCGCGCGGTTTGTCGATGGTCGAAGGGCTGCAACAGCAGCAATACGACGGCCTGATGTTTGTCGGCTATCACACTGCCGCGGGCGAAAACGGCGT
Source organism: Rahnella sp. ATs2 (assembly GCF_051851855.1). Lineage (NCBI taxonomy): Bacteria > Pseudomonadati > Pseudomonadota > Gammaproteobacteria > Enterobacterales > Yersiniaceae > Rahnella > Rahnella sp. ATs2. The sequence goes on along the minus strand of NZ_JBLYPL010000018.1, from coordinate 7,934 downwards.
ACTGGCGCATACCATCAATGGCCGCGCCTTTTACCGCGTTAAACTCAACGGCAACGTGGTCGGCGAAAGTGACTTATACGCCGCTGCCGGTGCGGAACTGAATGTGCCGTTATGGCTGGTGACCGGCGACGATCACCTCGAAACCTGGATCCGCCGTTATTACCCTGAATCGCAATATGTCTGCGTCAAACGGGCGATTTCCGCCAATGCGGCCGAGTCCGACAGCCCGTCTATCGCCTGTGCCAAAATCCGCAAACAGGCGACGATTGCGGTCAGCAAACCTGCACCGCTCACCGCTGCAAGATTCAGCGCGCCTTATCATCTTGAGCTGATGACCGCCAAACCGGTACTGGCAGATTTATTCTGTCTGATCCCGGGCGTTGAGCGTCTTGATGCGGTCACTGTCGGTTATCACAGCCCGACCGTCGCCAACATTATCAGCCTGTTAAGTGCCTTCTCGTACTTAGCGACCACGCAGAAATAGGGCAGGAATGCGTTTACGCCACATCGAAGTGTTTCAGGCGGTCTTACAGGCGGGCAGCGTCAGCGGCGCGGCGCGTTTGCTCAACGTGTCGCAACCCAACGTCAGCCGCGTACTGAATCACGCTGAGCAGCAACTGGGTTTTACCTTGTTCGACCGAACGCCGCAGGGATTAATCGTGACGCCGGAAGGTCGGCGGTTAATGCCGGAAGTTGAGGCGCTGTTCAGCCATATCCAGGCCATCGGCGAGCTGGCAGAACAGTTGCGACAAGGCGAAGGCCAGCATGTACGCATCGGTTCTGCGCACGCGCTGGGGCACAGCGTGATGGCACCGGTGCTGGTGGATTTCCGCCGTCAGACGCCCGGCGGCAGCGTCGAACTGGTGACCGGACATTTCAACACTCTGAGTCAGGACCTGCTGCAATACAAAATGGATTTCGCGCTGGCGTTCGGCGAGCAGGCCACACAGGAACTGGTCGCCGAGTCGATTTATCAGGGCAATATGGTGGCGCTGCTGCCAAAAGATTCGGACGTCGAAGGGCCGGTATCGCTCGCCTGGCTGTGTGACAACGATCTGCTGATGTTGCAGCAGCAGGATCCGCTGGGTCAGGTGCTCAACCGCGTCCTGCGCGAAAACGGTCTGATGCCGCATTCTGCGCTGTTCATCAAAACCTACTCAGTGATCGCTGACATGGTGCTGGCTGGCGGCGGTGTCGGCGTGGTCGATACCTTTACCGCCCGGCGGTATGTCGATCAGCTGAAGATTGTGCCGGTGGTGGAACCGCTGCCGTTTGAGGTGATTCTGCTGAGCAGGCGGGACCAGCCGGCATCGCAGGCATCGCTGAGGCTGAGGCAGCTGATAAAACAAAAAGTGGGGGAGTTGAAAGGAGTGCCTTTGAATCCCGTTTAGTTTTTTAATTTCAAATTCAAATTCAAGACCGTGGGCGTCGGCCCACACCGACAAGACCTTGGGTTGCCACCCAAACTGGCCTCAAGAGGCGCCTATCGCCGCGCCTCTTAAGAATCTCCGGCTCTTTTACTGTGCGCTCCGCTCGCTGGCTATGTTTCAGTCGCCTTAGCGACAGGCTGGAAATCTTGCCGCTGCGCGGTTCCTTCATTTCGGGATTGCAGCCTTTGGTCTGCAACCTCTCATTCAGCAAGTTTTCTGAATCGCCCGCACGATCTTAAATTCAAAGACAGATTGTTTTCATCTTTTAGAAAAGTTGACTGGCGTGCTCAAAATTCAGCTGAACGGAGCGGCTTCAAGACCTATGGCTTGAAGACCGAGAGAAGGCAGTGCGAAGCACCTGGATTTGCGCCACCCACCAATGCACCAGAACATGTCCGTCATACCCGCGACAGCGCGCAGTAAAAAAAGCGCGGAGTCCAGAGGCCCGCGCGTTACCGGGTCTCTGGTCGGTGTGGGCCGACGCCCACGACCTTGACCTTAATGCCAGTTTGCACAGCATGTGCAAAAAACTAATCAATTTTTGCCCCGAGCACCTCAACCCTCTCAATCCCCCTCCTGACATCTTCAAATGTAATATCGCCTGGCATGTTCGCCATATCAGGCGTGCTCAGGCTCCGGTCGATAATCACCGCCAGATCCTGCTCAGTCAGCCCTGTCGCGATATGAGCTAACTGCGTCGGAACGGCGCTGGCGCGGGCGAGGGCGATAGCGGTCAGCAACTCCTCGTCGCTGCGGTTTTCCAGTGCCAGCAGGCACAGATTGCCGTAACCCACCAGCAGGCCATGGGCGATGTGACGGGTTTTCGGGCAGGCGGTGAAACCTTCATATAATGCGTGGGAAGCGCCAGTGTGTGCGCCGTTGCTCATGATGGAAGTCAGTCCGGCGTAGAGGAAAATGGCGTCGAGCACCTGTTCGAGAGCGTTGTTGGCTTTGCCGTCTTGTACGGCGAAACAGGCGTCAGCGGCGAAGTGTTCGATAAGCGTATAGCAGAGTTCACTGTTGGTGCGGGCGACACCCGCCAGGCCGGTAAGCTGACTGAGGTCGCTGATGGCGCGGTATTCATACCATTTTGCCAGCGTATCGCCGATCCCCGCCGACAGCCATTGCAGCGGGGCAGTCGCCAGCAAATCAGCGTCGATGACCGCTGCGGCGGGGCCGCAGGGTAATGGCATCATGTCGCGGAACTCACCGTCCTGGTGATACCGGAACGCCAGCGACGTCACCGCTGAACAGGTACCCGCAATGCTCGGTAAGGTTACTACTGGAATATTACAGGCCACGCCAGCCGCTTTGGCGGTGTCCAGTGCTTTGCCGCCGCCGGTGGCGATAATCACTTCCACGCCCTGCGTGCGGAACACGTCGGCCAGCCGGTTGATTTCCTCCTGACAACAGACGCCGCCGAAGATTTCACTGCCCAGATAACTGACCATCTGCTGCTCGAGCTGATCGGCGACTTTCGCCTCGACGCTGGCAATTGCGCGTTGGCCGCCCACTAACATTGCCCGCTGGCCTAAACGTCCGCACATCGCGCCCAGATGTTTAATGGCGCCGCGTCCGCGCAGGACGCTGGCAGGAAATACCAAACGATGGGTGAACATGCATGCCCTCATAAACCGGAGTGTTTTATGAAGTATAGAAGGCGCGCCGTGTAACGGAGGAATATCAGCGGCGGTGCTGTTGTACCGCCTCGTGAGTTTTGCGCAATGCCTCACGTGCGCCCGGCAGACGCTGCGCCACGCCGATATACAGGCAGTCGATAATCAGCAACTGGCTGGTGCGGCTGGCCATAGCAGCGGCACGAAAACCCATTTCGCGATTGCTGGTTCTCAACACAACATCCGCTTTGCGGGCGACGGCGGCGCGGCCATTGGCGGTGATCGCCAGTGTCGTTGCGCCGGCGGCTTTAGCCTGCGAAAGGGCTTCCACCACTCCGGCGGTCTTACCGGAGTGAGAAATTGCCAGCGCGACATCGCCAGCGGCAAGCTGACAGGCGCTCACCAGACTTTCGTCGGTGCTGCCGTAAGTCTGGGCGACAACGCCGATACGCCGCAGTTTCTGGCAGAAATCCTGCGCGACCAGCGCCGACGCACCGGCACCGTAAATATCAATCCGCCGGGCCTGCGAAAGAAACGCCACTGCTTGTTCGAGCGTCGCCGCGCTCAGTAATTGCGTGGTTTCATTCGCCCCTTTAACTTCAAATTCCAGCAGCTTTTGCAGGATTTGCTTAGGCGAATCGTTCTCGCCGATATTCGCGGCCAGCGGCATATCGACAGGCATCGGGCTGGAGGACTCTGCCGCTAACGCCAGCCGCAGCGCCGGATAGCCACTGAAACCGAGCCGTTTGCTGGTGCGTACCACCGTGGCGGTGCTGGTTTGCGCGGACTTTGCCAGCTCCGTCACACCCATATTGGCGACGCCCGGCGGATCGAGCCGGATCATCGTGATGATGCGCGTTTCCGCCGGAGAAAAGCTGCCCTGTAATGCGTTCAGTCGCGCCTGCAAATGGGTGTCACTCATGGCTATTCGTCCAGATCGCGTAAATGGTCGTCTTTGCGCAACGACATCAGCGCAAACAGGCTGACCACGCAGGTGGCGACCACGTAATACGCCGGAATATCGAGATTGCCGGTTTCTTTAATCAGGCCGGTGATGATCAGTCCCGCACAGCCGGAGAACACAGCGTTCGACAATGAATAGGATAATCCCAGACCGGTATAACGCACGCGGGTCGGAAACATTTCCGCCAGCATCGCCGGACCCGGACCGGCAATCATCCCGATCGTCGCACCGGCAATCAGCACCGCAATGCCTTTCGCCAGCAGGCTGCTTTCAGGATTTTGCAGCAGATGCAGCAGCGGGAAACTCAGCACAATCACCGCGAATACGGCAATCATCATCACTTTCTTGCGACCGATTTTATCGCTCAGCCAGCCGGAGGGCAGAATAGCCAGCGCGAAACCGACGTTTGCCAGCACGGTGGCCACCAGCGCCTGTAAAAAAGTGGCGTGCAGCGAGGTTTGCAGATAAGAGGGCATGACCACCAGGAAAGTATAACCGCCTGCTGACCAGCCCATCATGCGGCCAATCCCCAGCGCGATGGCCTTCGCGGTGGCAATGGCAGAGGCTTTTTCCGCCGCCGTTTTCTGCACTTTCGGCTCTGCTTTTTTACTGGCGACAAAGTTTGGCGTTTCATCGAGTTTCAGGCGCAGATACAGCGCCACCAGCCCCATCGGCAGCGCCAGCAGGAACGGAACACGCCATCCCCAGTCTTTCATCTGCGCCTCAGGCAATGTCTGAACCAGCAACGCCACCAGCGCCACGCCGGTCAGCAAGCCCAGCGACACGGTAAATGACTGCCACGCGCCGTAAATTCCGCGTTTACCTTTCGGTGCAAATTCGGTCATCAGTGATACCGCACCGCCAAATTCACCGCCCGCAAACAAGCCCTGGAACATGCGCATCAGCGTCAGCAACAGCGGGGCGGCAACGCCAATCTGTGCGTACGTTGGCAGCAAACCAATGATCGCCGTGGCGAGTGTCATTAACAGCACGACGGCGATCAGTGTCGGCTTGCGGCCAATACGGTCACCGATGCGGCCAAAAATGATCGCGCCAACCGGACGGCAGAAAAATGCCAGCGCGAACGACGCATACGTCAGGAGTAAACCGGTCATGCCGGTCTGGCCTTCGAGCGTAAAAAAGTTACCGGCGATGATCGTCGCCAGATAGCCGTAGACACCGAATTCATACCATTCAATAAAGTTGCCGACCGAACCGGCGACGAGTGCGCGACGTGACTGGCTGGCGCTGGCGACTGCGGGAGAAACCTGGCGGGTCATCATAAACCTCACAAGAAAAAGAAAAGGGCGGGCGAATTAAGATGTAAATAATTTTCTAAATTTCGGTGATTATTATGTCAATAATTTTCATGTATTGAACAAAATAAAAGCGGGAAGTGTGGGGTCAGGCAGGTTTTTTGGCATAAAAAAAGGCTGCGCCTCGAAAGGAGCAGCCTGTTTAACGTGGTGCGATTACAGCGTGTGGATGTCGATGCCGTCACCGATATTGCTTTTCTGGTAGTAAGCCCGCGGGACTTCTACCTGGTACTGTTTGTCAGCGTAAGCGACTTCCAGAATAAAACGTTCGTTCTCATAGGATTCCACCGGAATAAATCCGAAGAATCCTTCCGTGACGCTGATCGTCCGGGAAGACGGAATCGCGTAACGATGAACAATCCTTGCTCTGAGCGGTTCTTGCTTGCCGGTTAACGTATTCCATACGCGGTTAACGGGTTGCGCCAGAGAATCAATCACCTCTGAGGCCAGCGAGTTAAGAGCGGAGGGCCAGCTCTTCGGTGTTTTCATAGTCATGATAAATACCTCGTTGGTCTATATAACCCAATTCTTATAATTATCCGCTGCTAAGATCCAATCATTTTTTACGCTAAGTTTATTCAGGTTTTGTAAGTGGCTGGCAGATCTGCAAATTACTCCGCGAGAGTTTTACGTCTTTTGCCAGATTTTCGCTCTGCTAGCAATAACGGGCAGGAAGGACACATGGCGTGGTCGGCCAGATCGTAGCGCAGACAACATTGCTTGCGGTATTGCGGGCTGTCAGGGTCGGAGGGATCTTCCGCACGCAGCGGCTGGAATAACGGATTTTTGCCGCCATAACGCAGCTCCCGCGACGCCATCAGTTGCATACCGTCAGAGATATCGGCATTGACCAGCTCCGCCTGTTTGACGCCCCAGCCGACGCGTATTGCGGCATTGCTCCAGTAAATGCCCGGTTTCAGACCGGAGAATTCGGCCAGCGCTTCGCATACAGGGCGTAATTGCTGCTCGATCATCACATCGAAACGCGCCATAGGCTCGGCGGACGTCAGCGCTTCGCCTTCGCCATCCAGATAAATCTGCGCCGGTAAGCCTTCTTCCTGCATACACAGATAGACATTTTCAGCGGCGATTGGCAGCTGCCAGCCATGGCGCAAGGAGACGATCACCCAGCTTGGCAGCAGCGTGGCGAAATACCATTGTGACCACATCGAGATCCGCGCCCGGCGTGTATCGCACTTCGCGGCATCGGCCGCATTGGCGTCCAGATAGCGTTTGAGCACGCTGGCACAACCTTCCGCCGTCGTAAGATGCGACATCGGCACGGCGTTAGTCACCAGCGGCGACATCGGTTTGAAAGTATCTGCGACCCAGCTCACAGGCGTTTCGCGGAAACTGTCGAGGAGTGTTTGCATCATTGCGTTATGAAGTCATTCGGCTTGGTAAATCATGGGAATAGAGTAACGAATATTAAAGCGGAATAGTAATGATTTCGATTTAGATTGAGGGTTTTTGCCTCCCGCAGTTCAGGGGAGGCCGGGAGGCGGGTTAGCAGTCGACGCTGACGCCAGCTTGTTTCAAAATCTCACGCACAATTTTCTGTTTGTCATTGCTCAGCGGCAGCGCCGGTTTGAGTGAATGCACCGGCATTCCACTGATGACCTGTGAAATGGCGTATTTAATGACGTTGTAAATTGGCGTATCCAGCGTGTAAAGCGGCGGCAGAAATGACAACCGTTGTTGCAGTGCGACGGCGGTGGCGAAATCTTTCTCTTTAAAGGCGCGGTAAATTCCACAGGTCAGCTGCGGGGCGAAATTGGCGCTGGCGGGGATTGCCCCATCGCCGCCGAGGATCAGCGTACCGAACAGATATTCATCGTACCCGGAGAACACCGCGAAATCAGGGCGCTCAGGTTTCACGGCCTGTATCGTTTCGCGGATGTGGTTCAGGCTGTCCACGGTGTCTTTCAGGCCGACAATGTTCGGGCATTCCAGTGCCAGACGTTTGATCAGACTGACGGACAACGGCTGCCCGGTCAGCCCCGGATAGTTGTACATAATCACCGGTAAACCCGCGTTGTCAGCAATCGTGCGGTAATGCAGATACAGCGCTTCTTCAGTCACCGGATTGTAATAAGGATTCACCACCACCACGCCATCCGCACCGACGCTTTTCGCATGCTGCGCGAACGCCAGTGTTTCTGCTGTGCCAGGATGCGCTGCGCCAATCAGGACGGGAACGCGTCCGGCAACGTGCTGAGTACAGAACTCCGCCACTTCGTGACGCAGCGCCTGCGACATATGCGCAAATTCCCCGGCACTGCCGAGAAAAAACAGGCCGTTTACGCCGCCTGCAATCGTAAAATCAATCAGACGCGCCATCCCCTGACGGTCAAGCTGCTCGTTCTCATTCAGGATTGTCGCGACAGGTGGGATCACGCCATGAAACAGTGGACTGGTCATACATTCGTTCTCCATATGAAAGTGCAAAGTACTCAACACTCCATTTATAGAACGCCGTTTCAAATTTTTATAGCGATGGGATCGAATTACAGTGATTTAGCGAATATTTGGAAGGGAAGTCACAAAGGCGGGGGTAACTCCCTCCCCTGCGAAGGGGAGGGTTAGGGTGGGGTATTAAGGTCAAAAA
>NZ_JBLYPL010000017.1:0-134223 GCF_051851855.1 Rahnella sp. ATs2 | reverse complement strand
ATTGCTGATGCGTGTGAAAGAACCGGTGGAGCGGTAGTTCAGTTGGTTAGAATACCTGCCTGTCACGCAGGGGGTCGCGGGTTCGAGCCCCGTCCGTTCCGCCAATTATTTGATTATGCCTGCTAATTTTAGCAGGCATAATGTTAAGCGTAATTTAGGGGCGTAGCTCAGTTGGTAGAGCACCGGTCTCCAAAACCGGGTGTCGCGAGTTCGAGTCTCTCCGCCCCTGCCATATTGAAACCCTTCGCGAAAGCGAGGGGTTTTTTTTCGTCTGTAATTTGTCCTCCTTTCTTATCGCGCTCATTAATCCCTCAATAAAACCTCTGTCTTGCCGGCTTTTGCACCATTTCGGCTCAATCCGCTCCATTTTCCTGGTTGTTTTTTGTCATGTTTTGGCTGAATACATGCACTAATTGATTGTTCTCCCCGTATGTGACCCCGCTCATGCTCCCTTTTTCCCAGTGTACTAAACCTAATCATCGTCCTGTGACGACAAACCGCCCCTGACAATACTGTTTTCATTCTTTTTCCTGACGTCGTGTCGAGAGGAATGAACACTGAGGTCGGGTGAACGTCCTGGCCGTACCCTACGAGTCATAACAAAAAGTAGCTCAGACTACACGCGAGGAAAGAAACATGTACAAACGCTTAATTGTGGCAGCAGCAGTGGCAACAGCACTTTGTGGCGCGGCTCATGCAGCTCCGCTGGTTGTTGGTTTTTCGCAGATTGGCTCTGAGTCTGGGTGGCGTTCTGCGGAAACAAAAGTGGCTAAGTCCGAGGCCGAAAAACGCGGTATCACACTCAAAATTGCTGATGCTCAGCAGAAACAAGAAAACCAAATCAAAGCCATACGCTCCTTTATCGCTCAGGGTGTGGATGCCATTTTCATCGCACCGGTCGTGGCCACCGGCTGGGCTCCGGTTCTGACGGAAGCTAAAGAAGCCAAGATCCCGGTATTTCTGTTAGACCGTACTATCGAAGTCAGTGATCCTTCTCTCTACACCGCCGCAGTGGCTTCGGACAGCGTATATGAAGGCAAAGTGGCTGGAGACTGGTTGGTCAAAGATGTCGCCGGTAAGCCGTGTAATGTTGTTGAATTACAAGGCACCGTGGGCGCAAGCGTCGCCTTAAACCGTAAACAAGGCTTTGCCGATGCGCTGAAAGCTGCGCCAAACGTCAAAATTATCCGTTCACAATCTGGTGACTTCACCCGTAGTAAAGGTAAAGAAGTCATGGAAAGCTTCATCAAGGCTGAACAAAACGGTAAGAACATTTGTGCTGTTTACGCCCATAACGATGACATGGCAATCGGTGCGATTCAGGCCATTAAAGAAGCCGGTCTTAAGCCGGGTTCGCAGATTAAAATTGTTTCAATCGATGGCGTTCCTGACATCTACAAAGCGATGTTGGCCGGAGAAGCGAATGCTTCTGTCGAGCTGACGCCTAATATGGCGGGCCCTGCATTTGATGCTCTGATTGCAATGAAAAAGGATGGCACTCAGCCTAAGAAATTCATTCAGACTCAGTCTGCGCTTATCCTGCCGGATATGGCTCAGAAAGAATACGACATGAAAAAAGACATGGGTTATTAAGCCGGTTTACCGGCTTGCCTCAGCAGCAGGCCGGTAAAAATTATTCCCTTTTCGCCCCCTGGCGAATGCAGCAGGAGTAGTGACGTGACGGATGATCCTGGTTCAGAAACACTGCTTGAGGTTCGCGGTTTATCCGTAGAATTTCCCGGCGTGAAAGCGCTGGAAAATGTCGACTTCACGCTTGAACGTGGCGAAATAGTGGCACTGTTAGGTGAAAACGGGGCGGGCAAGTCCACGATGATTAAAGCGCTTACCGGTGTTTATAAGCGCTCTTCCGGACAAGTTTTTCTCAACGGAAAATCGATTGAACCTGTCAATACCGCTGATGCTCAGTCGCTTGGGATCGGCACGGTATATCAGGAAGTTAACCTTCTGCCGAATATCTCTGTTGCCGCCAATCTCTTCATCGGGCGCGAACCGACCCGCTTCGGGCTGGTCAATCAGCGCAAGATGGAACAACAGGCCGAATCCCTTCTGGAAGGTTATGGTCTGCATCTGGATGTCAGCCAGCCTCTTTCCACTTATTCCATTGCTATCCAGCAAATCGTGGCCATTGCCCGCGCTGTCGATCTTTCAGCGCAAGTCTTAATACTCGATGAGCCAACAGCCAGCCTGGACGCCAAAGAAGTCAGCATGTTGCTCGATATTCTTGTTCAGCTGCGTGACAAAGGCGTGGGGATGATCTTCGTGACGCATTTCCTCGACCAGGTTTATCGGATCAGCGACCGGATAACTGTTTTACGTAACGGTAAACGGGTGGGATCTGAACGTACTGTTGATCTGCCACGTATCGATCTGGTGCCAATGATGCTGGGACACAGCTTTGATGAAAGCCTGCTAAAGCGTACCGAGCATCGCAATGTGACGGGCGAGCCTTTGGTCGATTTCAAAGATTATGGCCGTCGTGGGGTCATTGAAAATTTCGACCTGAAAGTACGACGGGGCGAAATCGTAGGGCTGGCAGGTTTGCTGGGGTCAGGGCGAACAGAAACGGCGCAGTTGATCTTCGGTATCAAGGGACATGACAGCGGCAGCGCGCAGGTTGATGGCAAACCCGAAACCATCAGCACCCCCCGTAAGGCTGCGAAGCTTGGGTTTGGTTATTGCCCGGAAGACCGCAAAACGGATGGGATTATCGGTGCTGCTACGGTACGTGAAAATATCATCCTTGCCTTACAGGCTCAGCGCGGCTGGTTACGACCTCTGCCCATGAAAGAGCAGCACCAGATAGCCGAAAAATTCATCAAGCTGCTCGGTATCCGCACACCCGGTACGGAGCAGGAAATTCAGTATCTCTCCGGCGGTAATCAGCAAAAAGTGCTTCTTTCCCGCTGGCTTGCAACCAATCCCCGTTTCCTCATTCTCGACGAACCCACACGTGGCATTGATGTGGGGGCTCATGCAGAAATCATCCGTCTGATTGAGAAACTTTGCGATGAAGGGCTGGCCTTACTGGTCATTTCATCTGAACTGGAAGAGCTGTCCGGCTATGCCGACCGCATCGTGGTGTTACGCGACCGTCGTCATGTTACCGAAATCGAGCAGGCTGAAATCTCCGTACCAGCCATTATGAAAGCCATTGCGGCGCAATGAGGAGATATCAATGAGCAACAGGAGTCTGCCAATGACGGGAAGACCGCGCAAAGTAAGATTTGTATTCCCTAAGGGTGCCACGCAAATCGGCGCTTTCGTCGCCATATTAATCATCGACAGCCTGGTCGCCCCCGGGTTTTTCTCTATCCACATTCAGGATGGTCGCCTGTTTGGCAGCCTGGTTGATATATTCAACCGCGGCGCGCCTGTAGCACTGCTGGCTCTGGGGATGACGCTGGTTATCGCGACCGGCGGGATCGACCTTTCCGTCGGAGCCGTGATGGCGATAGCGGGTGCGACGGCGGCGACTATGACCGTTCAGGGGTATCCGCTGGCGATGGTATTGCTGGCATCGGTGGGTGTTGGTGCGATATGTGGCTTATGGAATGGATTTCTGGTCGCAGTCCTGCAAATACAACCGATCGTTGCCACGCTGATGTTGATGGTCGCCGGAAGGGGGATCGCACAGTTAATAACGGAAGGACAGATCGTCACGTTTGAACATAACGGTTTGTCGCAGTTTGGTAGTGGTTCGCTGTTTTATCTGCCGATGCCTGTAATCATTGCCGTCGTCATGCTGGTGCTGGTCTGGGCGCTGACGCGTAAAACGGCGCTCGGGTTGTTTATCGAATCGGTGGGTATCAACATCCGCTCTGCTTATAACGCCGGCGTAAACGCCCGTTTAGTACTGATTTCCACTTACGTCATCTGCGGGATTTGCGCGGCTGTCGCAGGCGTGATTGTGACTGCTGATATCCGCGGTGCAGATGCTAATAACGCCGGTTTATGGCTGGAGCTTGACGCTATTCTTGCCGTCGTCATCGGTGGCGGTTCGTTGCTGGGCGGCCGTTTTAACCTGCTTCTTTCGGTAGTCGGTGCGCTGATTATTCAGGGAATGAATACCGGCATTCTGCTCTCCGGCTTTAAACCTGAATTCAATCTGGTATTGAAAGCCCTGGTGGTTCTCGCCGTACTGGTAGTTCAGTCACCCCGCGTTTCACTCAGTAATCTGTTCCGGAGGAAGGGATAATGCTTAAAAGAAATCTGCCCCTGCTGATTACTATCTTGGTGTTCCTGGCGGGATACGCTTATTGCTTCACGCAGTTTCCGGGCTTTGCTTCGACGCGTGTCTTCTTTGATTTACTGACGGACAACGCTTTCCTGGGCATTGTCGCGGTTGGTATGACGTTCGTTATTCTCTCCGGCGGTATCGACCTTTCCGTGGGCTCTGTTATCGCTTTCACGGGCGTATTGCTGGCGAAACTGATAGGCACTTATGGCGTTGCGCCCGGTTACGCGTTTGTCATTGTGCTTTTGATGGGCGCGCTGTTCGGGGCGTTGATGGGCTGGATTATTGATACGCTGAAACTGCCGGCTTTCATCATCACGCTGGCGGGCATGTTTTTTGTGCGCGGAATGAGTTTTATCGTCTCGGAAGAATCGTTGCCGATTAACCATCCGGTTTATGATTTCCTCGCCAATTATGCCTGGAAAATGCCCGGAGGTGGCCGTTTCACTTTGCTGGCTCTGGTCATGTTGCTGGTGGTGCTGGGCGGGATTATTCTGGCGCATCGCACGCGATTTGGTAACAACGTCTATGCCGTCGGCGGAAGTAACGTTTCGGCTGCGCTGATGGGTGTGCCGGTTCGCCGTACCACGATTTATATCTATATGCTCTCAAGTTCGCTGGCCGTGTTATCCGGCATCATTTTCTCGCTGTACACATCTGCAGGGTATGCACTCGCTGCCAGCGGCGTAGAGCTCGATGCTATCGCTTCTGTCGTCATTGGCGGTACGTTGCTGAGCGGCGGCGTAGGCACAGTGTTGGGCAGCTTGTTTGGCGTGCTCATTCAGGGGCTGATACAAACCTATATCACCTTCGATGGCACGCTCAGCTCGTGGTGGACCAAAATCGTGATGGGGGTGTTGCTGTTCATCTTCATCGGATTGCAAAAAGGTATGGGTACCTTCTGGACAGCCAGAAGAGCGCGCCATCCCCGGCCTGAACCGTCCTGAGGCCGGACGGTTCAGAGATTAGTGATCAGCGGCGTTTTAAGTAACTGACGGATCAGAACCTGCTGATCGCTGGTTTGCAGCCAGACGGCGTACAGCGGGCGGATCACCGGAGGGATCTCTTCATGCACCGACAGTTGCGGATATTCCTTCGCCCAATGCGCGGGCAGGAAAGCGCAACCGCCGGTGTTTTCCAGCAACTGGCGCGTCAGATGCGCAGACGTTGTGGTCAGCACCGGTTCCTGATCGCTGTTTTGCAGCTTTTCCTGCTGCGGGAAGTCCGCACCCCATTCCAGTTTCACATACGGCGGATGTTCTTCCCTGACCGTTTTCTGTGATGAAAAAAGTCGTAACGAGAAATTACCTAACAGCTGGCTTGAAAGCTCATCCATCTTCGGCGGTTCAGTGGTGATCAGTAAATCCAGTTGTCTTTCATGCAATTGTTTGACCAGAGACTGGCGAAGGGCGATGCGTGCCTCAAGTCTTAGTGCGCCGCGCTGCGTGTAAAGCGATTGCAGCCACGGGGTCAGATAGGCTTCCCAAAGCGAGGCCGTTGCCCCAATCGACAATTCAGTGTGCTGTAACGAACGCACCACCTCTTTTTTTGCCATCTGCCAGGTCGACATCAGATTCTCAGCATAAGGCAGCAGGCGTTCTCCTGCGGGCGTTAACCGGATATTGTTGCGATGCCGTGTGAACAAATTGGCGCCAAGTTGGGTTTCCAGTTGTCGGATACGAAAACTGACGGCAGATTGCGTCAGATATAGGGATTCCGCCGCCCGACCAAAGTGGCGAGTTCTACTGACCTCCAAAAAGGTTTTCAGTAATTCCGTGTCCAAAACTATCTCCAATATTTTTTGTCGTTAAGATTTAAATGTTTTGTTTTACACAATGTCAAGCCTAACTAATACTCCGCGCCATAACAGCACGACCATGAGAGAATTAGGAGCGTGTCAGATGGCGGAAAGCTTCACCACGACAAATCGTTTTTTTGATAATAAACATTACCCTCGCGGGTTCTCCCGGCATGGCGATTTCACCATTAAAGAAGCGCAAATGCTAGAACGTTACGGCTTTGCCTTTAACGAGCTGGATCTGGGAAAACGTGAGCCTGCTAACGACGAAGAAAAACTGTTCCTGGAGGTTTGCCGCGGTACGCGTGAACCTGTGACAGATGCAGAAAAAGTGTGGAACAAATACATTGTCCGCACCCGCCGTCCGAAGAAATTCCACACGTTGTCTGGCGGTAAACCGCAGGCTGACGCTGTAGAAGACTACACGGAAAGCGATGACTAATGAAACGGGGCGATGCCCCGTTTTTTTATGCCAGACTCTTATGCAGAGTTAACAATAGCCTATCCATGCTGCGATAGCTTAGCGCCTCAGCAATATGCCGTCGTTCAATCCCCTCAATACTCCCCAAATCAGCCAATGTTCTCGCGACTTTCAGAATGCGATGCCAGGCTCTGACCGATAAACCCAGCTTATGCAGTACCTCTTCCAGGAACTCTGCGTCTGCTTTGGTTAACACACAATACGTTTCCACTTCGCTGCTGCTCAGATGCGCATTGATTTTCCCCGCGCGGTTTAACTGAATTTCTCTGGCGTTCAGTACCCGCTCCCGCACTTGTGCGCTGTTTTCCCTCAGAACAGGCGTATGGTTTTGCTGACTCAAAATACCGGGCGGCAGGAGCGGGACTTCAATCGACAGATCGAACCGGTCGAGGAAAGGCCCGGAAAGCCGGCTCAGATAGCGTAAAACCTGCTGTGGCGGCGTGCGGTTGTGGATGCCCTGATAATGCCCGGTCGGGCTGGGATTCATCGCTGCAATCAGCTGCGCTCTTGCCGGATAGCGGACTTTCGCCCGTGCGCGGGAAATGGTGATTTCGCCGGATTCCATCGGCTGGCGCAAGGCATCCAGAACCTGCCGCTGAAATTCAGGCAGTTCGTCGAGAAACAATACGCCGTTATGAGCCAGGGATATTTCCCCCGGTCTGGGCAGCGAGCCACCTCCGACCAGCGCACTCATCGACGTGCTGTGATGCGGTGCCCGAAATGGCCGTACGCGTGAGAAACCGCCATCTTCTTCCGGGTTATACACCAGACTGGCGATAGCTGCGGTTTCTAACTTTTCCTCATTGGTCAGCGGTGGCAACAATCCCGGCAACCGGCTCGCCAGCATGGTTTTTCCGGTGCCCGGCGGTCCTATCAGCAATAAGTTATGGCCGCCTGCCGCCGCGACCTCCAGTGCGCGCTTGGATTGTTCCTGCCCGATGATGTCTGAAATGTCAGGCTGATGTGCCGGAATGGGCGGGTGAACGGGAAATTCGATGCCTGGCAAATTATCTTCGCCCTGCAAAAAAGCGCAGACCTGCAATAAGTGCCCGGCCACCCGCGCGACACCGGGATCGAGCAGCGTCATTTCCGTTTGATTACTTTGCGGCAGGATCAATATCCGGCCTGCTTTCTGCGCCTCAAGTGCCGCCGGTATCGCGCCATTTACGCTGCGTAGCGCACCAGAAAGCCCGAGTTCGCCCACAAACTCGTACTCCTCAAGCTTATCCCCCTGAAGCTGCTCTGAGGCCACCAGAATCGCCAGCGCAATGGATAAATCATAGCGGCCACCTTCTTTCGGCAAATCGGCTGGCGCAAGATTCACGGTGATGCGTTTTGCCGGAAAGGTGAATCCGCAGTTGATGATGGCGCTGCGAACCCTGTCTCTGGCCTCTTTGACGGTGGTTTCCGGTAAACCGACCAGCGTCAGAGCCGGTAAACCGTTGCTGATATGTACCTCGACCGAGACGCCGGGCGCCTGAACACCCAGTGAGGCGCGGGTATACACCACGGCTAATGACATGCTTTTTCCTTTGCTGTGAGATTTCCTGGGGGCAGCATGCCTGAGCCTGAAACACTTGCGGGGAGAAGATTTGCACGATGCGTACCATCGCGGATAAATATTTTGTAAGTCAGTGGGTTAACACAGACAGATGCGAAGCGTATCGCAACCGCAGCAATACTCATTAACAGTTTGATGTGTTCGGAAACAAATTAGCCCGCTAATTAAGTTGCTGGTTATACAGGCTGAGGTGTTTAATTTAATTGTATTTAACAATAAATAAACAAATACGAATCATTGATTAACATCTCGCGGCCTTACTGAGGGTTTTCCGGAACGTCCCGGTGAGCGCATAACCTACAGCTATTCCGGAATAGGGATACACCCATGTTTGGTTGGACTTCTCGGCAGCGTAACGTTGCCATCGCCAGTTTTCTGAGCTGGACTCTCGATGCTTTTGACTTCTTCGTTCTGGTCTTCCTGCTCAGTGATATTGCCACGGCGTTTCAGGTGGATATCAAACAGGTCACGCTGGCTATCCTGCTGACGCTGGCCGTGCGGCCAATCGGTGCGCTGCTGTTCGGGCGTGCTGCGGAGAAATACGGGCGCAAGCCGGTTCTGATGGTCAACATCGCGCTGTTTTCATTCTTCGAACTGTGTACTGCGGCGGCGCCTTCGTTGACCGTATTCCTGATCCTTCGCGTCATTTACGGCATTGCGATGGGCGGTGTCTGGGGCGTGGCCTCTTCGCTGGCGATGGAAACCATTCCTGACCGTTCACGCGGCATGATGTCGGGGATTTTCCAGGCAGGTTATCCCTTTGGTTATTTGCTGGCCGCCGTGGTGTACGGCTTATTGTTTGATGTGGTGGGCTGGCGAGGAATGTTTGTGATTGGTGCGGTGCCGATTTTCCTGCTGCCATTTATCTGGTTCAAAGTGCAGGAATCACCGGTCTGGCTGGCAGCGCGGGAACGCAATGAAAGCACAGCTCTGATGCCGGTGCTGAAGAAAAACTGGAAGCTGTGTGTCTATCTGGTGGTGCTGATGGCGGGCTTTAATTTCTTCAGTCACGGTACGCAAGATCTCTACCCGACCTTCCTGAAAGTTCAGCACGGCTTCGATGCACATACCGTCAGTTTAATCGCCATAAGCTACAATATCGCGTCAATTATCGGCGGGATCTTCTTCGGCTCGCTTTCTGAAAAGATTGGTCGCAAGAAGGCGATTATTATTGCCGTACTGCTTTCACTCCCGGTCATTCCTTTATGGGCATTTTCCGGCGGTTCGTGGATGCTGGGACTCGGGGCGTTTCTGATGCAGTTTATGGTGCAGGGCGCATGGGGCGTGGTGCCGACTTATCTGACAGAACTGGTGCCCGCCAATACCCGTGCGGTTCTGCCGGGATTCGTTTACCAGCTCGGCAACCTGATTGCTTCAGTTAATGCGACGCTTCAGGCCTACATTGCCGAAAGCCATGGACACAATTATGGACTGGCAATGGCGATAGTGGCCGGTACTGTTGCCATTCTGATTTCGGTTCTGGTGGCATTTGGCCGGGATACCCGCGGAAAAGCCATTGCCGGAGCAATAAATAATCAGAAGGTTAATGATCGCGCTAAGGTTTGATTTAGCAGACGATTTCCTGCGAATTGTGCAACGGGCTGCAAATAATAACGCAAGAAAAATGTTGTCATTAAATAGCTGACTGTGATAACTCTGTAGGCAATCGTTCGCAATATGAATTATAGAAACCTAAAAATGAAAGCCCTTCTCCTCGTAGTTAGCCTAGTCGTGATTAGCGTGGTGGTGATTATTATCCCACCGTGCGGGGCTGCACTTGGACGAAGAAAGGCTTATTAAACAAGCCTGAACCTGAAAAGAAACCCCGCACCGAAAGGTCCGGGGTTTTTTTTTGGGTCAGGAATTTCAGAGAACAGTGAAGCGGGGTCGGAAAATGAGCAACAGCATAATATTCTGCACTTGTCGCAAAAAGGCAGGGGAATAAGGATGAACGGAGCACAGTGGGTAGTACAAGCGTTGCGTGCGCAGGGTGTAAATACAGTATTTGGATATCCTGGCGGGGCAATCATGCCGGTATACGATGCATTGTATGACGGCGGCGTGGAACACCTGTTGTGCCGGCACGAGCAGGGCGCCGCAATGGCTGCTATCGGCTATGCCCGTTCAACCGGGAAAGTTGGCGTCTGTATCGCCACTTCCGGTCCTGGCGCGACCAACCTCATCACCGGTCTGGCCGACGCGCTGTTAGATTCTGTTCCGCTGGTGGCTATCACCGGTCAGGTTGGCTCCGCATTCATTGGTACCGATGCTTTCCAGGAGATCGACGTTTTAGGTTTATCTCTGGCCTGCACCAAACACAGCTTCCTGGTTGAATCGCTGGACGCATTGCCGGAAATCATGGCGGAAGCTTTTGCTATCGCCACTTCAGGGCGTCCGGGGCCGGTTCTGATCGACATCCCGAAAGATATCCAGCTGGCGACCGGAGAATTGCCGCCACACCTGCTGGCGGTGGAAGAAACCTTCCCGCATCCGGCAGCTGAACTGCAACAGGCCAGCGCGATGATCGCTGCGGCGCAAAAACCGATGATCTACGTCGGCGGCGGTGTGGGGATGGCGCAGGCAGTTCCGGCCTTACGTGAATTCATCTCAGCAACCGGTATCCCGGCCGTCGCCACGCTGAAAGGGCTGGGCGCACCGGATGCCACTGACCCGTGCTATCTGGGAATGCTGGGTATGCACGGCACCAAAGCCGCTAACCTGGCGGTTCAGTCCTGCGATTTACTGATTGCCGTTGGTGCGCGTTTTGATGACCGGGTGACCGGCAAGCTGAACACCTTTGCGCCAAACGCGGCCGTTATCCATATGGATATCGACCCGGCCGAACTGAACAAACTGCGTCAGGCGCACGTAGCGTTGCAGGGCGATCTGAATGCTCTGTTACCTGCGCTTTACTCATCTTCTAAAAACGGCCAGCCGCTGAATATCAGCGCATGGCGTGACGAAGTGATGACGCTGAAAGCGCAGGGCGAATGGCGCTACGACCATCCGGGCGAAGCGATTTATGCGCCGCTGTTACTGAAACAAATCTCTGATCGTAAATCTGAAAATACCGTCGTGACCACCGACGTCGGTCAGCATCAGATGTGGACCGCGCAGCACATGCAGTTCAGCCGCCCGGAAAACTTCATCACCTCCAGCGGTCTGGGCACGATGGGCTTTGGCGTTCCGGCGGCCGTCGGCGCACAGGTTGCCCGTCCGGACGACATGGTGATCTGCGTTTCCGGCGACGGCTCGTTCATGATGAACGTTCAGGAGCTGGGCACCATCAAACGAAAACAGTTGCCCGTCAAAATCCTGCTGCTGGATAACCAGCGTTTAGGGATGGTCCGACAGTGGCAGGAACTGTTCTTTGACGGACGCTTCAGTGAAACCAACCTTTCTGATAATCCCGATTTTGTAACGCTGGCCAGCGCATTCAACATCCCCGGCCAGCGTATCCACCGTAAAGACCAAGTCGATGCCGCTCTGGACGCGTTCTTCAATAGCGAAGGCCCGTATTTGCTTCAGGTTTCCATCGACGAAAATGAGAATGTCTGGCCGCTGGTTCCACCGGGCGCAGGCAACGAAACCATGTTGGAGAAAATGTCATGATGCAGCATAACGTCTCAATCCAGGCCCGTTTCCGCCCTGAAATGTTAGAACGCGTATTACGCGTTGTCCGCCACCGTGGTTTCCAGGTGTGCGCGATGAACATGACCCCGATGGTCAACGCGGAAAACATAAATATCGAATTGACCGTTGCCAGTCAGCGCCCGGTAGATTTACTGTCTTCACAGTTACGCAAACTTATGGATGTCGCTTGTGTCGAGATCCAGCAACATACATCACAACAAATACGCGCGAATGCGTGAGTAAAGGAACGAAAGAATGACGAAGAAAGCTGATTACATTTGGTTCAATGGCGAGATGGTTCCGTGGGCAGAAGCGAAGGTTCACGTCATGTCACACGCACTGCATTACGGCACATCCGTATTTGAAGGCGTGCGTTGCTACGACTCCCATAAAGGCCCGGTCGTATTCCGTCACCGTGAACACATGCAGCGTCTGCGCGATTCCGCAAAAATCTACCGTATGCCGGTTTCTCAGAGCGTGGATGAGCTGATGGAAGCTTGCCGCGAGACTCTGCGCAAAAATAATCTGGTCAGCGCGTATATTCGTCCGCTGGTCTTTGTTGGCGATGTGGGTATGGGCGTTAACCCGCCGGACGGCTACAAAACTGACGTGATCATCGCCGCTTTCCCGTGGGGCGCGTATCTGGGTGAAGAAGCGCTGGAACAGGGTATCGACGCGATGGTGTCTTCCTGGAACCGCGTTGCCGCCAACACCATTCCAACTGCCGCAAAAGCCGGTGGTAACTACCTGTCCTCATTGCTGGTCGGCAGCGAAGCACGTCGCCACGGTTATCAGGAAGGTATCGCGCTGGACGTTCACGGTTATGTCTCTGAAGGCGCAGGCGAAAACCTGTTTGAAGTGAAAGACGGCATTCTGTTTACACCTCCATTCACCTCTTCCGCCCTGCCGGGTATCACCCGTGACGCGATTATTAAACTGGCGAAAGACATGGGACTGGAAGTTCGTGAACAAGTTCTGTCCCGTGAATCCCTGTATCTGGCTGACGAAGTCTTCATGTCCGGTACTGCCGCAGAAATCACGCCAGTTCGCAGCGTCGACGGCATTCAGGTCGGCATCGGCAAACGTGGTCCGGTCACCAAACAAATTCAGGATGCGTTCTTCGGCCTGTTCACCGGCAAAACCGAAGATAAATGGGGTTGGTTGGATCCAATCAACCCACAGTAATTACCCGTCATCCTTCAGGCTGCTTCTGCGTTGGCTGCCTTTATTCACCCCGGTCACTTACCTGAGTAAGCTCCCGGGGATTCATTCAGTTGCCGCCTTGCTGCAACCCGAATGATTTAGGGTAATGATGAGGATAAATTAGAAATTCAGCAGGCAGCGATATCGCTGCCTGCTAAACAGAAATGATTTGGAGTGAACAGAGCATGCCTAAGTACCGTTCCCACACCACGACACATGGCCGCAACATGGCTGGCGCCCGCGCTTTATGGCGTGCCACCGGCATGACGGATAACGATTTCGGCAAACCGATTATTGCCGTCGTCAACTCATTCACCCAGTTCGTACCGGGCCACGTGCATTTGCGCGATCTGGGTAAACTGGTTGCCGAGCAAATCGAAGCGTCTGGCGGCGTGGCGAAAGAGTTCAACACTATCGCCGTGGATGACGGGATCGCCATGGGTCATGGCGGCATGCTGTATTCACTGCCTTCTCGCGAGCTGATCGCGGACTCCGTGGAATACATGGTTAACGCGCACTGCGCCGATGCCATGGTCTGTATTTCCAACTGCGACAAAATCACCCCGGGAATGCTGATGGCCTCACTGCGCCTGAACATTCCGGTGATCTTTGTTTCCGGCGGTCCGATGGAAGCCGGTAAAACCAAACTGTCAGACAAAATCATCAAACTCGATCTGGTCGATGCAATGATTCAGGGCGCAAATCCGAACGTCAGCGATGCCGACAGCGAACAAATCGAGCGTTCTGCCTGTCCGACCTGCGGTTCCTGTTCCGGTATGTTTACTGCCAACTCGATGAACTGTCTGACCGAAGCGCTGGGTCTGTCTCAGCCGGGCAACGGTTCATTGCTGGCAACGCATGCCGATCGCCGCGATTTGTTCCTGAACGCCGGTCGCCGCATCGTTGAGCTGACCAAACGTTATTACGAAAAAGACGATGAAAGCGCATTGCCGCGCAACATCGCCAGCAAAGCCGCATTCGAAAACGCCATGATCCTGGATATCGCGATGGGCGGCTCGACTAACACCGTTCTTCACCTGCTGGCTGCCGCGCAGGAAGGCGAAATCGACTTCGACATGACCGACATCGACCGTCTGTCACGCAAAGTCCCGCATCTGTGTAAAGTTGCGCCGAGCACACAGAAATACCACATGGAAGACGTTCACCGTGCCGGTGGCGTGCTGGCTATTCTGGGCGAACTGGATCGCGCCAATCTCCTGAACCGCGACGTGAAAAACATTCTTGGCCTGACCCTGAACCAGACGCTGGATCAGTACGACATCATGCTGACCAAAGATGAAGCGGTGAAAAAAATGTTCCGCGCCGGTCCGGCAGGTATCCGTACTACCCAGGCGTTCTCACAGGATTGCCGCTGGGATACGCTCGATGACGACCGCGCCGAAGGTTGTATCCGTTCTCTGGAACATGCCTTCAGCAAAGACGGCGGTCTGGCCGTGCTTTACGGCAACATCGCCGAAGCGGGCAGCATCGTTAAAACCGCAGGCGTGGATGAATCCAACCTGACTTTCCGTGGTCCGGCCAAAGTTTACGAAAGCCAGGATGATGCCGTTTCCGCGATCCTCGGCGGCAAAGTGGTTTCCGGCGACGTGGTAGTTATCCGTTACGAAGGGCCGAAAGGCGGGCCGGGTATGCAGGAAATGCTGTATCCGACCACCTATCTGAAATCCATGGGTCTGGGCAAAGAGTGTGCGCTGATCACCGACGGCCGTTTCTCCGGCGGTACCTCCGGTCTGTCTATCGGCCACGTTTCTCCGGAAGCGGGCAGCGGCGGCCTGATTGCCCTGGTGGAAGATGGCGACATCATCGACATCGATATTCCAAACCGCAAAATGGTGCTGGACGTTCCTGCGGCGGAACTGGCAGCGCGTCACGAAGCCGAACTGGCGCGTGGCGACAAAGCCTGGACGCCGAAAAACCGTGAACGTGTGGTTTCTCTGGCGCTGCGTGCTTACGCATTGCTGGCAACCAGCGCGGACAAAGGCGCAGTACGCGACAAGTCTAAGCTGGGAGGCTGACAGTCATGGCGGTATCACAACCTCTACCCGACCAGCCGTGCGGCGCAGAATATCTGCGTGCCGTGCTGCGTGCGCCGGTTTATGAAGTCGCGCAGGTGACGCCTTTGCAGGTCATGGAAAAGATCTCTTCCCGGCTGGGTAATACCATTCTGGTGAAGAGGGAGGATCGTCAGGCCGTCCACAGTTTTAAACTGCGCGGTGCGTATTCGATGATTGCCAGCCTGACCGAAGAGCAGGCCGCACGCGGCGTCGTCACGGCGTCAGCGGGCAATCACGCACAGGGCGTCGCATTGTCGGCGACCAAAAAAGGCATCAAATCTCTGATTGTGATGCCGGTGGCGACAGCCGATATCAAAGTGGATGCCGTGCGTAATTTTGGCGGCGAAGTGTTACTGCATGGCGCGAATTTCGATGAGGCAAAAGCTAAAGCGATTACGCTGTCGCAGGAACAGGGCATGACGTTTGTGCCACCGTTCGACCATCCGGCGGTGATCGCCGGACAGGGCACGCTCGCGATGGAACTGCTGCAACAGGATGCGCATCTCGATCGCGTATTCGTACCCGTCGGTGGCGGCGGTCTGGCTGCCGGTGTGGCGGTGCTTATCAAACAGCTGATGCCGCAGATTCAGGTGATCGGCGTTGAAGCCGAAGATTCAGCCTGTCTGCGCGCGGCAATGGACGTCGGTGAACCGGTGGATCTGGCGCGTGTCGGGTTATTCGCAGAAGGCGTGGCGGTGAAGCGCATAGGCAACGAAACCTTCCGTCTGTGTCGCGAATATCTCGATGACGTGATCACTGTCGACAGCGATTCCATCTGCGCCGCAGTGAAAGATTTGTTCGAAGACGTCCGTGCGATTGCTGAACCTTCCGGCGCGCTGGCGCTGGCAGGGCTGAAGAAATACGTGCAGCAGCACAACATTCAGGGCGAGCGTCTGGCGCATGTGCTTTCCGGCGCAAACGTGAATTTCCACGGTCTGCGTTATGTATCAGAACGCTGCGAGCTGGGCGAGCAACGCGAAGCGCTGCTGGCGGTGACCATTCCTGAGCGCAAAGGCAGCTTCCTGAAATTCTGTCAGCTGCTGGGTGGCCGTTCGGTGACGGAGTTTAACTACCGTTATGCCGATGCGGACAACGCCTGCATTTTTGTGGGTGTGCGTCTGACGCGCGGGCATGCAGAGCGTCAGGAAATCATCGACGAACTGAATCACGACGGTTATCAGGTTGTGGATTTGTCCGACGATGAAATGGCGAAACTTCACGTGCGTTACATGGTGGGCGGGCGTCCGACCAAGCCTCTGCGCGAGCGGCTTTACAGCTTTGAATTCCCGGAATCTCCGGGTGCTTTGCTGAAATTCCTGCACACGCTGGGTACGCACTGGAATATTTCGCTGTTCCATTACCGCAGCCATGGCACCGATTTTGGTCGCGTGCTGGCGGCGTTTGAGCTGAACGAAGAAGAGCCGGAGTTCGAACAGAACCTGTCGGCGCTGGGCTATGACTGTCACAACGAAAGTGATAATCCGGCGTTCCGCTTCTTTTTAGCGGGCTAGACTCAGAGGGGCACCTGAAAAGTGCCCCTTTTTTTATCCGGCGATTGCTCAGAGTAACTGCCAGAACGCGTCGATCAGCGGTTCGTTCAGACGTTTTTTCTGCACGCAGACGCCCAGCTCCAGCGGTGCGCCGAGCGTGACGTTATCCAGAACAGAAATACGGTTGCGTACCGGCTCCGGACTGTTATCGACCACCACCGACGGAATAAGCGCGATCCCGCAACCGAGCGCGACCATCGACACAATGGCTTCGTGGCCGGACACCGTGGCGTAAATCTGCGGATTGCTCAGGCGGTTACGTTTGAACCAGATGTCGATACGTTTTCGCGCCGGGCCGTGTTCCGGCAGGATGAACGGAATTTGCGACCAGTCCGGATGTGGCTCGCTGACTTGTGTACGCACCGCGCAAGGCAGCGAAGGGGAAATCAGGATCATCGGGATTTCACCGATCTGCGTGAAATCGACGCTGCCCGGTAAACTTTCCGGACGACCTGCAATCGCCAGATCCGCTTCTGTGGACTGGACTTTTTCAACCGCATCCGCGGCGTCGCCGGTGGTCAGTTTGATTTCGACCAGCGGATGCTGCGCACGGAAACGGTCAAGGATCGGCGGTAAATGGCTGTAGGCGGCGGTGACTGAGCAGAACAGGTGCAGTTCGCCGCTCAGCGTCGGGCCATGCTGATCCAACCCGCTGCGCAGTTGCTGGTAATGCAGCAGCGTCTGCTGGGCAAAGTTTTTGAGTTGTTCGCCTGCACTTGTCAGTTGTACGGTGCGGTTATCTCGCTGAAATAACGGCTGGCCGAGTTCTTCCTCCAGCCGCTGGATCTGGCGCGATAACGTGGACGGGCTGACATGCATCGCCTTCGACGAACGCCCGAAATGGCGGCTTTCCGCCAGATGTAAAAACAGTTTCAGATCACGTAAGTCCATAAAGAATGTCCGGCTCTTTGGCGTTAAAGATGACTGATTGAGAGTATTGCATAATCTGCAACGTCATCTTCGTAATATATCAATTTAAGCAATGTGTCACATGACATATAGTGAATTCACGGCGTTCACCAGCTCACCGGTGAAACAAAAAATAACAGCACTTACCTCGATAGAACGGAGCAACACATGGCTAACTATTTCAACACACTGAACCTGCGTCAGCAGCTGGCACAACTGGGCAAATGCCGCTTCATGGGTCGCGATGAATTCGCGGACGAAGCCAGCTATCTCAAAGGTAAAAAAGTGGTGATTGTAGGCTGTGGCGCACAGGGCCTGAACCAGGGTCTGAACATGCGTGATTCCGGTCTGGATGTGTCTTACACCCTGCGTGCAGAAGCCATTGCTGAGAAGCGTGCTTCATGGCGTAAAGCGACCGAAAACGGCTTTAAAGTCGGCACCTACGAAGAACTGATCCCGCAAGCGGATCTGGTGGTTAACCTGACGCCAGACAAACAGCACAGCGCAGTGGTTAAAGCGGTTCAGCCTCTGATGAAAGACGGCGCAACTCTGGGCTATTCCCATGGTTTCAACATCGTTGAAGTGGGCGAGCAAATCCGTAAAGACATCACCGTGGTGATGGTTGCGCCGAAATGCCCGGGCACTGAAGTGCGTGAAGAATACAAACGTGGTTTCGGTGTACCAACCCTGATCGCGGTTCACCCGGAAAACGACCCGAAAGGCGAAGGCATGGCGATTGCTAAAGCCTGGGCAGCAGCCACCGGCGGCCATCGTGCGGGCGTTCTGCAGTCTTCTTTCGTAGCCGAAGTGAAATCGGACCTGATGGGCGAGCAGACTATCCTGTGCGGTATGTTGCAGGCGGGTTCTCTGCTGTGCTTCGACAAACTGGTTGCTGACGGTGTTGATGAAGCGTACGCGGAAAAACTGCTGCAGTTCGGCTGGGAAACCATCACCGAAGCGCTGAAACAAGGCGGTATTACGCTGATGATGGATCGTCTGTCTAACCCGGCGAAACTGCGTGCTTATGCGCTGTCTGAACAACTGAAAGAGATCATGGCGCCACTGTTCCAGAAACACATGGACGACATCATCTCCGGCGAATTCTCCAGCGGCATGATGGCTGACTGGGCGAACGACGACAAAAACCTGCTGACCTGGCGTGAAGAAACGGGCGCAACTGCGTTCGAAAACGCACCACAGTTCGACGGTAAAATTTCCGAGCAGGAATACTTCGACCACGGTGTTGTGATGATTGCGATGGTGAAAGCGGGCGTTGAGCTGGCCTTCGAAACCATGGTGGCTTCCGGCATCATCGAAGAATCGGCTTACTACGAATCACTGCACGAACTGCCGCTGATCGCCAACACCGTTGCGCGTAAGCGTCTGTACGAAATGAACGTGGTTATCTCTGATACCGCTGAATACGGTAACTACCTGTTCGCTAACGCTGCCGTGCCGTTGCTGAAAGAGTTCATGACCACGCTGCAGGCGGGCGATTTGGGCAAATCTGTGGCTGAAACGCAGGTTGATAACGCGCAACTGCGTGATGTTAACGAAGCCATTCGCAACCACCCGATTGAGTCTATCGGCCGTACTCTGCGTGGCTATATGACCGATATGAAGCGCATCGCCGTCGCCAGTTAAACCCGTCATACTTCAAGCCGCAGGGGCGTTGGCTGCGTTCGTTCACCCGAATCACTTACTTATGTAAGCTCATCGGGGTTCATTCACTTGCCGCCTTCCTGCAACTCGAATTATTTAGGGTTTTCGGAAGATAAATAAAAAGGGCACTGCATGAAAATGCGGTGCCCTTTCTTTTGGTTCTGGCTGAAGCAGAACTTAGTTGCGGTACAAAATCTTAATGATGTGGTAACCGAACTGAGTGTGCAGCGGACCTTGTGGCTCGATCAGTGGTGCAGAGAAAACCACTTTATCGAAAGCCGGCACCATTGCGCCTTGCTTGAATTCACCTAAATGGCCGCCTTTCTTACCTGACGGGCAGGTAGAATGCTTCTTAGCCAGTTTCTCAAAATCGCCACCGTTCTTCAGTTGTTCCAGAAGATCAAGCGCCTGTGCTTCTTCCTTTACCAGGATGTGCATTGCTGCGGCAGTTTTTGCCATGATAAGACCTTTTTTGCGAGAGTGTTTCCAGACGCGTAATGTAACATCTGAAACGGCGCGTGGGGAATCCGGCCTGCGTTCCGGGATAAGAAATTGCGCTGTAAAGCCAGTCAATCTCAGACGGCGTTTCTGCTACAATCGCCGTCCTTGTCTATCAGGTGAGCAAAAATACGCCATGCGATTAAACCCCAGCCAACAAAACGCCGTCGAATTCGTCACCGGACCCTGCCTGGTTCTGGCGGGGGCTGGCTCAGGCAAAACCCGGGTCATTACCAATAAAATCGCACACCTGATCCGTGAATGTGGTTATCAGGCACGTCACATCGCGGCCGTCACCTTTACCAATAAAGCCGCACGCGAAATGAAAGAGCGTGTCGGACAAACCCTCGGGCGCAAAGAGGCGCGGGGCTTACTGATTGCCACCTTCCATACGCTGGGTCTGGAGATCATCAAGCGCGAATTTGCTGCGCTGGGCATGAAATCTAACTTCTCTTTATTTGATGATCAGGACCAGTTGGCGCTGCTCAAAGAGCTGAGCGAGAAATGGCTGGAGAACGATAAAACGTTATTGCAGCAACTGGTGTCGACGATCTCCAACTGGAAAAACGATCTGGTTGATCCTTCCCATGCCGCCGGTCGGGCGCGATCGGAACGCGATCAGATCTTCGCGCACTGCTACAGCCTTTATCACGACCATATGCGTGCCTGTAATATTCTCGATTTCGACGACCTGATCCTGTTGCCGACGCTGCTGTTGCAGAAAAATGAAGAAGTGCGCGAACGCTGGCAGAACAAGCTGCGTTATCTGCTGGTCGATGAATATCAGGACACCAACACCAGCCAGTACATGATGGTGAAACTGCTGGTCGGCAACCGCGCACGCTTTACGGTGGTCGGCGACGATGACCAGTCGATTTACTCCTGGCGTGGCGCACGGCCGCAAAACCTGGTGCTGCTGAAAGAAGATTTCCCGCAGTTGCAGGTCATCAAGCTGGAACAGAATTACCGTTCCACGCAGCGTATTCTGAAAGCCGCCAACATTTTGATCGCCAATAACCCGCATGTGTTCGAGAAGCGTCTGTTCTCTGAACTGGCTTATGGCGAGTCACTGAAAGTGGTGACAGCGAATAATGAAGACCATGAGGCGGAACGCGTCGTGGGTGAGCTGATCGCTCATCACTTCATCAATAAAACAGCTTATGGCGATTACGCAATTTTATACCGCGGTAATCACCAGTCGCGCCTGTTTGAAAAAATGCTGATGCAGAACCGCATCCCGTACCGTATTTCCGGCGGCACTTCCTTCTTCTCCCGACCGGAGATTAAAGACCTGCTGGCCTATCTGCGTGTGCTGACCAATCCCGATGACGACAGTGCTTTCCTGCGTATCGTTAACACGCCACGCCGTGAAATCGGTGCGGCTACGTTGCAGAAACTGGGAGAGTGGGCGAATCAGCGCAACAAAGGATTGTTCAAAGCCAGTTTTGATATGGGACTGAGTCAGTCTCTGACCGGTCGTGGCCTGGAATCCCTGCAACGTTTCACGCACTGGATGGGCAATATTTCCGAGCTGGCAGAACGTGAACCGGTCGCTGCCGTCAGAGATTTGATCCACGGCGTTGATTACGAAAGCTGGCTGTTCGAAACCTCGCCGAGTCCGAAAGCGGCAGAAATGCGCATGAAAAACGTCAATCAGCTGTTCAGCTGGATGACAGAAATGCTGGAAGGCACCGATCTGGATGAGCCGATGACGCTCACTCAGGTGGTCACGCGCTTTACGCTGCGCGACATGATGGAACGTGGCGAGAACGATGAAGAGCTGGATCAGGTTCAGCTGATGACGCTGCACGCCTCAAAAGGGCTGGAGTTCCCGTATGTCTATCTGGTCGGCATGGAAGAAGGGCTGTTACCGCATCAGAGCAGTATTGATGA
Source organism: Rahnella sp. ATs2 (assembly GCF_051851855.1). NCBI lineage: Bacteria > Pseudomonadati > Pseudomonadota > Gammaproteobacteria > Enterobacterales > Yersiniaceae > Rahnella > Rahnella sp. ATs2. The sequence goes on along the minus strand of NZ_JBLYPL010000017.1, from coordinate 112,705 downwards.
AGATAACGTGGATGAAGAGCGGCGTCTGGCGTATGTGGGTATTACCCGTGCGCAGAAAGAGCTGACGTTTACCCTTTGCCGGGAGCGCCGCCAGTACGGTGAGCTGATCCGCCCGGAACCGAGCCGCTTCCTGCTGGAATTACCGCAGGACGATCTGGCGTGGGAAAGTGAACGTAAGGTGGTCAGCGCCCAGGAACGCATGGTGAAAGGGCAAAGCCATCTGGAGAAAATCCGCGAACAGCTGGCGAAAGCCAGGGGCGGCAATTAGTCGTCAGACTTTAACCAACAGACCTTAAACATGAACCACAAAAAAAGCAGAGGCTGATCGCTCAGGTCTCTGCTTTTTTTAATGATTTTCAAATGAACGTTTACTGTTCTTCGACAAACATCGGCCAGTGGACATAACTCTGCCAGTGGCTTTCCTGTTCTAACTCTTCAGCGCGCAGCGGATGCTGTTCCAGCCAGCCCTGCGGCACAATCACACTCAGCTCATCATCATTGGCGCGTAAACGCACCGCAGGCAATGTGTCGTCGCGGCGGCGGCTGGCAAAGATAATCGCCAGTCGCATAATGCGGCAAAGACGCTGAGCCTGACGCGGCGGTACGGCATTTTGCTCATTCAGCAGCGGCAAATCCAGCGTGCCATTCTGATTTTGCAAAAGCGTTGCCAGCAGCTTTTTCTGCGCAGGCGTGAAGCCCGGCAAATCCAGATGACGAATAAGATACGCGGCGTGATGCGGCGCTTTTTTGAAATCGACACTCAGTCCGATTTCGTGGATCAGGCAAGCGCTGTTGAGTAAGTCACGGGCGCGGGCATCCAGTTTCCATTCCTGAGCCACCTGCAGCGAGAAATTCTCTGCCAGCTGAGCGACGCGTTCAGCCTGTTCATTATCGAGCAGGTAACGGCGTTGCAGATTCCGCAGCGTACGCTGACGGATATCCTGTTCAATCGGCAAATGCAGCATGCCGTAAACCAGACCTTCACGCAGCGCGCCGCCAGCGAGTGTCATGGTTTCGATGTTCAGCGTTTTGAAAATGGCGATCAGAATGGACAGTCCGCTGGGGAAAACCAGCGCACGTTCAAGAGTCAGGCCTTCAATCTCCAGCTCTTCCAGTTTGCCGCACTGTATGGCGCGCTGTTTGAGTTGCTGAAGCTTAGGCAACGTGATGCGTTCATCCATGCCCTGAGCGACCATGATTTCCTGCAATGCCTGCACGGTTCCGGAAGCTCCGACGCAAATCTGCCAGCCATTGGCAATCAGCTCTGGTGAAACAGGCATGATCATGTCGATCGCAGCCTGTTCAGCCTGATCGAAGTTTTCTTTGGCCAGATTGCGGTCTGCAAAATAACGCTCAAGCCAGGTCACACAGCCCATGGAAAGACTGAACAGCGTGGTGGCCTGCGCGCCAACACCGGTGACCAGTTCTGTGCTGCCGCCACCAATATCAACAACCAGACGTTTATCCGGGCCGCCCGTCGTATGGGCAACGCCGTGATAAATCAGACGCGCTTCTTCTTCACCGGTGATGACCTGAATCGGACAGCCAAGGATTTCCTGCGCTTTACCCAGAAATTCGTCGGCATTACTGGCAAGCCGCAGCGTTGCGGTAGCAACGACGCGGATTTGGTCGCGGGGGATATCCTGCAATCTTTCAGAAAATAGCTTCAGGCATTGCCATCCGCGCTGCATCGCATCCTGAGAAAGCTGGTTTTGCTTATCCAGACCGGCTGCGAGACGCACTTTGCGCTTAATTCTGGCGAGGGTCTGGATACTGCCTGCCACCTCACGAACAACCAGCATGTGAAAGCTGTTAGAGCCCAGATCAATCGCTGCATACAGTGAGGTGGAGCTTAGCATAGGTTATCAGCCCGGACGTTTACGGTTGCTACGTGGTGCACTGCTGCGACGTGAAGACGAATTGCTGTTGCGACGCGGGCCGTTACCGGTACGCGAGCGGGCAAGACGTTTTGCAGGAGGCAAATCAGTTAACAGCGCATCGCTGTTGTATTTACTGACCGGAATGCTGTGGCCGGTGTACGTTTCAATCGCCGGCAGATTCAGGGCATATTCTTCACAGGCCAGGCTGATGGAATGACCGCTAAGTCCCGCGCGACCGGTACGGCCAATGCGGTGTACGTAGTCTTCACAGTCGTCAGGCAGGTCATAGTTAAAGACGTGCGTTACGGCAGGAATGTGCAAACCACGGGCAGCAACGTCAGTCGCCACCAAAATATCGATCGTGCCTTTGGTGAAATCTTCCAGAACGCGCAGACGTTTTTTCTGCGGAACGTCGCCGGTCAGCAAGCCAACGCGATGACCATCGGCAGCCAGATGGCCCCAGACGTCTTCACAGCGGTGTTTGGTGTTCGCGAAGATAATGCAACGGTCTGGCCATTCTTCTTCAATCAGCGTCTGTAACAGGCGCATTTTTTCTTCGTTTGAAGGATAGAACAGTTCTTCCTGAATACGGTGACCGGTTTTTTGTTCCGGTTCGATTTCAATCGACTCGGCATTGTTCATGTTTTCGAACGCCAGTTCTTTCACACGATAGGAAAGGGTTGCTGAGAACAGCATGTTCAGGCGTTGATTAGCAGGTGGCATCCGGCGGAACAACCAGCGGATATCTTTGATGAAGCCCAGATCGAACATGCGGTCTGCTTCATCCAGCACCACTACCTGGATTGCGCCCAGGTCGATATGGTTCTGTTTAGTGTAATCGATTAAACGGCCAGTGGTTCCGATCAGGATGTCCACGCCGCTCTCCAGCACTTTAAGCTGTTTGTCGTAACCGTCGCCGCCATAGGCCAGACCTAGTTTCAGTCCGGTAGATTCAGATAATGCTTCGGCGTCGGAATGGATCTGCACCGCGAGTTCACGCGTAGGTGCCATGATCAAGGCACGCGGCTGGTTAGTCTGACGACCTTCCGCAGCAGGGTGAGAAAGCAGATAATGGAAAGTAGACGCTAGAAAAGCCAGCGTCTTGCCGGTACCGGTTTGCGCCTGACCTGCAACATCACGCCCAGCGAGCGTGATCGGCAATGCCAATGCCTGAATAGGCGTGCAGTAATGGAACCCTTTCTTTTCAAGGGCTTCTACTGCCAGCGGGTGCAGGGCGAAGTCGGAAAACTTCTGTTCGGTCAAGTGTGTTTTGCTCATAGTGTGGTAGAATATCAGCTAACTATTGCTTTACGAAAGCGTATCCGGTGAAATAAAGTCAACCTGATGTTGGTTAATGCTACATCAACAAGGTAAAGATAATCCTTTGGAGTAAACATGAGCGATAAAATTATTCACCTGACCGATGACAGTTTCGACAACGACGTATTGAAAGCCGAAGGGCTGGTGCTGGTCGATTTTTGGGCAGAGTGGTGCGGACCATGCAAAATGATCGCTCCAATTCTGGATGAAATTGCCACTGAGTTCGAAGGCAAGCTGACCATCGCGAAACTGAATATCGATGAAAACCCAGGTACTGCACCTAAATACGGCATCCGTGGTATTCCTACCCTGCTGTTATTTAAAGGCGGCGAAGTCGCAGCAACTAAAGTTGGCGCACTGTCGAAAGGTCAGCTGAAAGAGTTCTTAACAGCTAATCTGTAATAGGTCCGGATGACCCAAGCCAGGTGTTTAGCGGGCTGCCGTGTTTTTCACATTGTCCGCTAGACGCCTGTCAAGAAGCGTGCTAAGTTTACGCTTACTGCAAATAGAGCTTACCTGTAGTTTGATTCTTACGTTTTACTCTGTTGTGTCAAAAACATCTGCCTATAAAGTTTCTTTGAATAATAATTAAATTGAACTGGCACTGTGCTTGACCATCTAACGGTTTTGACAAAATCGGCTTTAAGACACCTTCAATATCAGCATTACCCCTCAAGAATCGCCCGCGTGCGACTGCCTGCGGCTGGATTTCTGGGCTGTTATTTAAGTGTCATACAATAAACAGGCATGGATGACCCTGCCATACCCATTCACGACAGATGTTCGAGACATACCCCGAGTTTAAGAACCCACCATTATGAATCTTACCGAATTAAAGAATACGCCGGTCTCTGACCTGATTGCACTCGGCGAAAATATGGGACTGGAAAACCAGGCCCGCATGCGCAAGCAAGACATTATCTTTTCAATATTGAAGCAGCATGCGAAAAGCGGAGAAGACATCTTCGGTGATGGCGTACTGGAGATATTGCAGGATGGATTTGGTTTCCTCCGCTCCGGAGACAGTTCCTACCTCGCAGGCCCCGACGACATCTACGTATCACCAAGCCAAATCCGCCGCTTCAACCTTCGCACTGGCGACACCATTTCCGGTAAAATCCGCCCACCTAAAGAAGGTGAACGTTATTTTGCCCTGTTGAAAGTTAACGAAGTTAACTACGACAAACCCGAAAACGCCCGCAGCAAAATCCTGTTCGAAAACTTAACCCCTCTGCATGCAAATTCACGTCTGCGTATGGAACGTGGTAACGGTTCAACAGAAGATTTGACCGCTCGCGTACTCGACTTAGCCTCTCCGATTGGCCGTGGCCAACGTGGTCTGATTGTTGCACCGCCGAAAGCCGGTAAAACCATGCTGCTGCAAAACATCGCGACCAGCATTGCGTACAACCATCCTGATTGCGTACTGATGGTTCTGCTGATTGACGAACGTCCGGAAGAAGTGACCGAGATGCAACGTCTGGTAAAAGGCGAAGTTATCGCTTCTACCTTTGACGAACCGGCATCCCGTCACGTGCAGGTAGCCGAAATGGTTATCGAGAAGGCGAAGCGTCTGGTTGAGCATAAGAAAGACGTGATCATTTTGCTGGACTCTATCACCCGTCTGGCGCGTGCCTACAACACCGTGGTTCCAGCGTCAGGTAAAGTCCTGACCGGTGGTGTGGACGCCAACGCCCTGCACCGTCCGAAACGTTTCTTCGGTGCTGCACGTAACGTGGAAGAGGGTGGAAGCCTGACTATCATCGCTACGGCGCTGGTCGATACCGGTTCTAAAATGGATGAAGTTATCTATGAAGAATTCAAAGGTACCGGCAACATGGAACTGCATCTGGCGCGTAAAATCGCTGAAAAACGTGTATTCCCTGCGATTGACTACAACCGCTCAGGTACCCGTAAAGAAGAGCTGCTGACCACGTCTGAAGAGCTGCAAAAAATGTGGATCCTGCGCAAAATCATTCATCCGATGGGTGAGATTGATGCGATGGAATTCCTCATTAACAAGCTCGCCATGACCAAAACCAATGACGACTTCTTCGACATGATGAAACGGTCGTAATTTGGTGTAAAACTCAGTCTAACGCCACGCTCAGTCGTGGCGTTTTTTGCTTTTGGTAGCTACCATAATGCTACTTTGGAAAGATGGTCAGACTATTCGGATAATAGCTGATGGTTTTTCACATGCCCTTTCTTTACTTTGTCGGTAGATTGCCCGAGAAATGGCAGCAGATAAGGTCTTGCCCGAGACAAAACCATAACTGTCACCATAGGATATGATTTAAGGCTGTGAGGTTTATGATGTTTTCCATTCCCCGCACCTTATTTTTGCAGAAGAGATCTCTTAACTGTGAATTTACTCAATATGAGTACTGAGCTAGCTGTTGTCTTCGTATTTTCATTCCTCTTTTTGTTCGTTGCCCGGAAGGTTGCGAATAAAATAGGACTCGTTGATAAACCCAATTTTCGTAAACGTCACCAGGGGTTGATCCCGCTGGTGGGCGGCATTTCTGTCTATGCAGGCGTTTGCTTTGCCTTTCTGATCACCAATTACACCATTCCACATGGCAAGCTTTATCTTGCCTGCGCCGGTTTGCTGGTGCTCGTCGGTGCGCTGGACGACCGTTACGATATCAGTGTCAAAACCCGTGCCATGGTTCAGGCCGTCGTCGCTATCGCGATGATGAGTTTCGCTAACCTCGATCTGCGCAGCCTCGGCCATCTGATTGGCCCGTGGGAAATGGTATTAGGTCCGTTTGGCTATCTCATCACATTGTTTGCCGTATGGGCCGCTATCAATGCCTTTAATATGGTCGATGGTATCGACGGATTACTGGGCGGTCTGTCTTGTGTCAGCTTCGGCTCATTAGGCATCATCATGTATGACAGCGGGCATATGGAGCTGGCGCTCTGGTGCTTTGCGATGATTGCCGCCATCGTTCCTTATATTTTGCTCAATCTGGGTGTTTTGGGGCCGCGCTATAAAGTCTTTATGGGCGATGCGGGCAGCACGCTGATTGGTTTCACCGTGATTTGGATCCTTTTGCAAAGTACGCAAGGCGAATCCCATCCGATGAATCCGGTGACCGCGCTGTGGCTTATCGCCATTCCGCTGATGGACATGGTTGCCATCATGTACCGCCGCTTGCGCAAAGGAATGAGCCCGTTCTCTGCTGACCGCCAGCACATTCATCATTTGATCATGCGGGCAGGTTTTACTTCCCGGCAGGCCTTTGTTCTGATCACATTAGCGGCAGCGCTCCTCGCGGGCATCGGCGTGATTGGCGAGCACCTGAGTTTCGTCCCCGAATGGGTCATGCTGGCCTTATTTTTTGTTGCCTTCCTGTTGTATGGCATCTGCATCAAGCACGCCTGGCGTGTGGCGCGGTTTATTAAACGTATTAAAAGGCGTTTGCGCCGTTCCTCTAATCAATAATCACTCTCTTAAGCAGGGGCATACTGGCTGTGGATAAACCAGAAATGATCAGAAACCAGAACGAACACGACATCGAGAATGAACTCGATATTCGCGGCCTGTGCTGCACGCTATGGAACGGTAAATTCTGGATTGCTGGCCTGGCGATACTGTTTGCTTTGGTGGCACTGGGTTCATCTTATCTGATGAAACAGGAGTGGAGTTCCACGGCGATTACTGACCGCCCGACAGTAAATAATCTGTCTTCCTATTTCTCCCAGGCGCAGTTCCTGCGCAATTTAGATATCCGTAATGCGCCGCAATCGGACGTTAACCGTCCGGCGATTTCTGATGAGGCGTATAACGAGTTTGTTATGCAGCTGGCAGCGTACGACACACGCCGCGATTTCTGGATGCAAAGTCCTTATTACAAGCAGCGTCAGGAGAATGACCCGCGTGCCGATGCCGTTCTGCTCGATGAACTGATCAACGACATTCAGTTTACGGCGCGTGATGCGGCAAAAGTGCCGAATGATATTGTTAAGCTGACAGCGGAAAACGCCACCGACGCCAATAAGCTGCTGCGTCAGTATGTTGATTTCGCCAGTCATCGCGCGGCACAGCATTTATATGATGAACTGGAAGGCGCATGGGCGGCTCGTACACAGTCCATGAAAGCCCAGGTGAAGCGTCAGGAAGCCGTGGCGCAGGCTGTTTTCGCCCGCACGACAAACACCACTGAACAGGCACTTAAGATAGCTCAGCAGCAAAATATCAATAAAAGCGTGACCGATACGCCTGCCGAAGAACTGCCGAATTCCGATATGTTCCTGCTGGGCGTGCCGATGTTGAAAGCCCGTCTGGAATTATTGCAGGCTTCAGGTCCGGGGTTTGATCTTGATTACGACCAGAACCGCGCGATGCTTTCAACACTGAATGTCGGCCCTACGCCCACCGCGAAATTCCAGACCTATCGTTATCTGAGAACGCCGGAAGAGCCAGTAAAACGTGACAGTCCCCGCAGGGTATTACTGATGATTATGTGGGGCATTGTCGGTGGTCTTATCGGGGCTGGCGTGGCCCTGACTCGCCGTAAAAATAAGAGAAACACATTGTGAAAGTGTTGACGATTTTCGGCACCCGTCCGGAAGCCATTAAAATGGCCCCGCTGGTGCTCGCTTTGTCGCAGGATGCGGCATTTGAATCCAAAGTTTGTGTCACGGCCCAGCACCGTGAAATGCTCGACCAGGTATTACGCCTCTTTGAAATTACACCGGATTATGATCTTAACGTCATGAAACCGGGGCAGGGGCTGACGGAAATTACCAGCCGCATCCTGACCGGGCTGAAGCCTGTGCTGGATGAATTCCAGCCTGATGTTGTTCTGGTGCATGGCGACACGACGACGACATTGTCGGCTAGCCTTGCTGCGTTTTATCACCAGATCCCTGTCGGTCATGTTGAGGCCGGATTGCGTACCGGCGATCTCTCTTCTCCCTGGCCGGAAGAAGGCAACCGTCTGCTGACCGGGCATCTGGCTAAGTGGCATTTCGCACCGACGGAAAACGCCCGCGCAAATTTGCAGCAGGAAAATATTGCTCCGCAGGGCATTTTTGTCACCGGCAATACCGTGATTGATGCGCTGCTGTGGGTGCGTGATCGCTTTAGCAGTGATGCGTCGCTGGCTCAGCAACTGGCGGATAGCTACCCGTTCCTTGATGCCGCTAAAAAGCTGATTCTGGTCACCGGCCACCGTCGTGAAAGTTTCGGGGAAGGCTTTGAGCGCATCTGCTCGGCTTTAGCGGACATCGCCCGTCAGCATCCCGACGTACAAATCGTTTATCCGGTCCATCTCAATCCGAACGTCAGTGAACCGGTGAACCGCATTCTGCAAGGCATTGATAATATTGTTCTGATTGATCCGCAGGATTATCTGCCGTTTGTCTATCTGATGGATAAAGCGTATCTGATCCTCACCGATTCCGGTGGCGTGCAGGAAGAAGCACCGTCGCTGGGCAAGCCCGTGCTGGTGATGCGTGAAACTACCGAACGCCCGGAAGCGGTTGATGCCGGAACGGTGCGGCTGGTAGGGACAGATCCCGCTAAAATAGTAGAGGAAGTGAATCGCCTGCTGAACGATGAAAACGAATACAACAGCATGAGCCGGGCGCACAATCCTTACGGTGACGGGCATGCCTGTCGCCACATTCTTGACGCTTTGAAAAATCATTGGGTATCACAATGAGTTTTGACACTATTTCTGTTATTGGCCTGGGTTACATCGGTTTACCTACCGCCGCCGCTTTCGCCTCCCGTCAGAAAAAAGTGGTGGGTGTGGATATCAATCAGCACGCCGTGGAAACCATTAACCGCGGCGCTATCCATATTGTTGAGCCAGACCTTGATGTGCTGGTAAAGCGTGCGGTTGAAGACGGTTTCCTGCGCGCAACGACGCAGCCTGAACCGGCTGATGCGTTCCTGATTGCCGTACCGACGCCATTTAAGGGCGATCATTTGCCGGATATGAAATTCGTCGAATCTGCCGCCCGCTCGCTGGCGCCGGTTCTGAAAAAAGGCGATCTGATTATTCTGGAATCCACTTCACCGGTCGGTGCGACAGAGCAAATGGCGCAGTGGCTGGCAGAAGCCCGCCCTGATCTGAGCTTCCCTCAGCAGGCCGGCGAGCAGTCTGATATCAACGTCGCCTACTGTCCTGAACGTGTTTTGCCTGGGCAGGTGATGGTTGAGCTGATTAAAAATGACCGCGTGATTGGCGGCATGACTTCGGTGTGTTCACAGCGAGCCAGTGACTTGTATAACATTTTCCTCGAAGGCGAATGTGTGATCACCCATTCCCGCACCGCTGAAATGTGCAAGCTGACCGAAAACAGTTTCCGTGACGTGAATATTGCCTTTGCGAACGAGCTGTCGCTGATTTGTGATGCGCAGGGGATTAACGTCTGGGAACTGATTAGTCTGGCGAACCGCCATCCGCGCGTGAATATTTTACAACCCGGTCCGGGTGTCGGCGGCCACTGTATCGCAGTTGATCCGTGGTTTATCGTGGCACAAAACCCTGAGCTGGCGCGCATGATCCGCACGGCGCGTGAAGTGAACGACAGCAAACCGCACTGGGTCGTTGACCGTGTGAAAGCGGCGCTGGCGGATTGCCTTACCGTGACCGGCAAGCGTGCTGCTGATATCAAAATCGCCTGCTTCGGGCTGGCTTTTAAACCGAATATTGACGATCTCCGCGAAAGTCCGGCAGTTGAAGTGACCCATCTGATTGCTGACTGGCATTCAGGTGAAACCTGGGCGGTTGAACCTAACGTGCATCAGCTTCCGGCGTCACTCGCGGACAAAGTCACGCTACAGCCTGTTGATCGTGCGCTGAAAGAAGCCGATCTGCTGGTGATGCTGGTCGATCATAAATCGTTTAAAGCGATCCCCGCCGATCAGATCCAGCAGTCCTGGATTGTGGATACCAAAGGCGTATGGCGATAAACCAGCCGTTGCGCGGCGTGCTTGAACCGCTGGTCTGGGAGAGTGAATTCTTCGGGCTGAAAAGCGCGCGACTGACACCGGACACCACAGCGACTGGCATCACGACACAGGCGCTGGATGACTATGCGCTGGTGCAGGCGAAAGTGGATGCGTCAGAAACGCACACGCTGGATGCGCTTTCGGCGCTGGGTTTCCGGCTGGCAGAAGGTGAAACGGACATTTGCGTGACGGTGACGCCGCAGGATAACGCGCTGGCGGCCGGGCGTCTGGCCATTCCGGAAGACATTGCCGGTGTGACCGCAATTGCCCGTCAGGCATTTCGCCTCAGTCGTTTTCGCGCACCCTGGTATCAGCCGGATGACAGCGCACGTTTTTACACGATGTGGGCAGAAAAAGCGGTTCTCGGCACCTTTGATCACCTTTGCCTGTGGGCAGACGATGAACAGGGCAACGAACTGGGTTTTGTCACGCTGCGACGTCTGTCCGAAGATGACGTAAGAATCGGCCTGCTGGCTGTCAGACCTGAGTGTCAGGGGCAGGGAGCGGGCAAAAAGTTAATGGTGGCTGCGAAAAAATGGTGTGCTGAACAAGGCGTGTCGCGATTGTATGTCGCCACCCAAACCGGCAATCTCGCGGCCTTGAATCTTTATCTCGCCAGCGGTGGCAAAGTCACCCGCACGGCGTACTGGTTGTACAGGTGAAACGATGATCCCTTTTAATGCGCCACCGATTGTGGGTACTGAAATTGATTTCATGCGCGAGGCGATGAGCAGCGGCAAACTGTGTGGCGATGGCGGATTTACCCTGCGCTGCCAGAAGTGGTTTGAACAACGTTTTAACTGCCCGAAAGTGTTGCTGACGCCATCCTGTACCGCTTCTCTGGAAATGGCGGCGTTATTGCTCGATATCCATCCCGGCGACGAAGTGATCATGCCGAGCTTCACCTTTGTCTCGACCGCTAATGCGTTCGTGCTGCGTGGTGCCAAAATCGTGTTTGTTGATGTCCGTCCGGACACCATGAATATCGACGAAACCCTGATTGAAGCGGCGATCACTGAGAAAACGAAAGTCATTGTTCCCGTGCATTACGCCGGTGTGGCTTGTGAAATGGACACCATTATGGCGCTGGCCGAAAAGCATCGTCTGTTTGTGGTGGAAGATGCGGCGCAGGGCGTGATGTCGACTTATAAAGGCAAAGCGTTGGGCACTATAGGTCATATCGGCTGTTTCAGTTTTCACGAAACCAAAAATTACACTGCGGGTGGCGAAGGCGGGGCAACGCTGATTAACGATCCGGCGCTGATTGACCGCGCTGAAATCATTCGCGAAAAAGGCACTAACCGCAGTCAGTTCTTCCGCGGGCAGGTGGATAAATACACCTGGCGTGATATCGGTTCCAGTTATCTGATGTCCGATTTACAGGCCGCGTATCTGTGGGGAAATCTCGATGCCGCTGAAAAGATTAACCAGCGCCGTCTGAGCATCTGGAATGAGTATTACGAAGCGTTGCAGGATCTGGCCGACGCTGGCCGCGTTCAGTTGCCTTCAGTTCCGCAAGATTGCGTGCAAAACGCCCACATGTTCTATGTCCGCCTGAACGATATCGAAGACCGCGACGCGTTTATTCGTCACATGAAAGCGGCGGATATCCTGACTGTATTCCATTACATCCCGCTGCACGCCTGTCCGGCGGGTGAAGATTTTGGTCGTTTCTCTGGTGTCGATCGTTTCACGACCAAAGAAAGTGAACGTCTGGTGCGACTGCCGTTGTTCTACAACATGACCGACGACACGCAGCGCACGGTGATTGCGGCCATGCTGCAATATTTCGCCTGATATGTCGCTGGCAAAAGCGTCCGTCTGGACCGCTGGTTCCACGCTGATTAAAATCGGTGCCGGGCTGCTGGTGGTGAAACTGCTGGCGGTGGCTTTCGGGCCTGATGGTGTGGGGCAGGCGGGGAATTTCCGCCAGCTGGTGACAGTATTGGGCGTGCTTTCCGGTGCCGGAATTTTCAACGGCGTTACCAAATACGTCGCTGAACATCATGAAAACCCGGAGCGGTTACAAGCCGTTCTCGGCACGTCTTCCACGCTGATTTTAGGTTTCTCGACGGTGCTGGCGGCCGTTTTCCTGCTGGCCGCCGGACCGGTGAGTATCGCGCTGTTCGGCCATGACCGCTATCAGGCAGTCGTCCGCTTTGTGGCTTTTATTCAGATGGGCATCGCCTACGCCAACTATTTTCAGGCCATCCTGAGAGGCTACCGTGATGCCATGGGCAACGCGCTGGCGGTGATCGGCGGCAGCCTGATAGGTCTTCTGGCCTATCTGCTGTGCTTTAAGCTGGGCGGCTACGAAGGCGCTTTGGCCGGGCTGGCGCTGGTGCCGGCGCTGGTGATCCTGCCTGCGGGCGGTATGTTGTGGCGGCGAAAATCCTTCCCGCTGCATTATTTAAAGCCGGGCTGGGATCGCTTTATCGCCAGCCATCTGGGCAAATTTACGCTGATGGCGCTGATCACCTCCGTTACCTTACCGGTGGCGTATGTGATGATGCGAAATCTGCTGGCGGAGCATTACAGCTGGAAAGATGTGGGGATCTGGCAGGGTGTCAGCAGCATTTCCGATGCCTATTTACAGTTCATTACCGCCTCTTTCAGCGTGTATCTGTTACCGACGTTATCGCGCCTGACCGATAAACGCGATGTCACTCGCGAGATTGTGAAATCGCTGAAATTCGTTTTGCCAGCGGTTGCGGCGGTCAGTTTTACCGTCTGGCTGCTGCGCGACTTCGCTATCTGGCTGCTGTTTTCAAAACAATTTATCGCGATGCGCGATTTGTTTGCGTGGCAACTGGTCGGCGATGTGCTGAAAGTCGGCTCGTATGTTTTTGGGTATCTGGTGATCGCCAGAGCGTCATTGCGCTTTTACGTGCTGACTGAAATCAGCCAGTTCGCGTTACTGACGGGATTCTCTCACTGGCTGATCCCGATACACGGTTCTCTTGGCGCTGCACAGGCCTATATGGCGACCTACATCGTCTATTTCACCCTGTGTTGCACCGTATTTGTTATCTATCGTAGACGAGCATGACAACGCTGATTCACGTTCTGGGATCTGACATTCCCCACCATAATGTCACCGTACTGCGCTTTTTTAATGATGTACTGGCCGAATGCGCGCCGGAAAAGCTGATTTGTCATTTTATGGTCGCGGCGGCGGATGCATCAGCGTTTGCTGAGTTCACGCGTCTGGATATTCGCGTTTATCCGGATAAAAAGACGCTGGCGGCGGCGGTGATTTCCCGCGCGCAGGAACGCACACATCACTTTTTCTTCCACGGCCAGTTTAATCCGACACTCTGGCTGGCATTGCTGACCGGCAAAATTAAGGCACGACAGGTCAGCTGGCATATCTGGGGCGCAGACCTTTATGAATCGGCAGGCGGTCTGAAATTCCGTCTGTTCTATCTGATGCGTCGTCTGGCGCAGGGCCGTATCGGGCATGTTTTCGCCACCCGCGGTGACTTGATCCACTTCCATCAGCGCCATCCCCGCGTGCCTTCTTCGTTGCTGTATTTCCCGACGCGGATGGATCCGGCGCTCACGCAGCTTGCGGATTTGCCCGAGCCCGAAGGGCCGATGACGGTTCTGGTCGGTAACTCCGGCGATCGCACTAACCGGCATATTGAAGCGCTGCGTTCGTTGCATCAGCAGTTCGGAGCCGATATCCGGGTGATTATCCCGATGGGCTATCCGGCCAATAACCAGACTTACATTGAGCAGGTTCGCGCTGAGGCATTAAAACTTTTTGCGCCTGAAAACGTTGAACTGATGACCGGCGCGATGGCGTTTGACGACTATCTCAACGTGCTGCGCCGCTGTTCGCTGGGGTATTTTATTTTCGACCGCCAGCAGGGCATTGGGACGCAATGTCTGCTTATCCAGTTCGGCGTGCCGTTCGTCGTCAGCCTTCAGAATCCATTCTGGCAGGATCTGGCTGAGCAGCATTTGCCGGTGCTGTTTTACGGCGATGCGCTGGATGCCAGAACAGTGGCGGAAGCACGACGCCAGTTGCTGAGCGCTGATCGCCAAAATATCGCCTTTTTTAATCCGAATTACATCGCGGGCTGGCAGCAGGCCTTGCAGCTGGCGGCGGGAGACGCATCATGACGCTGACACAGCTCGGTGGCTTGTCACTGGTGTATGCGTTCTCGCTGCTGTTCATTCTGACGCTGACGTATAAAGAGTTTCGCCGCGTGCGCTTTAACTTCAACGTCTTGTTTTCGCTGCTCTATCTGCTGACGTTCTATTTCGGTTTTCCTCTGACTTGTCTGCTGGTTTTCCAGTTTGATGTAAAAGTGGTGCCGGTCGAAAACCTGTTGCAGGCCATGCTGGCCGCCACCTGTTTCTACGGCATTTATTACGTCAGCTATAAAACACGGCTGAAGGCAAAACGTGACGGGCCTTCACGCCCGCTGTTTACCATGAACCGGGTGGAAACCCATCTCACCTGGATGTTGCTGGCGCTGATTGCGGTGGTGACGGTTTCTATTTTCTTTGCGCATAACGGCTTTTTGCTGTTTAAGCTCAAGTCGTACAGCCAGATATTCTCCAGCGATGTGTCCGGCGTGGCGCTCAAGCGTTTCTTCTACTTCTTTATTCCGGCCATGCTGGTGGTCTTTTTCCTTAAACCCGACGTGCGCCGCTGGCTGTTTTTCCTCGCCAGTACGGTGGCGTTTGGCTTCCTGACGTATGTCATCGTCGGCGGAACCCGTGCCAATATCATTATCGCGTTCGCCCTGTTTCTGTTTATTGGCATTGTTCGCGGCTGGATCAGCTTATGGATGCTGGCGGCGGCGGGCGTGCTGGGTATCGTCGGCATGTTCTGGCTGGCGCTTAAACGCTACGGTCTGAACGTCAGCGGTCCGGAGGCCATTTATACCTTCCTTTATCTGACGCGCGATACCTTCTCGCCGTGGGAGAATCTGGGGCTGTTGCTGCAAAACTACGACAAAATCAGTTTTCAGGGACTGGCACCGATTGTGCGTGATTTCTACGTCTTTATCCCCGGCTGGCTGTGGCACGATCGTCCGGGCGTGGTGCTTAACTCGGCCAACTATTTCACCTGGGAAGTGCTGGATAACCATTCCGGTCTGGCGATTTCCCCGACGCTGATTGGCTCGCTGGTGGTGATGGGCGGCGTGTGGTTTATCCCGCTGGGCGCTGTCGCCGTCGGTATGATCATCAAATGGTTCGACTGGTTGTACGAAAAAGGCAAAGCAGACACCAACCGCTACAAAGCCGCCATCCTGCAAAGTTTTTGCTTCGGTGCGGTCTTTAATATGATTGTGCTGGCCCGTGAAGGCGTGGATTCCTTCTTTTCGCGGGTGGTCTTCTTCTGTGTCGTTTTCGGCGCATGTCTGGTGGTGGCCAAATTGTTGTACTGGATGTTTGACGCCGCCGGGCTGATACGTGCCAAAATACCCCGCAGAAAAAAACTCATGGAGCCGCTGGCGGTAAGGAAGAATCATGAATCTGGAGAATAACATTCCGCAATACGATATCCGCGGGATCCGCCTTTGGGGCTTTCGTAATATGGCGCATTTTCTCGATTACCTTTTTGCCGGTCACAAGGTGAAAACCGGTGCGCTGGTGGCGATAAATGCCGAGAAAGTGCTGACCGTCGAAAGTAATCCGGAAATGAGTGAGCTGATTGGCCGCGCTGAATACAAATATCCTGACGGTATCAGCATTGTGCGGGCCATCCGCCGTAAATACCCGCAGGCGCAGGTTTCCCGTATCGCCGGTGCCGATCTCTGGGAAGGCCTGATGGAGCGCGCCGGTCGTGAAGGAACGCCGGTCTTTCTGATTGGCGGCAAACCTGAAGTTCTGGAACAAACGGAAGAAAAGCTGCGCACGCAGTGGAACGTCAATATTGTCGGCAGCCAGAATGGCTACTTCACGCCGGAGCAGCGTGGCTCGTTATTCGAACGCGTCAGAGGCAGCGGGGCAGCGATTGTGACGGTGGCGATGGGCTCGCCGAAACAGGAAATCCTGATGCGTGATTGTCGTCTGGTTCATCCGGATGCGCTCTATATGGGCATCGGAGGCACCTACGACGTTTTCACCGGCCACGTGAAACGGGCGCCAAAAATCTGGCAAAACATGGGGCTGGAATGGCTCTATCGTCTAATTTTGCAGCCAAGCCGTTTGCGTCGTCAGCTCAAACTGCTCAAATTCGTCCGTTATTACTACACCGGTCGTCTGTAACGAATCCGCCGTTCTGAATCTTCAGGACGGCGCGTCACCTCTCATTTCTTCACTTCTCTTGCCTGTGTTTCCTGTCCGCTTTGCATATCAGTGCTTATCTTTCTCAATAGGCGTTTGCAACTCGTCGGAAAATACGGAACCATAACGCCGTTTTTCCGCCCTATACGGGCATCATCACAATAAAAATAACATTCCGCTCCTTCCGGAAGGCAAACACAACGAGAGAGAAATTGAGGATCTATGGAGAATAAAGAAGAAAAGGGTGGGCTACACCGGGGGCTGGAGGCGAGACATATTGAGCTGATCGCTCTGGGCGGTACCATCGGTGTCGGATTATTCATGGGCGCGGCGAGCACCCTGAAATGGGCCGGGCCGTCAGTGTTACTGGCGTACATTCTGGCTGGTGTGTTCGTCTTCTTTATCATGCGTTCGATGGGTGAAATGCTCCATCTGGAGCCGGTGGCCGGTTCGTTTGCAGTGTATGCGCATAAATATCTCGGGCCGTATTACGGTTATCTTACCGCGTGGAGTTACTGGTTCATGTGGATAGCGGTGGGGATTTCCGAAATCACCGCGATTGGCGTTTACGCGCAATACTGGTTCCCGGATTTACCGCAGTGGATCCCCGCGCTGGCGGCTGTGGCGATTGTTGCTGCGGCAAACCTCGCGGCTGTGAAACTCTATGGCGAAATGGAGTTCTGGTTTGCGCTGATCAAAATCACCACCATCATTGTGATGATCGTAGTCGGGCTGGCGGTGATTTTCTTCGGATTTGGTAATCACGGCGAACCGGTGGGGTTTGCGAACCTGACCGCGCACGGCGGCTTCTTTGCCGGCGGCTGGAAAGGCTTCCTGTTTGCGCTGTGTATTGTCGTGGCATCCTATCAGGGCGTGGAACTGGTGGGTATCACCGCCGGTGAAGCCAAAAACCCGCAGGTTACCCTCAAACGCGCCATCAATAACATCCTGTGGCGTATCCTGATTTTCTACGTTGGCGCGATTTTCGTTATCATCACCATCTTCCCGTGGAACGAAATGGGCTCGCACGGCAGTCCGTTCGTGCTGACCTTTGCGAAGATTGGTATCGCTTCAGCGGCGGGTATTATCAACTTTGTGGTGCTGACAGCGGCACTGTCGGGTTGTAACAGCGGCATGTATAGCTGCGGACGCATGCTGTATGCGTTGTCTCAGAATCGTCAGTTGCCAGCTTTCCTGAGCAATGTATCTAAAAGCGGTGTGCCGGTTTACGGCATTGCGATCACGATTTTGTGTCTGCTGGTCGGTTCGTGCCTGAACTACATCATTCCGAATCCTGAGAAAGTATTTGTGTACGTTTACAGCGCCAGCGTATTGCCGGGCATGGTGCCGTGGTTTGTGGTGCTGATCAGCCAGCTGCGTTTTCGTGATGCGCATAAAGAGAAACTGAAAAACCATCCGTTTAAATCGATTCTCTTTCCTTATACCAACTATCTGACGCTGCTTTTCCTGGCGTGTGTGCTGGTCGGTATGGCGATTAATCCGGATACCCGCGTTTCATTGCTGGTGGGTGGGATTTTCATCGCGGCGGTGTCGCTGATATACTTCGGCCTCGGCATGCACAAACGTGCCGCGCTGACGTCGGAAAAACTAAAATAACGCCGTAAGTCATGGGTGGGGAAGGGAAGGCGCTTACTTTTAATGCGTATTGGATAAAGCGTAATCAAACGCAATATTTCTGAAAAAAAGCACTAGACAGCCAAGCGTTAAAACCGTAGTATCCCCACCCGCAACGGCGCTAAGCGCCCGTAGCTCAGCTGGATAGAGCGCTGCCCTCCGGAGGCAGAGGTCTCAGGTTCGAATCCTGTCGGGCGCACCATTTAGTATGCGCTAGAGTTGCGGTGAAATGTTAAAGTCTGACAGTTCACGTTAGTAGTTAGAGATATGGTGGCTATAGCTCAGTTGGTAGAGCCCTGGATTGTGATTCCAGTTGTCGTGGGTTCGAGCCCCATTAGCCACCCCACTCTAAAAATGATTTTGTGATTGTGACATGCGATGGTGGCGGAATTGGTAGACGCGCTAGCTTCAGGTGTTAGTGTCCTTCGGATGTGAGGGTTCGAGTCCCTCCCTTCGCACCACACACAAATTTCATTTAAATGATGCAGTTAGCATCAGAAAGTAGTAAGATGCACGACATCGGCGAGTAGCGCAGCTTGGTAGCGCAACTGGTTTGGGACCAGTGGGTCGGAGGTTCGAATCCTCTCTCGCCGACCACATTCGAAGAAACCTGCTTTTTTAAAGCAGGTTTTTTTTCGCCTGTAGTAAAAGAGGATGAGAACCTCCGAAGGAGGTTTGAGCCGAGCGAAGCGAGACAACGTTGCTTTAGCAACGACCCGCAGGGCAAGCATCGAAGATGCGCGTCATCCTCTCTCGCCGACCACATTCGAAGAAACCTGCTTTTTTAAAGCAGGTTTTTTTTCGTCTGGAGTTTCTCAACTCACCCTGTTGTTTATCCGCGACATTCCGCTGTATGCCTGTCTCTGTCAGGAGACACGTATCTTATTGATAAATATAGACTCATATAAGCTGACATTCATACGTCGTCCACTGACGACAGAATGGGGGATTATCGGACGGTCTCTGACATCTCTGAAAATGGGTGCTGATACGTAATAAAAATAAAGTTGTTAATTATCAGTAGAATAAAAAATTATTAACAGACCCTTGCCATCCTGGCACGCGTCCTGCAATATTCCCGCCGTAGATGCTCATTCCACCTATTATGTTTGCTCCGGCTTCATAAACCTGGGAATGACGCAGAGCCAATTTACAGTGCCTATTGTCATCCTGACCGATAACGCGCAAGCGCTATCATCCAGAAGGCAAAACGTTGAGTGAGGCACTAAATCTGTTGTCCTGGACCTGATTGTTTTAGACACCTGCCCATACGCAGGTGTTTTTTTTTGCCCATACCCGTCATCCTTTGAGCAGCCAATGCATCTGCAGCTCAAATGATTTGGGGTATAAGTATTGAGACATAAAAAAGGCTCCCGAAGGAGCCTTTAGCAGACAGCAATTTTCTTACGGTTGCTGTGAATTATTCAGTGTCAGCATCAATCCTTCACGGCGCATCTCAGCCGCTTCAGCCGGTTTGTGCAGCTTATCCAGCGCATCGGCCAGCCACGCATAATCATACGCGTCAGGGCGTTGTTTCAGCGCTTCACGGAACGCTTCGCTGGCCTGCTGCCATTCACCGTGTTTCATCAGCAACTGACCGAGCGTGCTGCTCAGCAGCGGCGTAGTGCCGTTTTGCTTAATGAGCTGACGCAAAGTCTTTTCAAGCTGCTCAGGATTACCTGAACGCAGTTTCGGCATCAGCGCAACCAGACGGTCGTCATACTGACGCTTCAGTCCGTCGAGGATCACTTCCTGCGCCAGATCCTGATCGTTGCATTCAATCAGATGCGTTGCCATCGCCACCTGCAATGCCACTTCATGTCGGGTTTTGCGGCTCTGATCTTTCCACCAGCGTTTCAGGCCTTCGCTGCCTTCTTCCGCCATCAGCTGATTCATCATGCCGATATAAGCCTGTTCCTGAAGAACGCGGATTTCATCGTCATTACGGACGCCGGCTTTAGCCATCGACGGTAGTATTTCCAGCAGTGAACCGTAGGCACCTGTACGCAGATAAGCCTGTTCCGCCAGACGTAACACTTCCGGATGACGTGGCGACTGGCCGAGCAAACGGTCAACGCCATGGCGCGCGGCATGGATTTCGCCCTGCGCCAGCTGAATGCGTACTCGGGTAATATCCACCGGCATCTGGTCGGTGTCGGCAATTTCCGCCGCACGCTCCAGATACTGATTAGTGCGGATGTCATCGCCACGCTGCTGCGCCGCTTCTGCTGCCAGTAAATAGTTCACCACGGGTTGTTCGGCATGATCAGCATTGCGTGCCAGCAGTTTCTCCATCTGGCGATGATCGCCTTCTGCCAGTTTGAGCATCGCAGCCTTAGTTTGCTTACGCGCTTTAGAGCTTTTACGCCCGGCAAACCAGCCGCGGGTACGCGCACCGGTACGCAGAATGCGTCGCAGGATCCATTCAATAAAGAACAGCACTAGAATCAGCACGATCAGCATGATAACTAAACCGGTGACGCTGGTTTCAATGTTGTAGTTATCGGTCTGGATCAGCACATAACCCTGATGACCGGCCAGCATCGGGCCGACAATAATCCCGGCAAACACAATCAGGAATAACACGAAGACTCGTAACATGCGTTATTCCCCCTGCGTGGCGGCGGCGGGCTGCTGGAGCAGGTTACGCACGCGGGTCTGCATCAGTTTTTCCAGCATCGGCTGGCTTTTCAGCTCGTCCGGTACATCCATTGAAATGGATTGCTGACTGAGATTATCCAGTTCTTCCAGGAAAGCTTTGGTTGACGGGTCAGACGTATCAAAATAGGCGCGAACCCAGGTCGATACGCTTTCCAGTGACTGCTTGTAAACTTCATCCTGATGACGCGGAACGGCCTGTGCGGCAATCAGCAAACGTGAGCGGATATTTTCGCGCAGATACACATCCTGATTTGGCGCCAGCAGCGGTTCTGCGCTGGTATCACGACGGCGGATGGTAATGAAGTCATCCATAAAGTTGTGCCAGCTTTTGGTCAGGTTCTGACGCCATTCGGTCAGCGAACCGGAAAGGCTTGAGCTGTCGTTGTCCATCGGGGAATCATCGGTGTCATTGTCGGCCAGACGCAGGTTATCCACCTGATTTGACAGCTGATTCAGCTTGAGAATGATACCGTCGAAATCGACCTGTGCGACGGCAGAAAGGCTGCCTACGTCTTCGTTCAGCGCACGACGCACGTCAATCAGGCTCGGGTCATTCATGTCCGCGAGGCTGGCATCGGCACTTTTCAGCAAAGCGGCGGCGGTGGTGACATCCTGATCGCTCCACAGTTTGCGACCTGCCAGTTTCACCAGATAATCGGCCTGAGCCAGTAACCAGGTTTTGGCATCGCTGCCGGAAATGCTGGCGACTTTATCTTGTAATTCATTCAGCTGACGACCAAACGACGCCTGCTGGCGATCAGCGGCCTGCTGAGTCTTATCCTGCTGAGCGAGCAGGGAAGCGATTTGCTGCTTATCCTGTTGCTGGCTTTTTTGCAGGGCATCAAGCTGTTCGGAAAGCGCCGCATTGGCTGCGGCCTGCGCCAGCGATTGCTGGTGGCCGTGATAGTAAAGACCTGCACCAAGCGCGATCACTAATACAATCGCAATAGCGCCTAATACCGGCGCGGTACGTTGCTTTTTACGCAGCGTTTTCAGCTCCTGGTCACGTTCTGAAGCGTCTGGCTGGGGGCTCTCAACCGCTGGGGAGATCACAACGTTCTCATCCGGCGCGGAAGGATTTTTTTGTTCCGTCATTTTGGCACATCCCTTAGTCAGGTAGTTGTAATGCGCGGATCAGCGCATCATTGTCTGCATTTTCTGCAACCCTAATTGCGCTCCAGCCAAGCTGGCGGGCGAGGGTTGCCAAACGTTCACTGACCACCACCAGGTTACAGCGCAGTAACCATGAATTTCGATAGTATTCAGGAACTAACTGGTACAACTGTTGCAGCATTTCTCCGCTGGTCACGACCAGCGTATCAATTCCGGCGCGTTGCCAGAGTGCGCTCTGTTCGCTGGCATCGTAGTAAACCGGGCTGCGCTGATAACATTCGCAGTAGGTCACTTCAACGCCGCGTTCCGTGAGCGTTTCGGCCAGCAATTCCCTTCCGCCATTGCCCCGCAATATCAGCGCTTTTTTGCCCTGAATGCGCTGCAACGCCGGGAGATTCAATAGCGTCTCGCTGGTTTCACCCTCCTGCGGATAGATAACCGGGAGACTGCTGGCACGATGAAACAGCAGGCCTGTGGTGCGGCCAATCGCATAATAGCTGACGTTATCCGGCCAGTGGGTGGCAGACTGACGTAATGCGCGATCGGCGTAGTTCACGGCATGTTGAGAGAGTACAAACACCAGATCCTGCTGATTTAATGAGGATAGCAGGTTCGGCAGCATTGCGAGCTGGTTCCCTGGCGCAAATTCAATCAACGGGGAATGAAAGGCTACCCGGCCCAGTGTACGCAGCCGGTTGACCAGCATTTCTCCTGCCGGAGAGGGGCGGGTAACCAGAATGGTCATCGTGGGGCGTTCCCCTGATAGACCTCTTGCAGAATTTCCCGTGCGCCGTTGGCCAGCAGCTCTTCGGCCAGCTCCACGCCCATACTGTATGCATCTGCGGCCGGACCGCGACGTTCGCCGGAGACCATCTGGCTGCCATCGGGTGCGCCAACCAGCGCGCGAAGCCACAGGTCGTCGCCATTGAGTTCCGCGTAGCTGCCAATCGGCACCTGACAACCGCCTTCGAGGCGCATATTCATGGCGCGTTCAGCCTCAACGCGTACCGTAGTTTCGCGGTGAGCCAGTGGCGCGAGTAATTCGCGGGTGATGTGATCGTCGAGACGGCATTCGATACCGACGGCACCTTGTCCGACTGCGGGCAGGCACTCTTCCGGCGTCAGCGCCGTACGGATACGGTTCTCAAGACCCAGACGTTTCAGGCCTGCGACGGCCAGAATAATGGCGTCGTATTCGCCGTTATCGAGTTTGGATAAGCGCGTGCCCACGTTGCCGCGCAGATCGCGGATCACCAGATCCGGACGCTTCTGGCGCAACTGGCACTGACGGCGCAGACTGGATGTCCCGACAATACTGCCGTGGGGCAGATCCGCCAGACTGGCGTATTGATTTGAGACGAAAGCGTCGCGCGGGTCTTCGCGCTCACAAATTGTGACCAGTCCCAGACCTTCCGGGAATTCAACCGGCACATCTTTCATGGAATGCACGGCAATATCCGCGCGCCCATCGAGCATTGCCAGTTCGAGTTCTTTGACGAACAAACCTTTGCCGCCCACTTTGGCCAGCGGGGTATCTAAAATGATATCGCCCTTGGTGACCATTGGGACCAGTTCCACCTGTAAACCGGGGTGACAGGCCATCAGCTGGCTTTGAACATATTGTGCCTGCCACAGAGCCAGCGGGCTCTGGCGGGTGGCAATTCGAATGATTTTGTCTAACATGTTTGTTACCGTTTAACTGTCTCTGCGACCATCCTACCACTGACAATAGAAAGCTGTCAGCGTAAGAAGCCATTCGTAAAAGAAGGTTAACGGTCACTGAGGGGAATTGTTCCTTTGCGGAACAGACGGTAAAATCCAGAGAAGCGGAAGAGTAATTGTGGTGCGTTACTTTCTTTACGGTCAATCAGCAAGGTGTTAAATTGATCACGTTTCCAGCAATTATTCGTCAACTATTTGCACAATTTCGATTGTTCAAAGCATAAGCATCACGATAAATGACGGATTTGGAACGGGGTTATTTCCAGACACTGTATAATCAGGCGAAACGTCTTGTACCTCTACATCGAGACATTGAAGCAAAGATTGGATGCGATCAACCAGTTACGAGTCGATCGTGCGCTGGCAGCCATGGGTCCTGCGTTTCAACAGGTCTACACGCTGCTTCCTGTCTTTTTACATCAACATCACCCTCTGATGCCGGGATACCTTGAAGGTAAGGTTCCGCATGGTATCTGTATTTTCACGCCTGATGAATCCCAGCAAACCTATCTGAATGACCTGGAAGAGAAATGGGGCAGCCCGCTTGAGCCCATGGTGAAAGGCGAATTGCCTGTCACCGGCATCTATTCCATGGGCAGTACCTCCTCAATCGGTCAGAGCCAAAGTTCTGATCTGGATATCTGGGTCTGCCATCAGTCCTGGCTCGATAACGAAGAACGCAACCGCTTACAGCAAAAATGCAGCCTGTTAGAAAAATGGGCGGCCTCGCTGGGCGTGGAAGTCAGCTTCTTCCTGATCGACGAAAACCGTTTCCGCCATAACGAAAGTGGCAGCCTGGGCGGCGAAGACTGCGGTTCAACGCAGCACATCTTATTGCTCGACGAATTCTATCGCACCGCGGTGCGCATGGCCGGTAAGCGTATTCTGTGGAATATGGTGCCGGGCGAAGAAGAAGCGCATTACGACGAATACGTCCTTTCGCTTTACTCGCAGGGCGCCCTGACGCCAAATGAATGGCTGGATCTGGGCGGCCTGAGTACGCTCTCGGCGGAAGAGTATTTCGGCGCGAGCCTGTGGCAGCTGTATAAAAGTATCGATTCGCCTTATAAAGCGGTGCTCAAAACGCTGTTGCTGGAAGCCTATTCGTGGGAATACCCGCAAACCCAGTTGCTGGCGATGGACATTAAACAGCGTCTGCATCAGGGCGAAATCGTCTGCTTCGGGCTTGATTCCTATTGTATGATGCTCGACCGCGTGACCCGCTATCTCACCCAGATTGAAGACACCACCCGCCTTGATTTAGTCCGCCGCTGTTTCTATTTAAAAGTCTGCGAAAAATTGTCCCGCGCACGGGCATCGGTCGGCTGGCGTCGTGAAATTCTCAGTCAGCTGGTGGCGGAATGGGGCTGGGACGAAGAGCGTCTGGCTATTCTGGATAACCGGGCGAACTGGAAAATCGAACGTGTGCGCGAAGCACATAACGAACTGCTTGATGCCATGATGCAAAGCTATCGCAACCTGATCCGCTTTGCCCGTCGCAACAATTTAAGCGTCAGTGCCAGCCCGCAGGATATCGGCGTGCTGACCCGTAAGTTGTACGCCGCTTTCGAAGCGCTGCCGGGCAAAGTCACGCTGGTGAACCCGCAGATTTCACCTGACCTGTCTGAGAACGATTTAACCTTTATTCATGTGCCGATTGGCCGTGCTAACCGCACAGGCTGGTATCTGTATAACCAGTCGCCGTCGATGGAATCTATCGTCAGCCATCAGCCGCTGGAATATAACCGTTATCTGAACAAGCTGGTGGCGTGGGCCTATTTCAACGGCCTGCTGACGTCGACTACGCGTCTGCACATCAAAAGCGGCGGTCTGTGTGATATCGCTAAACTGCGCGAACTGGTGGCGGATGTGTCGCATCACTTCCCGCTGCGACTGGCCGCACCGACGCCGAAAGCGTTGTACAGCCCGTGTGAGATCCGCCACTTAGCGATTATCGTCAATCTGGAACACGATCCGACCGCGGCCTTCCGTAATCAGGTCGTGCATTTTGATTTCCGTAAACTGGATGTTTTCAGTTTCGGGCAGAATCAGGAATGTATGGTCGGCAGTATCGACCTGCTTTACCGCAACTCGTGGAACGAGGTGCGTACGCTGCATTTCAGCGGTGAACAGGCGGTGCTGGAAGCGCTGAAAACTATTCTGGGCAAAATGCATCAGGACGCCGCACCGCCGGAGTCGGTGGAAGTGTTCTGCTACAGCCAGCATTTGCGCGGCCTTATCCGCACGCGCGTTCAGCAACTGGTGTCGGAGTGCATCGAACTTCGCCTTTCAAGCAAACGTCTCGAACCTGGCCGTTTCAAAGCCGTGCGCGTTGCCGGACAAACCTGGGGTCTGTTCTTCGAACGCCTGAGTGTTTCCGTGCAGAAGCTGGAAAACGCCATTGAGTTCTACGGTGCGATCTCCAACAACAAACTGCACGGATTGTCGGTGAAATTGCAGACTGACCAGGCACATCTTCCGGCGGTCATTGACGGCTACGCCAGCGAAGGGATCATTCAGTTCTTCTTCGAAGACAGTTCCGACGACATCGGTTTCAACATCTACATTCTGGATGAGTCGAACCGCGTCGAGGTTTATCACCATTGTGAAGGCAGTAAAGAAGATCTGGTGCGTGACGTCAGCCGCTTCTACTCTTCCTCGCATGACCGGTTTACTTACGGCTCAAGCTTCATCAACTTTAACCTGCCGCAGTTCTACCAGATTGTGTCCCTTGATGAGCGCATTCAGGTGATCCCGTTTCGCAGCAATGCGTTATCTGCGGCCTGCGCGCCTTTGCCTGAAACTGAAGTCGAACCTTCCCGGTTGAAACAGCAATTTCAGTTGCATTAGAAAAGTTGTCCCAATCCCGGACACGCGGCAGAATATCTGGCTTTCCTTCTCTTTAAACCCTGAAAATGTGCCCGTGTGTTTTATCGATTCCTGTTGCTTTTCATGATCCACCTGCGATTATAGAGAGCTTGGTCGCATGAATTACGGGCATTCATAAAATGAAAAACGCTTTACGCTGGTCTCTGGCCGCGACGATATTATTTTCTCTCTCCGGTTGCGGACTGAAAGGGCCGTTGTATTTCCCACCACCGGAAAAATCAACTACTCAGAAAACCAGTAATGTTCCAGGTACTGCTAACGACGGTTCATCGCAGCAGAAAGGTGTATCACCAGAAGATCTCACGACTAATTCCAGAGATTAACCGGCCTGTGCCGGGGGTTTCGTGCAACGCTGCCGGAGCCCTTTCCTTCAGGGATCATCGCGACTGGATTTGACCAGCGGTAAACGGAGTCAGTTATGCAGTTCTCCAAAATGCACGGCCTGGGTAACGATTTTATGGTCGTTGATGCCGTCACTCAAAATGTCTACTTCTCGCCTGAGTTGATCCGCCGTTTGTCCGACCGTCACCGTGGCGTGGGTTTTGACCAGCTGCTGGTGGTAGAGCCACCTTATGACCCCGAATTAGATTTCCACTACCGCATTTTCAATGCCGACGGCAGCGAAGTGGCGCAGTGTGGCAACGGCGCGCGTTGCTTTGCCTGCTTTGTCCGCATTAAAGGTCTGACCAACAAACGCGACATTCGCGTCAGTACGCAGACTGGTCGTATGGTGCTGACGGTAACGGAAGATGAGGAAGTTCAGGTCAACATGGGCGAGCCGGTGTTCGAGCCGCAACAGGTTCCTTTCCGTGCAGTGAAACCGGAAAAGACCTATATTCTGCGTGCAGAAGAGCGCACAGTATTTTGCGGCGTCGTGTCGATGGGAAACCCGCACTGCGTATTGCAGGTCGAGGATGTATTAACGGCTGAAGTCGACATTCTCGGGCCGATGCTGGAAAGCCATGAACGTTTCCCCGAGCGTGTGAACGTCGGGTTTATGCAGATCCTCAGTCCGGAAAGCGTGAAATTACGCGTGTACGAACGGGGCGCCGGTGAAACACAGGCGTGCGGAAGTGGTGCCTGTGCCGCCGTTGCGGTAGGTATCCAGCAAGGGTTACTTGCTGAAGAAGTTCAGGTGGAACTGCCGGGAGGCAGCCTCGAAATTCGCTGGAAAGGGCCGGGTCATCCGCTGTATATGACCGGACCTGCCACTCATGTTTACGACGGATTTATTCATCTATGAACAATCTTGATGACCAGATTGAACCGGTGATAGCACTCGACGACGACAGCGTGATGCAATATCTGCTGCAAAACCCGGATTTCTTTATTCGCAATGCCCGAAGTGTCGAGCAGATGCACGTACCGCATCCGGTGAAAGGCAGTATTTCGCTGGTTGAATGGCAGCTCGGACGTCAGCGTCATCAGATTGCGCAGCTTGAAGAAGAAATTACCTTGCTGATGGAGCAGGCCTCGATCAACGAATCGCTGTTCGGACGGATGATCGAACTGCAGGCCACACTTGCGGCGGCCAGCAGTTTGCAGGATATGCTGAATCGCCTGCAGCGCTGGGCGCGCAGTCTCGGACTGGCGGGCGCCAATGTGCGTCTGTTCAGTGAGGGCTGGCGTATCGGCGCGCCTTCCGATTTCACTCATCTGGCAGTAAGTCGCAGCGCATTTGAATCGATGCGTATTCAGCGTCTGGGCGAAACTCCGCATTACCTTGGTGGTCTGAACGGCCCGGAACTGTTGCTGTTATTACCTCAGGCCAAAGCCGTCGGTTCTGTCGCGCTTTCCCTGATGGGCGAGCAGGGTGAACTGGGCGTACTGATTTTCAGCAGCCGTGATCCGCAACACTATCAGCCGGGAATGGGCACCGTCTTACTCAATCAGCTGGCTAAAATGTTACCCGGCCTGCTGGAACGTTGGATCGAACGGGTATGAGCCACACCGAATCGCCTCTGTATCCCGCGGTCGAGGCGTTTCTGCGTTATCTGCACGTTGAACGTCAACTCAGCCCGCTCACCACGACTAATTACAGCCGCCAGTTAGAAGCCCTGATCGCCATCTCCGGCGAGATCGGTATTTCCAACTGGCAGCAACTCGATGCACCAAAAGTCCGTATGTTACTGGCGCGCAGTAAACGCGCCGGTTTAGGGCCTTCCAGTCTGGCGCTGCGCATGTCTTCACTGCGCAGTTTTCTCGACTGGCTGGTGCGTCAGGGCGTATTGAGCGCCAATCCTGCCAAAGGGATTTCTACCCCGCGTTCTCCAAAGCATCTGCCAAAAAATTTTGATGTTGATGAAGTGAATAAACTTCTTGAAATCGACCTCAACGATCCGCTTTCCGTGCGCGACCGCGCGATGCTGGAAGTGATGTACGGCGGGGGACTGCGTCTTTCTGAACTGGTGGGTATCGACTGCAAGCATATCGATATGGCTTCCGGCGAAGTGCGCGTGTTGGGTAAAGGCAGCAAAGAACGCAAAGTGCCGATCGGGCGCACAGCCGTCACCTGGCTGGAACACTGGCTGGAACGTCGTGGTCTGTTTAATCCGCAGGATGACGCGATGTTTTTGTCGAGCAAAGGCAGCCGTATTTCTGCGCGTAATGTTCAGAAGCGTTTTGCCGAATGGGGCGTGAAACAGGGTGTGAACAGCCATATTCATCCGCATAAACTGCGCCACTCGTTCGCCACGCACGTGCTGGAATCCAGCGGCGATTTACGCGCGGTACAGGAATTGCTGGGTCACGCGAACTTGTCCACCACGCAAATCTATACCCATCTGGACTTTCAACATCTGGCGACGGTTTACGACGCCGCGCATCCCCGCGCAAAACGAGGAAAATCATGATGAAGTTCTATCGTCCGCTGAAACGCATTGAAGCGATCACCTTCGATTTAGACGACACGCTGTATGACAATTACGATGTTATCCGTCGTACCGATTCTGAAACGCTGAAATCGATTCAGGGTTTCCATCCGGCGCTGGCCGATATGGCACCGGACACCATCCGCCTGATGCGCGCAGAATTGCTGGCAGACGACGCGGAAATTTATCACGACGTCACCGAATGGCGTCGTCAGGCGGTATTGCTGGCGATGAAACGCGCAGGTCTGAGCGAAAGTGATGCCACGCAGGGCACGAAAGCTGCGATGGAAACCTTCGCCCTGTGGCGCAGCCGGATTTATGTTCCGGGTGAGAATCACGACGCGCTGGCCGCCCTGGCGGAACGCTGGCCTTTAGTGGCGATCACCAACGGCAATGCCGATCCGCACGCCTGTGGTCTGGCGCAATATTTCCAGTTCACCTTGCGCGCTGGCGATCACGGCCGTGCAAAACCTTACGCTGACATGTATAAAAAGGCGTCAATGAAGCTGGATATCCCGCTGGAAAACATCCTCCATGTGGGTGATGACCTGACGACGGACGTCGCGGGTTCCGTGCGTTGCGGGATGCAATCGTGCTGGATTAATTTGCGCGAAGGCGACCTGATGCACATTAAGGATGCCCGTCTGTTACCGCATATTGAGATTTCGCAGTTGGCATCGCTGACAGCATTGCTATAATCCCTTCTTAAATTACTCTGTATAAATTCACAGTAGAAAAGCATTCACCGGGTGAGTGCTTTTCTCATCCTGACAAACGGTGCCTATGGACGTTTCTGACCTGCTCGACAGCCTGAATGAAAAACAACGTGAAGCCGTGGCCGCGCCGCGCAGCAATCTGTTGGTACTGGCCGGGGCAGGCAGTGGCAAAACCCGCGTGCTGGTTCACCGCATCGCGTGGCTGCTGGCCGTCGAAAAGTGTTCGCCGTATTCCATTATGGCGGTCACCTTCACCAACAAAGCGGCGGCAGAAATGCGCCACCGTATCGACCAGCTGATCGGCACCAGTCAGGGCGGCATGTGGATTGGTACCTTCCACGGCCTCGCGCACCGTTTGCTGCGTGCGCACCATTTGGACGCCAATCTGCCGCAGGATTTCCAAATCCTCGACAGCGACGACCAGATGCGTCTGATCAAGCGTCTGATCAAAGCGCTGAACATCGACGAGAAACAGTGGCCGCCGCGTCAGGCGATGTGGTACATCAACGGCAAAAAAGATGAAGGTCTGCGCCCGCAGCACGTTGAAACTTATAACAATCCTGTCGAAGCGACCTGGTTACGCATTTATCAGGCCTATCAGGAAGCCTGCGACCGTGCCGGTCTGGTGGATTTTGCCGAGTTATTGCTGCGCGCCCACGAACTCTGGCTGAACAAGCCGCATATTTTGCAGCATTACCGCGAACGCTTTACCAACCTGATGGTGGACGAATTCCAGGACACCAACAGCATTCAGTACGCGTGGATCCGTCTGCTGGCGGGCGACAACAATAACGTGATGATCGTCGGCGACGATGACCAGTCGATTTACGGCTGGCGCGGTGCGCAGGTCGAAAACATCCAGCGTTTCCTGAAAGATTTCCCGAATGCGGAAACTATCCGTCTGGAGCAGAACTACCGTTCGACCAGCACCATTCTGAAGGCTGCTAACTCGCTGATTGAAAACAACAACGGCCGTATGGGTAAAAACCTGTGGACTGAAGACGGCGAGGGCGAACCGATTTCACTGTATTGCGCATTCAACGAACTGGATGAATCGCGCTTTGTGGTTAACCGCATCAAAACCTGGCAGGACAACGGTGGTGCGCTGAAAGATTGCGCCATTCTTTACCGCAGCAACGCCCAGTCGCGTGTGCTGGAAGAAGCCTTGTTGCAGATGGCGATGCCGTACCGTATTTACGGCGGCCAGCGGTTCTTTGACCGTCAGGAAATCAAAGATGCGCTGGCGTATCTGCGTCTGATGGCTAACCGTAATGACGATGCAGCGTTCGAGCGCGTGGTGAACACCCCAACGCGCGGCATCGGCGACCGTACGCTGGATGTGGTGCGTCAGACAGCCCGTGACCGTCAGCTGACCATGTGGCAGGCCACGCGTGCATTGTTACAGGAAAAGGTTCTGGCAGGCCGTGCCGCGTCTGCTCTGCAACGCTTCACCGAACTGGTTGACGCACTGGCGCATGAAACCTCAGACATGCCGCTGCACGTGCAGACTGACCGGGTGATCAAAGACTCCGGCCTGTTCATCATGTATGAGCAGGAGAAGGGTGAAAAAGGCCAGGCGCGTATCGAAAACTTAGAAGAACTGGTAACGGCAACGCGTCAGTTCAGCTATCAGGATGAAGACGAAGACCTGATGCCGTTGCAGGCATTCCTGTCCCATGCCGCGCTCGAAGCAGGCGAAGGGCAGGCGGATGCCAATCAGGACGCCACGCAGCTGATGACACTGCACTCGGCCAAAGGGCTGGAGTTCCCGCAGGTGTTTATCGTCGGCATGGAAGAAGGTATGTTCCCGAGTCAGATGTCACTGGAAGAAGGCGGGCGTCTGGAAGAAGAACGCCGTCTGGCGTACGTCGGCGTTACGCGCGCCATGCAAAAACTCACCCTCACTTACGCTGAAACCCGCCGCTTATACGGCAAAGAAGTGTCGCATCGTCCGTCACGTTTCGTCGGTGAATTGCCGGAGGACTGTGTCGAAGAAGTCAGGATGCGCGCCAATGTTTCGCGTCCGATGAGCAACCGCAGCGTCGGCACGCCAACCAGCGTCAGCGATACCGGCTTCAAACTCGGCCAGCGCGTCATGCATCCAAAATTCGGTGAAGGCACCATCGTTAACATGGAAGGCAGCGGCGAACACAGCCGTCTGCAGGTGGCGTTCCCGGGGGAAGGGATTAAGTGGCTGGTCGCCGCCTACGCCCGCCTCGAAGCCGTCTGATTTTTAACTCCCTCCCCTGCGAAGGGGAGGGTTGGGGTGGGGTATTAAGGTCAAAAACCAACGTTTAAGCGTACTTTAACGTTGGTTTTGTCTTTTTAAAACCCCCTCCCAGCCTCCCCCTTCGCAGGGGGAGGAGCCGAAAGGCTAGAGGCTAGAGGCTAAAAATTTCACCCACTTCGGCTTTCGCATACCATTCCAGCGTTTCTTTCACGCCTTCTTCGCCTTCCGGCGGGGTGCCTGGCAGATAATCTTGTTCCTGCACTGGCTGATACGCGCCGTGTTTCACTTCAAAAATCACGCCACCTTCGTCGAGGGATAACACGCTGTGCCAGGTGTTGGCCGGGATTTCAAGCAGGCGGGTTTCTGCGCCGAGCCACAGACGGTCGGTGACTTTGCCGCTGTTATCGTAAATCAGCACCAGAAAACGTCCGCGCAGGGCGGTCAGCATTTCCCAGGTATGCGGATGGCGATGGATGCGCACGTAAGTGCCCGGTTCCATCGCAATGGCCAGACGTTGCACGTCATCTTCCGGCGCCGGATGGATATTCAGATTCTGGCGCAGTCGCGGGGAGTGAGCGGCTTTGGTGATCAGATCACACAGCGTGTCCTGGTTTATTTGTTTAATCATTTCAGTCTCTGCCTGAGAAGTCTGGTAACGGAGAAATTCGGTGCCTGAGTGTAGCCAAAAAAACGATCAGACATAAGCCGCTAAAGGTTATCAACACCGCCTGAAATTTATGCATAAATGTTGCCAGAATAGATTTGTTCGCGGTTGACAGTCTTTTTATTACCGGCGTAACATGCGCGCACTATTATCAATGAGGAACTGCGCCTTGGACACACCCAGTAGATACTGGCTCAATAACCTGTTTTCCAGGTACCACTTCTAAGGCCCTCCTCATTGCTGATGGCCTTAGTGGTTGTCAGCGACCCCCGTTCTGTCGCTGTGAGTCAGATCTGAAGTTGGTCTGAATTACGCCGGTGACATTTTTCACTCCGTGATTTTCTGTGCTTCAACGCGTTGTCCACTTTCCGTAATTTTTGGGAGAACGGGCACATGCTGAGTGCTTTTAAATTAGAAAACAGCCGCTTATCCCGTTTAGAGCTGGACGAGTCAGACGATCTCAAAACTTCACTGTGGGTCGATCTGGTTGAGCCTGACGATCAGGAACGTGAGCGTGTTCAATGCGAATTAGGGCAAAGCCTGGCGACGCGTCCGGAACTGGATGACATCGAAGCCTCTGCGCGTTTCTTTGAAGACGAAGACGGTCTGCACATTCACTCCTTCTTTTATTACGAAGATGCCGACGATCATGCCGGTAACAGCACCGTCGCCTTTACCGTGCGCGAAGGCCGTTTGTACACCCTGCGTGAACGCGAGTTACCGGCGTTTCGTCTCTACCGTATGCGTGCCCGCAACCAGAAACTGGTCGATGGTAATGCGTATGAACTGCTGCTGGATTTGTTCGAAACCAAAATCGAACAGCTGGCGGACGAAATCGAAAACATCTACAGCGATCTGGAAAAACTCAGTCGTGTGATCATGGAAGGGCATCAGGGCGACGAATATGACGCGGCGCTTTCCACGCTGGCAGAACTGGAAGATATCGGATGGAAAGTCCGTTTATGTCTGATGGATACCCAGCGCGCGCTGAATTTCCTGGTGCGCAAAGCCCGTTTACCGGCAGGTCAGCTGGAGCAGGCGCGCGAGGTGTTACGCGATATCGAATCCCTGCTGCCGCACAACGAATCCCTGTTCCAGAAAGTGAACTTCCTGATGCAGGCGGCGATGGGCTTTATCAACATCGAACAGAACCGCATCATCAAGATTTTCTCGGTGGTTTCCGTGGTGTTCCTGCCGCCAACGCTGGTGGCCTCCAGCTACGGGATGAACTTCGAATTCATGCCTGAGCTGAAATGGTCATTCGGTTATCCGGGCGCGATTGCACTGATGATCCTCGCCGGTCTGGCACCTTATTTGTACTTCAAACGCAAAAACTGGTTATAACCTGCGATGCTGATGGAAAGGATGGTTCCGGCGGGGCAGTGGTTTATCCTCGTCGTTTCCTCGCTGATTCTGGGCATTATTTTTCAAACCTTCCATGTGCCAGCCGCACTGTTACTGGGGCCGATGATTGTCGGCGTCATCATGGGGCTGCTGGGCGCCAGCGTGCGTATTCACCCGCTGTTTTTTAAACTCTCTCAGGGGGTTTTGGGCTGCATGATTGCCCAAAGCCTGTCGCCGTCGATATTACCCCCGTTACTCAATGACTGGCCGCTGGTGCTGATGGTGCTGGTGGCGACGCTGCTGGCCAGCGGGCTTTCCGGCTGGCTGCTGGTACGTTTTAGCCAGTTACCCGGCCCGACCGGTGCGTGGGGCTCATCGCCGGGCGGTGCCAGTGCGATGGTGGCTATGGCCGGTGATTTTGGTGCTGATGTGCGTCTGGTGGCGTTTATGCAGTATCTGCGCGTGCTGTTTGTGGCCACAGCGGCCGCATTTGTGGCCCGTATGGCGATGGGCGACAGCGCGTCACTGGCGGCGGCGGTGGTGTGGTTTCCGCCGCTGACGTGGCGTTTCTTTGCGACGCTATTTCTGGCGGTGGCCGGTGTCTGGCTGGGGCCGCGTCTGCGAATTCCTTCCGGCGCATTGCTGCTCCCGGCCATCGCCGGCGCGGTTTTGCATTCCACCGGTACCGTGGCCTTAGAAGTGCCGGAATGGCTGCTGGCGATGGCCTATACGCTGATTGGCTGGAGTGTCGGATTGCGCTTCACGCGCCCGATTTTCAAACTGGCTTTGCGCACGCTGCCGCAGATGATTGCATCGATTATCGGGCTGATGCTGATTTGCGGCGGTATGGCGTGGGTGCTGACCAAACTGCTGGGCGTAGATATGCTGACGGCGTATCTGGCGACCAGCCCGGGCGGACTGGACACCGTGGCGATTATTGCGGCGGGCAGCCATGCGGATTTAGGATTTGTGATGGCGATGCAGACGTTGCGTCTGATCACCATCCTGGCAACCGGTCCGGCGATGGCGCGCTTTATATCACGCAGCGCTGTGCCCGCTTCTTCCTCGTCGTAAACGGCCCTGCGTATACAGCGCATCCGTGATAAAGCACAGCAGACCGACCCAGATAAAGCCGAAGGTGATGAGCTGTGATGTGTTAACAGTTTCACCGTAGAACAGCACTGCCAGCAGGAACATCAGCGTCGGCCCCAGATACTGGAAAAAGCCCAGCGTCGAAAGCTTCAGGCGGGCGGCGGCGGCAGTGAAGAACAGCAACGGGATGGTGGTAATAATCCCGGCAGCCATCAGCAGCAAATCAAGCGACCACGGATTTGCGGCCAGATTACTGGTCGGGCTGTTGGCGATAAAGAACAGGTAAATCCCGGCGACCGGCAGCAGCCATAGCGTTTCAATCAACATGCCGGTTTGCGAGTCCACACCGATTTTTTTACGCAGCAGGCCGTAAAAGGCAAACGTCAGTGACAGGCCGATGGCGATGACCGGCACCGAACCAAAAATCCACACCTGAATCAGTACTCCGGCGAAAGCCAGCGCGACGGCAAACCACTGCAAACTTCGGAATCTTTCCCGCAAAAACAGCATGCCGAGCACCACATTGACCAGCGGATTGATAAAGTAGCCGAGGCTGGCTTCCAGAATGTGATCATGATTTATCGCCCAGATAAAAATCAGCCAGTTCCCACCGACAAGCAGGGCGGTAATCAGTAACATGCCGACTTTCTTCGGTTGTGCAAGTACCCGCCGGACATCGCCCCAGCTTCGGCTGACGGAGAGCAGCACTAACATAAAGAAGAATGACCAGATCACCCGGTGAGTCAGAATTTCGTCAGCAGGCACCTGTTTGATCAGCTTGAAGTACGCGGGCGCGACTCCCCAGATCAGATAGGCAATAAAGGCAAAAATAACACCTTGCCGGGTACGATGTGCGTCCATGTGGTACCTGAAAATGAGTAAGGAAAGAAGCGGAGTTTACCTGATTTCAGCCGACCATATAGGTCGCCGTGGTCGTGGCGATGTGAACGCCGGTATCGCTGTGCAAATCCACGCGCGCAACGGACACTTTATTGCCGGCGCGGACCAGGCTTGCCGAGGCAATAAAGTAGTCGCCACGGCCCGGACGCAGATAATCAACGCGCAAATCAATGGTGCCCATTTTGGATAACCGCTGGCGCATTTCCGCTTCCAGTAACGGATGATCCGGCTTGTCACGGCGGATCAGTGAACTGGTCACACAAACCAGACCGGCGGCGACATCCAGCACCGCCGCAATCACGCCGCCGTGCAGGATTTTTTGTGCGGCATTGCCCACCAGTTTGGTCTGGTTGGTAAATTTTAACTCTGCGTAGTCGCAGTCGAGACGTTTCAGCTCGAGGCCCAGTTCGCGGTTAAACGGCATATCGTAAACGAAAATATTGCCGATCAGTTGCAGGGCGGCCTCGTGGCTGAGAGATGAAGCAGACATGAATAAATTCCTGACGAAAACGAGTGGATCGTATGTTCGCCGAAAAAGTTAACGAAGTGTTGATTTTAGGTGCGGGCAGGATGGATTTCTACCGGGCGAAGGATAAATGTATTCAGTACTCATGTAGAAATGTATTTGTGTGTAAAATGCCCTGCTTTGAGATTTCCGGATTGTAGTCTGCGCATTGCCGGCCGGGCGGAAGGCTGATTATCAAAAAATAATGAATCAATAACTTTAGGGTGAGGGTAAGGAATAATGCGTAAAAATTGGGCTGTCGGTGCCACGCTGTTGGCGTTGCCATTGTTGGGCTATGCAGAGGAAGCCACGGTACAGGAAGTACATGATAAACCTGCTGTGCGCGGAAGCATTATTGCAAATATGCTGCAAGAGCATGACAACCCGTTCACGTTATATCCTTATGAACCCAACTTTCTGATTTACACCGATACCAGCAATATCAACAAGAAAGCGATTGAGTCTTACGACTGGGCAGATAAAGCACGTCACGATGAAGTCGAGTTCCAGCTCAGCCTGGCATTCCCTCTGTGGCGCGGTATTGCGGGTGATAACTCGGTTCTCGGCGCGTCCTACACGCAAAAATCATTCTGGCAGCTTTCTAACAGCGGGCAGTCTTCACCTTTCCGTGAGACCAACTACGAGCCACAGCTTTTCCTGGCCTGGGCAACGGATTACGATGTCCTCGGCTGGACATTGCGTGAAGCAGAATATGGTGTCAGTCACCAGTCTAACGGTCGCTCCGACCCGACGTCCCGCAGCTGGAACCGTGTGTATGCCCGTTTCATGGCGCAGCACGGCAACTGGCAGGTTGATCTGAAACCCTGGTATCGCATCCCTGAAAGCGATGAAGATGACGACAACCCGGACATCGCCAAGTACATGGGCTATTACCGCCTGAAAGTTGGGTATGCGTGGGGCGACAGCGTGTTCAGCGTCGAAAGCCGTTACAACTGGAATACCGGTTACGGCGGCGCGACGACCGGCTGGAGCTACCCGATTTCCAAACAAGTTCGCTTCTATACTCAGGTATTCAGTGGTTACGGCGAGTCATTGATCGACTATAACCATAAGCAGACCCGTATCGGCGTCGGTATTATGCTTAACGACATTATGTAATCCCCGCCATACTTCTGGTTGCAGTTGCGTTGGCTGCATCGCGGATTATTTAGGGTATATTATGTCGGTGCAGTACAGCCCCGGCGGCTTTAGGGCTTAGCCGGGTGGTTTGAACAGTTGGGGAATTGAGTGTCTACGGCGGCAGTGATAAACAAAGAAGAGCTGGCTCATCAGGTATTACGCGATACCTTCGGTTATCAGCAATTCAGACCAGGCCAGCAAACTATCATCAACACCGCCATTTCTGGCCGGGATTGTCTGGTAGTGATGCCAACAGGCGGCGGTAAATCGCTGTGCTATCAAATCCCCGCACTGGTGATGGACGGCCTGACGCTGGTGGTTTCGCCGCTCATTTCCCTGATGAAAGATCAGGTCGATCAGCTGATGGCCGCAGGCGTTGAAGCCGGTTGCCTGAACTCGACGCAAACCCGTGAGCAACAGCTGGAAGTCATGGCCGGTTGCCGCGCGGGACGTATCAAAATGCTGTATATCGCGCCAGAACGCCTGATGATGGGCGATTTCCTGGAACAGCTGCAACAGTGGAATCTGGCAATGCTGGCTGTCGATGAAGCCCACTGTATTTCCCAATGGGGCCACGATTTTCGTCCGGAATATCGCGCCCTTGGCCAGCTGAAACTGCGTTATCCGCAACTGCCGGTGATCGCCCTGACCGCGACCGCCGATGAAGCCACACGTAACGATATCGTCCGCCTGCTGGAACTGAATGACCCGCTGATTCAGGTCAGCAGTTTTGACCGTCCAAATATCCGTTACACGCTGGTGGAAAAATTTAAGCCGCTCGATCAGCTGATTCGCTTTGTGCAGGATCAGCGCGGCAAAAGCGGCATCATTTACTGTAACAGCCGTGCCAAAGTTGAAGACACCGCAGCGCGATTGCAAAGTCGCGGGCTGAGCGTTGGCGCTTATCATGCCGGACTGGATAACGAAACCCGTGCCCGCGTGCAGGAAGGTTTTCAGCGTGATGACCTGCAAATTGTGGTTGCCACCGTCGCCTTCGGTATGGGCATCAACAAGCCTAACGTGCGTTTTGTGGTGCACTTTGATATTCCGCGCACCATTGAATCTTATTATCAGGAAACGGGGCGTGCCGGACGTGACGGCCTGCCAGCGGAAGCGGTATTGCTTTACGATCCGGCCGATATGGCCTGGTTGCGCCGCTGTCTGGAAGAGAAACCGGCTGGCGCCCAGCAGGATGTTGAACGCCACAAACTGAATGCCATGAACGCATTCGCGGAGGCGCAAACCTGTCGACGCCTGGTGCTGCTCAATTACTTTGGCGAAGGTAAACAGAACGCCTGCGGTAACTGCGACGTGTGCCTGGATCCGCCAAAACGCTACGACGGCTTGCTGGACGCGCAGAAAGCGCTGTCCGTTATCGCACGCGTCGGGCAACGTTTTGGTCTGGGTTATGTGGTCGAAGTATTGCGCGGCTCGAACAATCAGCGTATCCGTGAATACGGCCACGAGAAGCTGTCGGTTTATGGTATCGGCAAAGAACACAGTAACGAGCACTGGACCAGCGTGGTTCGCCAGCTGATCCACCTCGGGCTGGTGATGCAAAACATCGCCATGCACTCTGCGTTACAGCTGACAGAATCTGCGCGTCCGGTGCTGCGTGGTGAAATCCCGCTTCAGCTGGCGGTGCCACGAATTCAGACGCTCAAAATTAAAAGCAGTGCCAGTCAGAAAACCTACGGCGGAAATTACGACCGTAAGCTGTTTGCTAAATTGCGTAAACTGCGTAAGTCACTGGCGGATGATAATAATGTGCCGCCATACGTGGTATTTAACGACACGACGCTGCTGGAAATGGCTGAACATCTGCCGGTCAGCGCGAGTGATTTGCTCGACATCACCGGTGTCGGTCAGCGTAAGCTGGAGAAATTCGGTCGGCCATTTATGGCGATGATCCGCGATCACATCGATAACGGCGACGAGTAAGAATTCTGTTTCCTACACATAACACAGAGAGTTAATCATGCTGATGCTATTCCTGACGGTTGCGATGGTTCATCTGATCGCGCTGATGAGTCCGGGACCGGACTTCTTCTTTGTCTCACAAACCGCCGCCAGCCGGTCGCGTAAAGAAGCCATGATGGGCGTGATTGGCATTACGCTGGGCGTGCTGGTGTGGGCCGCCGTTGCGCTGATGGGGTTGCATCTTATTCTGCAAAAAATGGCCTGGTTGCATCAGATCATCACCGTCGGCGGCGGATTGTATCTGTGCTGGATGGGCTGGCAACTGCTGAAATCTGCACGTGCTAAGAAACAAAACGGCGATGATACACCGGTGGCTCTGCCTGCCCGTGGCCGCACGTTTATGCGCGGACTGCTGACCAATCTTTCTAACCCGAAAGCCGTCATTTACTTCGGCAGCGTGTTCTCGATGTTTGTTAGCGACAGCGTCAGCGGCGGCGAGCGTCTGGGCATATTCCTGCTGATCGTCGTGGAAACCCTGGCCTGGTTCTCATTAGTGGCACTGGTCTTTGCCCTGCCTAAAATGCGTCGCGGGTATCAGCGTCTGGCGAAATGGATTGATGGCGTGGCGGGTGTGGTGTTTGCAGGCTTTGGTGTTGCCTTAATCATCAACCGCTGAGCAAATTAGCCGGTTAATAAAAAAGGGTTCGGTTGATGCCGGACCCTTTTTGCATTCTGAGAAATCAAACCTTCCGCGCACTCGCCAGCAACACACCCACCAGCATAAACAGCGAGCCAAAGATGCGGTTCAGCAACTGCATTTGTTTCGGTGCTTTCACCCAACCGGCGATGCGGGTGGCCAGCGTGGCGTAGCCGATCATCACAATGATATCGACAACCACCGTGGTGACACCCAGTACCACGTATTGTGCAGCCTGAGGTTGGTGCGCAATGATAAACTGTGGAAATAGTGCAGCCAGAAATACAATGCTTTTTGGATTGGTCAGGTTCACCAGAATGGCGCGTTTGAACAAACGGCGTCGCGGCATACTGCTGGCGAGCGCGTTCAGGTCAATCGCACCGGCGGAGCGCCACTGGCAAATACCCAGCCAGATCAGGTAGGCGGCGCCAAACCATTTGAGAAACTCAAAGGCCAGCAGCGATGATGAAATCAGCGCGCCCAGCCCGATACCGACCAGCACGATGTGGATCGCTAAACCGAGTTGTAACCCGGCAATTGAGGCCACAGCACCACGATAGCCGTGGCTGATGCCGGTGCTCATGGTGTTAATCGCGCCGGAACCGGGTGATAAACTTAAAATAGAAGTGGTGAGCAGGTAGGTTAACCACCAGTCCAGTGTCATTGCGAGACTCCCTGAGTACGTTTTAGGTTGTTTTATGGCACAATACGCCATTGTCTATAATTGCGCTATAGCTCACAAATAACACTTTCATCCTCCCTGTTTGACGACTTTGGATCATTGAATGCCTGCGAATTATGCGAAGTGGTTAACACGTGAGAAGGAGTTTGCAGCCTTTGCGACCGGGCCTTTGCTGGATTTCTGGCGGACACGCGAAGAAGGCGAGTTTAGCGGCGTTGATGATGTTCCTGTCCGTTATGTCCGGTTTTGTTCGCCTGCTCACGATAAAGTCATCGTTGTGTCACCGGGTCGTATAGAAAGCTACGTAAAATATCCCGAAGTGGCCTACGATTTATTCCATTGCGGCTACGATGTCATGATTGTCGATCACCGTGGTCAGGGACGTTCCGGGCGTATGCTCGATGATCCGCATTGTGGTCACGTGAAGCACTTTGACGATTATGTCGAAGATTTCGACCGCTTTTATCAGCTGGAGGTTGCGCCGCGTCAGTACCAGAAAAAGTTTGCGCTGGCACACTCTATGGGCGGGGCAATTCTGGCGTTGTATCTGGCAAAAAATCCGCAGAATTTCGATGCTGCGGCGTTACTGGCGCCGATGACCGGTATTTATTTGCCGATGCCGGGATGGTTATCGCGCCGTATCCTTAACTGGGCGGAAAATCGTCCGGTTCGTCGTGATGGCTATGCGCTGGGTACCGGCCACTGGCGGCCGCTGCCGTTTGTAGTCAACCAGCTGACGCACAGCCGCGCGCGTTATCGCCGCAATTTGCGGTTTTACGCCGATTATCCTGAGTTGCAGGTTGGCGGACCTACCTATCACTGGGTGCGTGAAGGCATTGAGGCGGGGATGCATATCCTGAAAGAAGCCGAAAAAATCACCACTCCTGTTCTGTTATTGCAGGCGAGCGAAGACCGTGTGGTGGATAACCGGTCCCATCTTGCTTTTTGTCAGGCCATGGCCGTTGCGGGGCACCCTTGTGAAGGGGAAAAACCGCTGGTCATCGAAGGCGCGCGCCATGAGATCCTGTTTGAACGGGACGACCTGAGGGCACAGGCGCTGGACGCTATCATGCGCTTTTTTGCGCGACAGCTTTAATCCGCGGTTCGCCGCGCACAACTCCATCAGAGGTTAGAACCTAACGCTATGTACCATGTTGTTGCTTCCGATTTAGATGGCACGCTGCTATCACCTGATCATACCCTGAGCCCGTTCGCCAAAGAGACGCTGAAACTGCTGACTCAGCGCGACGTGCATTTCGTTTTCGCCACCGGGCGTCACCATATCGACGTGGCGCAGATGCGCGACAATCTGGAAATCAGTGCGTACATGATCACCTCCAACGGTGCGCGCGTGCATAACACCGACGGCGACCTGATTTTCTCGCACAATCTGGATGAAGACATCGCCAGAGACCTGTTCGGCATCATGCATAACAACCCGGATATTCTGACCAACGTTTATCGTAATGATGACTGGTACATGAACCGTGACCGCGCCGATCAGGATGATTTCTTCCGTGAATCCGTTTTTAAATACAAACTGTATGAGCCGGGTTTGCTGGAAACTGACGGTATCTGCAAAGTGTATTTCACCTGTGAAGATCACGAAAAACTGTTGCCACTGGAAGAAGCGATCAATGCGCGCTGGGGCGATCGTGTGAACGTCAGCTTCTCACTGCCGGTATGTCTGGAAGTCATGGCAGGCGGCGTGTCAAAAGGTCATGCGCTGGAATATGTTTCCAAGCTGATGGGCTATTCCCTGAAGGATTGCATCGCTTTTGGTGATGGCCTGAATGACCTTGAAATGCTGACCATGGCCGGTAAAGGTTGTCTGATGAGCGGTTCATTGCCACGACTGAAAGCCGCCATGCCGGATGCAGAAATCATCGGATCCAACGCCGACGATGCCGTGCCGCATTACCTGCGTAAGATGTATCTGGCTGAAGAAAGCTAATCAGTTTTAAAGCAAAGTCGTAAAACAAAAGTCGTAAAACAAAAGTCGTAAAACCAAAGCAGGGTATTCACTCTGCTTTGGTGGTTCCCGCCTCTGATCCTGCCTAATCTGCACTTACTGAAATGCCCAGATGTTGCCACAAATCCGCCAGCGGCATTGTCGCCAGCGCAATACACTCATCGGCGGCCCCGTAGTAAATTTTCAGCGTGTCCTTTTCAAGTAGCGCGCCGCAGGTAAAGACTACGTTGCCAAAGAATCCTTCTCTCTCGTAAATCGCTTCCGGTTGTAACAGCGGCGCTGAGGATTTAGCAATAATTTTCAATGGATTATGCAAATCGAGCAGCATGGCGCCGAGGCAATAGCGCTGATCTTTATCCACGCCGTGATAAATCTGTAACCAGCCACGTGCCGTTTTCATCAGCGGGGCGCCACCGCCCAGTTTCAGCGCATCCCAGTCGCCGGACGCGCTGCCGAGTAAATGGCGATGATTGCCCCAGTGCAGCATGTCCGGGGATTCACAGATCCAGATCTCCGGCTTACCAAAATGTTTGGGCGAAGGACGGGTCAGCGCCTGATATTTGCCGTTAATTTTTTCCGGGAAGAAACACACGTCGCGGTTATCCGGGCAGAAAATCACGCCTTGTTTTTCCACAGCAATAAAATCGGTGGTGGTCGCCAGTGCGGTAGAAATGCCATACGGCGAAATGGCCGAATAGTTAATGTAGTAAACACCGTCTATCAGCGTAATTCGCGGATCTTCGCAGCCGAATTGCTCATATTGCGTATCGGCGGTTAAAAATGGCTGAGTATCCACAATAAAATCTTCACCATTCTGACTTCTCGCTAACCGCAGATGCGACATGGAGGTCAGCCAGATAACCGAAGGATCGGCTTTCAGTGCAATCATTCTGGGGTCACTGAAGTCATAGGCCGGGTCGTCCCGTTGAAAACGTTTAGTGCCCGGATGCCAGGTATTTTGCCGGTTCACCAGAAGCGGTACTTCCAGACAATTGGCGTCCGTTGAGACCACGCTTTCCGCAACACGAAGCAGTAGCAGGGTTTCATCCTGATACGAACACACGCCTGCATTAAATACACAATCGACCTTCCAGCCGGGCTGGGAAGGGATGAT
Organism: Rahnella sp. ATs2; assembly: GCF_051851855.1. Taxonomy (NCBI): domain Bacteria; kingdom Pseudomonadati; phylum Pseudomonadota; class Gammaproteobacteria; order Enterobacterales; family Yersiniaceae; genus Rahnella; species Rahnella sp. ATs2. Next base: position 68,420 of record NZ_JBLYPL010000017.1, on the reverse strand, counting down.
ATCGGCAGGTGTTAACAGCGGATTTTTATCACTTCTGAGTATTTTCATGGTTTACCTTTTTGATAAGAATTTGGTTTTTTTCCAGCAGCGGTTCATCCGCGCCGAACAAGACGGGATTGCCATCGCCATAACCTACGTTGACGACCGTCGCGCCGAAATTGATCATCACTTCCAGACATTCCCCTTTCAGAAAGCGGCGGAATATCAGGCATTGTTTAAACAGCGTGAGGTACTCATAGTGACCACGCTGAAGCGCAGGATGGCTATTTCTCAACGCAATCAGTTGCTTATATGCGCTAAAAATCGAATGTGAGCACTTACTCTCTGTTGCGACGTTTACTTGCCCTTCGCTGTTATTGGCTGGCGTCCAGGGAACGGGTAAGCGGGAGGCATCACGGCAGAAAGGCAATGAGTAAGTAAGTGCTTGCTCTTTACGCATACCTTTTGAGATTGCGGTGTGATATTGAGTGATGCCCTGAATATCCCGCATTTGTTGCAAATTCTGCGGGACAAAATCCGTCATGCCGATTTCCTCACCCTGAAAGATGAAAGGCAGACCACGGGCGGTCATTTGCAGGGCGAAAACGGCCACCGCACGGGGAACATCCCGGGAGGATTCACCGAAGCGACTGATCATGCGTGACATATCATGGCTGGAAAAAAACAGCGTCGGTAAGCCGGGCAGCGTGGCTTCCATAGCCTGCATTTCGGCGAAGATCGCGGTGATATCGAAGTGTTTCTGGCTGCCAAGATTAAAATTGAAGACCACGTCCAGCAGCTCCGCACCCTGATAAGGCGCCATCACCGGCAATACTTCACTGCCCACTTCGCCAATCAGCAGGAATTCCCCTTGTGCACGGATATGGCGGCACAGGCGCTTCACTACATCGAGCACACCGGGCTGATTGATATCTTTTTCATGAGGTGGCTCTGCGCCCGTTTCGGCTGGCGGGTGATCGTCCCCGATGCCATCGGTGGTCAGAAAATTAATCACGTCAAAACGGAAACCGTCGACGCCGCGGGCTATCCAGAAATCGAAGATTTTTTTAATCTCACGCTCAACGGCAGGCTGAGACCAGTTGAGGCAAACCTGCTGAGGCGAGAATTTATGGTAGTAACTGGCCGTTCCGCCGGGCTCCTGTGTCCAGGCTGAACCGCCGAAGAAAGAGGTCCAGTTATTAGTTTGCTCACGAAAGAAAAAGAAGTCGCGGAAAGGGCTGTCAGGCTGGCTGAGCGCTGCCTGAAACCAGGGATGCTGATCTGACACGTGATTAATTACCACGTCGATCACCAGCAAAATGTCGCGCTGATGACAGGCTGCAATCAGTTCATCAAAAAGCGCTAACGTGCCAAAACGCGGATCAACAGCGCAGTGGTCGCTGATGTCATAGCCATTATCCACCAGCGGAGACGGGTAAAAAGGCGTCACCCAGATACCGCCAATGCCCAGCTCAGCCAGATAATCCAGCTTAGAAATCAGACCTTGAAAATCGCCCAATCCGTCCGTATTACCGTCGCAGAAAGACGGCAAATACACCTGATAAAATACCCGTTCCTGCGCTGTTTTCAGGTTATTCATCATTCATGCCTGTTATTTAAGTGAAAGCGACATCCCTTCCAGGAAATGCTTCCTGAAGAGGATAAACAAGACGACGATCGGCAAAGTTTGTACCACCGACCCCGCCAGAATCGGGCCGACATAGACGCTGTAAGATTTACTGAACGTCGCCAGCAGAACGGAAAGCGGCATTTTGTTAGCGTCCTGCATCACAATCAGCGGCCAGAGGAAATTGTCCCAGGCGCTGGTGAAGGTAAATATTGCGACGATAGCCAGAATGGATTTATTGAGAGGCAACATGACATGGAACAGAATTTTGATTAGACCGGCGTGATCTAATCTCGCGGCATGAATATAGTCATTGGGCGTGCCTTTAAAACTCTGGGAAATCATAAAAATACCCCAGCCATTCATGACAAACGGTAAAATAAGTGCGCCATACGAATTAAGCATGCCGAGTTCCCGCATAAGTACAAAATGCGGAATAATAAACATGAATGCCGGGAAAACCATTTGTAAGATCAGCAGGTTTTTAAAAATACTCCGGCCTTTGAATTCCATTTTTGCCAGCGCATAACCTATTAAACAGGAACTCAGTGTGACGCACACTGTAATGGTTAATGTAATGAAAATGGAATTAAACAACGTGCGAAGAAAGGGTTTTTCCGCTTTACCGTTGCCGTCGAACAGGAAAGTATAATTATCGAATGACAGCGGGCCGGAAAAAAGCGAAGTGGTATAAATATCAGCGGTGTTTTTAAAAGAACCGATTAGCATCCATAAATAGGGATATAACCAGGTGATGGCCAGCACAAACATCAGCAGATGGATCACCACAGAACTGAGTGTTCTTTTCAGCGAATATTTTTGCACAGGAGAGGCTGTCGGCATCTGTGCAGTTTTAGTCTTCATCATACGATCTCGATTTTCTTTTCCAGACACCGGCGCAATATCCAGATCAGTGAGAAGCTGAATACGGCGACAATAATTGACATGGTGGCGGCCCAGCTTGGTTGCATCTGCCGGAACGCGGCTTCATACATCACTACCATTGGTGTGGTGGTGCTTTGCAGCGGACCGCCGCCGGTGATGAGATAGGGTTCGGTGAAAATACTGAACGCGACTGTGATCGCCAGAACCAGCACCATGACGATCTGCGCATTCATCAGGGGTAATGTGATATGCCATATTTTTCCGGGGCCGCTGGTTTTATCGAGATCTGCCGCATCGTAGATATCTTTCGGAATCGTAATCAGTCCGGAATAAAAAATCAGGCCGTAGTAGCCAACAAATTTCCATGTGATAATAAGAGCAACAGATAACATGGCAAAATCCGGATGGGTAAACCACGGAACATTAATACCCATTGTGTTCATCAGAAAGGTATTTATGGGGCCTGTTTCACTCAACAGTTTGGAAAATACAATAGAATACGCCACGCCGGATGAAACATTGGCGAGCAGGAAACTCAGGGCAACAAAGGCTTTGCCATATTTTAGTTTCCTTAAACCGAAGGCGAATAATAATGAAGACACCAAAACAATCGGCAGATAGTAAGCCAGAAATTTAAATACGTTATACATTGCTGTCCAGAACAAAGGATTCTGCATGACGGCAATAATATTCTTCACGCCATTAAAAGAGGGCGTGCCAATAAATTTCCAGTCAGTAAAGCTCAGTACCGCTAACCAGATAAAAGGATAAAGCCAGAATACCAGAGAATATCCGAGGTAAGTGGAGGCCAGAAGGCCTCCTGTGGTGGACTCTTTCAGTTTAATCATCGCTTTATTGTTCCAGTATTTTGTCAATCTCTTGCGAAGACTGGTGCAGCGCGTCCGGCACTGAGTTGTTTTCAAACATCAGTTTTTCAATCATTTGGGTCATTGTGCGCTGGACTTCGACCGTTTTCGTGACGGCGGCAGGCGGCACAGCTTTCGGGACGTAGGAGACGATGTCATTCACCAGCGGATGCTGTTGCAGGTAGTCGCTGAACACCGGATTACTTTGCAAATCTTCTCTGGCCGGAGGCATACCTGTCAGTTCAAGCCAGCGCAGATCGTGTTTCGGGTCGCTGTATACCCATTGAATAAATTTCCAGGCGTCGTTCTGCACTTTCGAGGTACTGAACATCACGATCCCTTTGCTGTCGGCCATGGTATTTGCACCCGGCGCGCCAGACTGAGTCGGCATTGGGCCGATACGGATCTCTTTCAGTACTTCAGGGAATTGTTTCTGATAACGTTCGATATCCCAGGGCCCGCGCATGGCTCCCAGCACCATTCCCGCCGCCAGAGGATCGTCTGCGGTTGTGAAATCGTAGCTGGTCCACTTATTGGCAAACATTTTCGCCATGAAATTCAGTGCTTCCAGACCGGACTCATTATCGAAAGCCGATTTTTTATCCTGAATATACGGGCGGCCACCCGCGGCGGCGTAATACAGCGGAATAAAGTCGAACCAGCGATCCCACCAGTTTTTACCGCTGGTCAGTTGCAGGCTGTAACCCTTCTGAGTGAGCGCGATACGTTCTGAAAGCGTGTAAATTTCGTCATAAGAGGTCGGAACGTGGTCAAAACCCTGAGCTGTCAGCAGATCACTGCGCCACCAGTAGAGAACAGGGCTGATGTAAATGGGGATGACTGTCTGCTGTCCGTCGAACTGCCAGTTTGAAATCGTTTTTCCCATATGACGGGTTTCTGTCAGTGTCTGAAAACCGGGCATTTTGGAATAATCAGTGAGCTGTTTAAGTTCGGATAACTGCTTAGCAAAGCCGATAAAAATATTGGTCGAAATGTCTGGCTCTGTACCCGACGCCAGCGCATTCATGATGGCTTCTTCAGAACTTCCTGCCGCCGGTATTGAGGTGAATTCTACTTTCCGGTTGGCAGGGTTGCTGTTCCATTCTTTAACGATTTCACCCCAATACACTTCCTGTGTAATATTCGGCGCGACCCACATTTTAATGCTGGTTTGGTCTTTTTCATCAGGGCCACAGCCCGAAAGAAATAACGTGATACCTGCAATAGCAGCCAGTTTCATTATTTTCATGCTATTTCCCGTTTCTATTAGGTTATTAGTCATAATGAGAAATTATATTTAATGGTTATTCATATTATTTTTTTATGAATTAACGTCTATTTAAACGCTAGCATGGACAATCATTGAATAAACGTTATTACAGTCACATAAATGATTTTGTTTAACGTTAAACTTTATTTTTATAATCGTTGCAATAGCCTGTTGGCTGTGAGTATATGTGGGGTAATTTATTGCATTTCAGAGGCAGGGCTTCCTTTATTCACCGCATTCAGGAGTGTGTAAGCTGAGTAAGATAACGTTAAAGTCAATTGCCCGCGAATTAGGCGTGACGCACACCACGGTGTCGAATGCATTTAATAATCCGGGGAAGCTGTCAGAATCATTAAGAAAACGAATAATCGATTATGCGCATTCCGTTAATTTCTACGGGCCTGACAATCTTGGTCGGGCATTGCGTACCGGGAAATCGGATGCCATCGGGATTATTTTTAATGACACGCTCAGCGATGTGTTTACAGACAGTCATGACGTGCAGCTTATGCAAGGCATCGCCGGTGAATGTGACCGAAAAGGAGTCAGCATTATCCTGATCCCGTTGCATAACGGGCAGGGCGCGCGGGCCAGTGTCATCAATACGGCTGTAGATGGCTATATCCTTAATGCGACACACAATAATGATCAGATCATCGCCAAAGCGTTGTCCAAAAATCTGCCCGTGGTGACTACGGATTTTAAAATTCCCTCGCACAGCAGCGTATCTATTGATAACGACAGGGCGATGAGGGAAATCTGTCTGCACCTGCTGGAAAAAGGGCACCGTGAATTTGGGATTATTTCATTCCCTTCTCTTCAGGGACGAAAAGGAGTGATGCCATTGAGTCAGAGTATTTCCGGTGATAATCAAGTGATGATTACCCGTGTGAATGCCTGCGTGGCAACTTTCCGGGAATGGAATATTGATCTGAATAAATGCTTTCTTTGCGAAACGAACCATCATGAAACATTTGGCGAAATAGCTGCCAGGGAATTACTGATAAGTAATCCCGATATCACCGCGTTTATTTGCCTGTCCGACCGCTTCGCGCAGGGTGCCATTAATTATTGCCGGAAAAGCGGGCTATCTGTTCCGGGAAATATAGCCGTTACTGGTTTTGATAATATTCCCCGGCCAGTGAATGAGATCGGGCTCACGACAATCTCGCAGGACCCGGTTAAAAAAGGTGAAATAGCCGCAGCCCTGTTGCTGGAAGGTAAAACCAATATTCACCACGACCTGGAGTTTAGGTTAATTATACGTGGTTCTACCTGATATCTGGCGGGGCCATCAGGACGCAATGACCGATGTTGGCGGAATACTGCTCGCCTTTGCCGGGGCGTAACCGCGCATCATTTTGTTTCAAAGGACAACGCTATGTCAGGCTTAACGCTAAAAAACGTCAAAAAATACTATGGCAAAACAGCCGTGATCCCCGATTTAACTCTGGAGATCCGTTCCGGTGAGTTTCTGGTTCTGGTAGGGCCGTCGGGCTGTGGTAAATCAACATTGCTGCGCATGATTGCCGGGCTGGATGGGCTGAGCGACGGGACCATCCACATTGAGGACACTGACGTGACGGAGTTGCCCGCCGGAAAGCGCGGTCTGTCGATGGTATTTCAATCCTACGCGCTTTATCCGCACATGACCGTCAGGCAGAATCTGGCGTTTGGTCTGAAGAATATCCGAACGCCACCGGCTGAAATCGCCCGACGCATCAGCGAAGCGGCTCTGATCCTGCGGCTGGACGAGATGCTCGACCGGTTGCCGCAAAATCTTTCCGGCGGGCAGCGTCAGCGCGTCGCCATCGGGCGCTCTATCGTTCAGCAGCCGAAAGTATTTTTGTTTGATGAACCGCTGTCGAATCTCGATGCCGCGCTGCGCGTTCAGATGCGTCAGGAAATCAGTCAGCTGCATGCACGCCTGAAAAACACCATGATTTACGTGACCCACGATCAGGTCGAGGCCATGACGCTGGCGGACCGGATTGTGGTGCTTAATCAGGGTAATATTGAGCAGATTGGTTCGCCGGTTGAACTCTACAACTGTCCGGCCAGTTTGTTTGTTGCCGGTTTTATCGGTACGCCGAAAATCAATGTGATCCCCGCGCAGGTGACTGGCCGCCAGTTGTGTATTGACGGGCAGCCGATGTTTCCTCTGGGCAATAAATTCCCCGCGGCGCAGGATGGACAAACCGTGTCGCTGGCGATCCGCCCTGAGCTGTTGCGCCTGAATGAAGCGACGGAAAACGCATTTGACGTTTTAGTCGATTTCACTGAATTACAGGGCGATTCCACGCTGGTATACGCGCGTTTCGGCGAGCACATCCTGAAAATGAAATCGTCGAAACAGCTCTCTTTTGCTAAAAATACGCCGCTCAGTTTTGGATTTAATGCCGCCAGTATTTTACTGTTTGATGAAGCGGGCAGACGGATCCCTTCTGAAGCTGTGTAAAACAAAAAAGGCACCTTTCGGTGCCTTTCGACGAACATCAAAACCAATCAGGCATTTTTTCTCAGTTGCGCTTTGTGTTTGTTCTCGCTGAGCATGGTCAGTAAAAGCAACACAACGGCCAGCACACAACCGGCAATCATCACGATAAACCCGCCGTCCCAGCCAAAGTAATCCACGGTATAGCCGACAATGGCGCTGGCCGCGACCGAGCCGCCCAGATAACCAAACAGCCCGGTAAATCCTGCCGCGGTTCCGGCCGCTTTCTTCGGTGCCAGTTCCAGTGCATGTAAACCTATCAGCATCACAGGCCCGTAAATCAGGAAGCCGATGGTGATCATACAGGCCATATCAATGCCCGGATTGCCGACCGGATTCAGCCAGTAAACGACGGTGGCGATAGTCACCAGCACCATGAAGAACACACCGGTCGCGCCGCGGTTGCCTTTAAACACTTTGTCCGACATCCAGCCGCACAGCAGCGTGCCGGGGATCCCTGCGTATTCATAAAGGAAATACGCCCACGAGGATTTATCCAGCGCAAAATGCTTCACTTCTTTCAGGTAAGTCGGTGACCAGTCCAGGATCCCGTAGCGCAGCAGATAAACAAAAACGTTAGCCAGCGCGATATACCACAGCAATTTGTTCGGCAAAATGTACTGCATGAAAATCTGTTTCGCCGTCAGTTCCTGTTCGGCTGACTCTTTCACATAGTCCGGCGGGTAATCGTTTTTGTATTCTTCAATCGGTGGCAGGCCGCAGGATTGCGGCGTATCGCGCATGGTCATGAAGGCAAATACCGCCAGCAGGATCGCGCCGAAGGCTGGCATATACAGCGCCGCATGCCAGTCGTTAAACCACGCCATGCCCAGCAGGAACAGCAGCGGAGGAATACCGCCACCGACGTTATGCGCACAGTTCCATACCGACACCACGCCGCCGCGTTCTTTCTGCGACCACCAGTGAACCATGGTGCGACCGCACGGCGGCCAGCCCATTCCCTGGAACCAGCCGCAGAGGAACAGCAACACAAACATGATGGCAATGCTCGATGTTGCCCACGGCACGAAGCCCATAAACAACATCACCGCCGCAGCCAGAATTAAACCCGCGGGCAGGAAAACACGCGGATTCGAGCGGTCAGACACCGACCCCATAATGAATTTTGATATGCCGTAAGCAATGGAAATCCCGGACAGCGCAAACCCGAGGTCTCCACGGGAAAAGCCCTGATCAATCAGATAAGGCATGGCCAGTGCGAAATTTTTGCGCACCAGATAGTAGGCCGCATAACCGAAGAATATCCCCATAAAGATTTGCCAGCGGAGACGGCGGTAGAGCGGATCGACGTGGGCCTCATCAACAGGAGCTTTGTGGGGCGCGGGTTTAAAGATACTGAGCATAAATGCCTCCGATGGCATAAATCAGGTGGGACTCATCGTGAGCCACGAACGAAATGGCGAAGCCGGTGTGTTCCAAAACGAACATCATTTTAGCTATTCGCGCACAAACGAACTGTGATTTATGACGGAAATGTTACATTTTTATTACAGCGGAGGCGGGGTTTGTGAGATTGAGTAACAGCATAAGACAAAAAAAGGCGAAGCCTGAGCCCCGCCAGACAGGTTTGTGACATTCCAAAAGACTCATTCTACATTCTCAAATAGTTTTTTGGCACTAAGCTGTCATGCGCTCATTCCACGTATCTTTGTATATAATATTCCCTTCTACATTCTTCCAGGTTATGGTTTGATAACGTAATTCGATATTTTCTATATGTGTACTTGTCATACCATTTGGATGCAAATAGGGGGAAATAGATGTGATTTTGACGTTTTCTAAAATGATATTGAAATATTCACTCTCAATCCCCGCATCTAATATGTGATACATTTTTATTATTGCGGATTGCAGTGTACGCCCTTCACATAATGCCCGGAAAAGAACAGGTGTGGTTTGATCAAACTCCTTTTGCATAATAATCGGTGAGTGAATTCTTGTTCCTGTTAATTTTCCCATGTGCTGATCTACAGGAATATTAACATTGTGTGATAATGATTTTAACTCAATGGATCCGAGTCTGGTGGGTATCAGACATCCGCCAACAATAGGCGAGCCATTTTCATCAGTTAACCATATATGAGCTGGGTTCGACATATTTTATATCCTTATGTAATTAGATTGCATGAAATTTACCGTGAGAATAAAAAAACGAAAACTAACATCAACAGGAAGAACGCCCCAATCGACGGTATCGCGATATCAGGAAAAAAGCTCACCATAAATACACCGAAAATCACAGTTATAATTAATGGAATGTAAGTCCAGATAAAATAAGACAGTTGATGTTTAAACCACCGCTTTAAAAAATCGATCATGACATTCACTTTATCATTTCAATTATTGTTTTTGCGACTTCATCATCTGATGTAAGATTCGTGCTAAATGAGCGGGCTTTCATAAAAACAGGTTCAACTAAAAAATACATCATTTCTAATTTTCGCATATACAACGCGTAGTAATACGCGGGGCTAAGAACCTGCAAACGTTCCGCACTCTCTGCGGCTTCCTGTACGTATCCGTACAAGCCTATTCCGGCAGCGGCAAGTGCGGACACCTTCCCAATTTTCTGGCTGAAGCTGGTATGAATATTGAACCCAAGGCAAATGGACGTTGTTATGCCCAATGCAAATGATTGTGTCGTCAGAGAACTCGTTGATATATGTACGCTTGCCTTCATTAAGGTGCGTTGGATATAGTGTAGTTGGCTTTGGTTTCTATTTTTAAGAAGTGATTCAACATAAATCTGTATCATGTCGGATATGATTCTTCTGTCTTTAATTAACTGCTGTAAAGATTCAAGAAATCGAACATCTTCTCTTTTCAGATTTGCGCAAACATCTTGATAATTTTCCGTAAAACATGAAGTGTAATATATTAGTCTTGTTGCGCCATCCTGAATTCTATGCGATTGATCGAGAACCTGTTCCTTAACTCCGCTAACAGCTGCATCCAGCCTTGTCGCCAGTATTTTATCATTGGCCAACTTATTAATAATGAAATCACTATGGTACATAACTTATTCCTTAAGTTAATCATTCCATTTCATGATGTGTGCTGGTTAATATATATAACAAAACTATTTATTACTCTCTGTTCTATATTACTGTACTCCATCGAAAGTAATAAAACGTTATCTGTTCCGCTTATAAAATGAGGTTTTTTTAAGTGGCAGTAACAGCATAAAAAAGGCGGAGCCTGAGCCCCGCCTGATATTTTCAATACCTCTGAATTTATTGAATTTTCAGGGTGTTGATAATGGTTTCTGCATCGGTCTGCGCCTGCTGCTGATTATCCGCTGGCAGGGTGATTTGCAGGGTCAGCAAATGGCTGTCAACTTTGCCCAGCACGATGGAAGAGTAGGCTTTCTGACCCGCAGAAGTGATTACGGTGTCCAGTTGTTGCAGCGTCTGGCCATTGACCTGAATAGATTTATTGGTCACAACCTGCAGATTGGTATCACGGGCTTTTTGCTGATCCTGTAAACGACCCGCCAGAACATCCAGCGATTCGGTGGTGTTATCACCCAGGATCACAATCACGGCTTTCTGACCGGTGCTGTCAGCGTACACATGCATATTGTTTGCCTGAGTGCCCAGCTTACCGCTCTGGTCGCTCATTCCCTGCGGCAGGGAGAAGGTGACTTTACCTTCCAGCAGGCTGACCGGTACGGTCGCTGCCGTTGCTGATGCCGCTGGCGCACCTTTATCTGCGGCAGGTGCATCGGTAGTTTTACCGTCACACGCAGCCAGACCAGCGATCAGTACTGCCATTCCCATCATTTTCGCGATATTACGCATCGGGCTTCCTTAAGTGGCCTGTTAACCAGGCTTACATGTTGACTTAACAGCCTTTATGGCAACCTATTCAGGCCACAAAAGCAAGTCAGATTATGGCGCGATTTGTGTCTTCCCCGCTCACAGTTTAGTGCACGCGGACGGCAGAATGCGGGTTATTTCCCTGCGCGGATAAACGCTTAAGCAGCATATTCAGCAGCATGCCGTACATCGGCAGGAAGAATACCAGGCAGATCAGCACCTTGAATGTGTAATCCACCATCGCGATTTCCACCCAGTGCTGCGCCATAAAAGCATCGGTACTTTTGTAGAAAGCGATAAAGAAGAAGGACAGGGTATCGCTGATATTGCCGAGGAACATCGAGGCGACCGGCGCTATCCACCAGCGGCGGTTCTGACGCAGGCGGTTAAACACGTGAACGTCAAGAATTTGCCCCAGCACATACGCCATAAAACTGGCGGTAGCGATACGCGCGACCATGATATTCAGGCTGCTGAGTGCTTCTGCTCCCTGCCATTGCGCTTCAAAGAATAACGCCGAGATGACATAGGAAATCGCCAGCGCAGGCACCATCACGGAAAGTATAATCCGTCGTGCCAGCGGCGCGCCGAATATACGGACGGTCAGGTCAGTAGCCAGAAAAATGAACGGGAAGGTGAACGCGCCCCAGGTTGTATGGAAACCAAAAATGGAGACGGGTAACTGAACCAGATAGTTACTGGAAGTAATGATGGCAATGTGGAATAGCGAAAGCCATATCAGCGCGGAAAACCGCTGCTGAGCAGTAAAGGAGTACATATATGTGACCTTTTTTTATGAACAAATTGGGGTGAGGGAACCCAAATACCCTGCGTTCTTGAAGCTGTCGCAGGGGCGTTAGCGGTTTGCGGCGCGCATAGTACCTGTTTGCACACCGTTTGCGCAACAGATCTGACGGTTAATTTTAGCGCAATGAGCCGTGTCAGTTGCGCGGGAAATCCAGCGGGTTAAACTATCAGGCTTTGCCGCGCCAGAAGATGTTGAGACACGAAATGACCGATCCCTTTATCAATCCCGACCATCAGCTTGATGCGCTCGGCCTGCGTTGCCCGGAACCTGTGATGATGGTTCGCAAAGCGGTACGTACCATGAACGATGGCGAAACGCTGTTGATCATCGCCGATGATCCGGCAACGACCCGTGATATTCCCGGTTTCTGCCGTTTTATGGAACATACGTTGCTGGCGTCGGATACCGAAAGCCAGCCGTATCGCTATTTATTGTGCAAAGGTTTAGTCGAAAAACAGGGCTGATAGCTCAGCCCTGAGTCTTGTCTGCTGCGATTACGTTCGGATCGATTAAGTTTATTTCGATTTATTGCGCAACAGCCTTAGCGCATTGGCGGTGACCAGCGCCGTTGCGCCGGAGTCCGCCAGCACGGCCAGCCACAATCCGGTCAGCCCCATCAGCGTGGTGACCAGGAAAATCGCTTTCAGCCCCAGCGCGATCGTGATGTTCTGACGGATATTCGCCCGCGTGGCGCGTGACAGGCTGATCATCTGCGCCAGCCCGCTCAGACGGTTGTGCGTCAGCGCGGCATCCGCCGTTTCCAGCGCGACGTCCGTTCCGCTTCCCATCGCAATACCGATAGTCGCGGCTTTCATCGCCGGCGCATCGTTAATGCCATCACCGACCATTGCCACCGGTTTTTGCGCATTCAGCGCGGTGACCGCCGAGACTTTATCCGCAGGCAGTAAACCGGCACGGAAATCAATGCCCAGCTGGTCAGCGATGGTTTTCGCTGCCCGCGGATTGTCACCGGTCAGCATCACTGCTGAAACGCCGAGTGCTTTCAGTTTCTGCAACGCCTCTGCCGCGTCATCACGCAGGCGATCCTGCATGGCAATCAGCCCGATCGCGTTATTTTCCTGCAACACTACCACCACGGTTTTTCCGGTGGATTCCCAGTCAGTAATTTGCGTAAGGGTTTCCGCTGTCAGACTGTTTTCAGTCACGCTTTTTGGTGCGAGTACCTGAATTTTGCGGCCTGAAACGAGGCCTTCCACGCCTGAACCAGCCAGCGCACGGCGATCCTGCGCCGTGAGCGGTAACGGATTACTGATTTTTGCACGGGCTAAAATCGCCTGTGCCAGCGGGTGATGCGAACCTTCTTCCACCGCCGAGGCCAGACTTAATACTTCGCCTTCACTGGCACCGTTCAGGATTAAAACGTCAGTGACTTCTGGCTTGCCTTCGGTCAGTGTGCCGGTTTTATCCAGCGCCACGGTTTGAATCAGCGCCAGTTGTTCCAGCGCTGCACCGCCTTTGATTAAAGCGCCCTGACGCGTTGCCGCGGCCAGCCCGGAGGTGATCGCTGCCGGCGTTGAAATTACCAGGGCGCACGGGCAGCCAATCAGCAATAAAGTCAGCCCGCGGTAAATCCAGGTTTCCCACGACAGTCCCATTGCCAGCGGCGGAACGACAATCACCAGCAGCGCCATCAGCATAATGACCGGTGTGTAATAGCGGCTGAAAGTATCGAGGAAACGCTCGATTGGCGCACGGCGTTCATCGGCTTCTTCGATCAGTTGCAGGATGCGGTCGATGGCGCTGTTGCCGGGGGCGGAAGCCACTTCCAGACGTGCGAGGCGGTCAACGCACAGGCTGCCCGCCGGGACTTTCTCACCGGGCTGATGGTCTACAGGTACTGACTCACCGGTCAGAGCACTTTCATCGAAACTGGCAGCGCTTTGCAAAATGGCATCGGCGGGCAGACGTGCGCCTGCGGCGATTTCGATAACGTCGCCGGGACGCAAACTGCTGACCGGCACGGTTTCAGATTTACCATTCACTACGCGGACGGCGGTATCGGGTATCAGCGCCATCAGGGATTTCACACCGCTGCGCGCCCGGTTGGCGGCAAAGGATTCAAGGCGTTCGCCGACCATAAACAGCAGCAGCACCATCGCGGCTTCGGCAGTGGCACCGATAAACAGCGCGCCGATTGCGGCAATGCTCATCAGGGTCTCGATGGTGAAAGGCGAGCCGGAACGGGTCTGGCGAATAGCCTGACGAAGCACCGGCCACAGTCCTACCAGTGTGGTGGCAATAAACGCAATTTCACCCATTTGCGGGTTGAAATGGTCGAGCACCCAGCTCAGCAGCATCAGAACCGAAAGGGCGATCAGCGGCAGCGCCTCTTTCAGGCGCGACTCTTCCGGTTGCGGAGTATGTTGATTTTTATCGAGGGATTGCAGGGTAAAACCTGCACCGGTTACGGCCTGCATCACGTTTTGTGAGATGTCGTGGCTGGCATCAATGACCAGTTTTTCTGTCGCGAAAAGCACTCTGGCGCGGTTTACGCCATCCAGACCGGCAACAGAATTTTCAATTTTGCGGGCACAGGCCGGGCAATCCATACCTTCCACTTTCCAGCTGTATTGCTGAGTGCCTGAAGGCGGCGCGCTGGGGTCATCTTCGCCCGGTGAACCTTCTGTGCTGCCGTCATCAGAAGTGTGTGAGTGCTCACCTGCCTTCGGCGCACAGCAACTGTCAGAAGTGGTGGCACAAGCCGACGCCGCCAGCGGGGAATTATCACTGCAACAGCTGGCAGGATGCGTGCCTGACTGCACGGTTGCGCTGATTTTATTGATGTGCAGACCATGTTTATGGTCGCTGTGACAGCCACAGCCGCTGTTTTTTTGCATTTGATTCATACTGCCTCCGGTAGAAACAGAGTGGGATTACCTCCATTGTAAACCCTGGAGTCAGCTCTAAGGTCAAGCAATTTTAATCCCCTTCATACTTTGAGCTGCAGATGCGTTAGCTGCCCTCAGTCACCCGAATCACTTACCTGAGTAAGCTCATCGGGATTCCTTCAGTTGCCGCCTTTCTGCAACTCGAATTATTTTGGGGATTGTATTCAGTGTTATTGAGTCATTTACAAATAAAGTGAGCGTACGATCAGGAAGTGACCGCCAAAGTAACAGGCGGCGACCAGTGCGTCTGCCGCCCGGAATTTGAAGCGATAGCGGCTGACCAGCCACAGAATATTCGCCAGCAGCAACAGCACCGCGCCGCAGAACAGCGAAAACGCCATGTCGGTACTGCGCGCGAAATACTGCTCGCCTGCCAGCCAGACCATCAGCAGGGTCATCGCAATATAAGTGGTCACTGGCCATCTCAGTTCGGCCAGTCGCGTCCAGATCACTGCCAGCAATATGGCGCCGATAATCAGTAGCGTCAGTGGCAACGGCCAGAAGAAGGTAATGGTCATCTGGCTGGCGAAACTCAACGTATACAGCAGATGCGAGAGGAAGAACGCGCCGATGGCGTACATGAAACGCTCTTCAGGCAGCAACAGCAGGCCGTCTGCCACCAGCGTCGCCGCCAGTCCAAGCAGGATCAGGTAGCTGTAAACATTGAGCGTGGGTGCCTGCCAGGCAAGCAAAAGCAGCAGCAGTAAGGTGACGGGTTTAAACACCCAGCGCTGCCAGCGCGGGCCGCGATAGCTGGCGTCAACGAATAACCAGCCAGAGAAAAATACTGCGAGGAATGGCCAACTCATTGTTTATCCTTTTAAATTTAAGAACAGAACATGGAACCGATGCAAGGATCTGCCTTCAGGAAAACACATCCTGTTTTCCTGTACTTGCTTTCAGTGTAGGAGAGAGGGCACACCGGCGACAATCAGAAATCCCCGTAACGACGGGTCTGATTAACGCAGTTTAAAATTGTGGGGCGACGCAGGAAATGAACGGCGCCTGACGCGCCGACAATACAGGCATTACTTTTTAGCGGGCAGCGGCGGCTGTTTTTTCTGCCACGCCATCAGTTCGAACACGCCGAACAGGAAGATGCGGGTTTGCAGCCACGGGCCGATGGTGTCCTTTTCCTTGCCCTGCGTGGCTTTAAGCAGCATCACCTGCAGGCCGTGCATAAAGAACATGAACACAATCGCCACGTCTAAAAAGTATTTGATCGGCTTCGGGAACGGGTGGATCAGGTTAAACGCCAGAAACGCCCAAATACATAACATCAACAACCGACCAATATTGATCAACATCTTACTGCTCCTGTTCTGGTGAGCCGGTTTCAGGCGTCACATCGCGATGGTAGAGGCGATAAGCAACTTGTCCGGCGACTTTTTCACGGTGCAGCCGCCAGCTGGCGGGCACATCCAATGTACCGTGCTCGGCTTCTGTTTCGACATAAATCCAGGCTTCATCCGCCAGCCACTGGTTTTGTTCCAGCAGGTTCAGGGTGTCTTGCAGAATGCCTTTACGGAAAGGCGGATCGAGGAAAACCACATCAAAGGCATTTCCGGCTTTTGCCAGCCAGTTCAATGTATTGACGTTAAATACTTTCGCATCACTGGCGTTTAGCAGCGCCAGGTTTTTCTCTAACTGTTGCGCAACCGGGCGTTCAAACTCCAGCAGTGTGGCGCTGGCCGCATAACGTGACAAGGCTTCCAGACCGAGCGCGCCGCTGCCTGCAAAACAGTCCAGACAATGTGCGCCCTGTAAAACCGGCGCCAGCCAGTTAAACAGCGTTTCGCGTACGCGATCGGTGGTCGGGCGCAGTCCCGGGCTATGTGGAACCGGAAGTTTGCGTCCGCGCCATTGTCCGCCAATAATTCGGATCTGGCCGGCGGCGGGAGTGTTGGGTTTCTTTGCCATAGTTCGCTTGTGTAATCCAAAGCCGTCAGGCTTCGTTGCATATCGTTTGGAAGGCTATTCTACCGGTGTGCGGCCATTGGGCAAATGTTTAACATTGTCGATTGAAAAACCACCGGAATTCAATACGCGGGCGTGTTGCCTGCAGGGGAAAGTGATAGACTGCCTGACCATAACCCTATTAATAATCCGTTCGCCAGTCATTAACGGCGAGGAGTGAAGTTGTAAAATGGCAAAAGATAAAAAACGCGGTTTCTTCTCCTGGTTTGGCCGTGGCCGTCAGGAAGAAGAGCAGCAGAAGGAAGAAATCCGCGAAGAACAGCCTGTTATTGAAGAACAGTCTGTTGTTGAAGAACATGCGGTCGTTGAAGAACATCCGCTAGCCGAAGAGCCGGGTGTTCCGGTTGAGCAGCATCCTGGCGAATGGGATACCGCAGCCTCCGCAGAATCTGCCGCAGAAATCGCACCTGTGGTTGAACCTGAGCCAGAAGTCGAACCGGCACCGGAAGTGGAACCTGAGCCAGAAATTGAGCCGGAACCGCTGAAAGAACCTGAACCGGTTCGCGAACAGGCCGCCGCTGAACTGGCAGAAGAAATTGTTCACATCACCGAACAGGTTGCTGCGCAGCCAGTGGTGGTTGAAGACGATCTGATTGAAGAAGATGTTGCTGAAGACGAATTTGCTGAATCGGCCGAAGAAATTGCCGAAGACGAACGTCTTGATGCCATTGATTATGTTGATGATTCTGTCGCAGCCGAAGAACCACTGCCGGTGGCGCTGGATCCTATCGTCGTTTTACCTGCCGGTGAAACCGAGCAGGAGCGTCCGACCAAAGAAGGTTTCTTTGCGCGTCTGAAACGCAGTCTGGTCAAAACCAAGCAGAATCTGGGCTCAGGTTTTGTCGGCCTGTTCCGCGGTAAGAAAATCGACGACGATCTGTTCGAAGAGCTGGAAGAACAGCTGTTAATCGCCGACGTTGGCGTCGAAACTACCCGTAAAATCATTGCTTCACTGACCGAACACGCTTCGCGTAAACAGCTGAAAGATGCTGACGCGCTGTACGGTAAGCTGAAGGAAGAAATGTCCGAAATACTGGCAAAAGTTGACGAGCCACTGGATGTCAGCGGGAAAACCCCGTATGTCATTCTGATGGTTGGCGTTAACGGCGTCGGTAAAACTACCACCATCGGTAAAATGGCGCGCCAGTTTGAAGCACAGGGTAAATCTGTGATGCTGGCGGCGGGCGATACGTTCCGTGCCGCAGCCGTTGAACAGTTGCAGGTCTGGGGTCAGCGCAACAAGATCCCGGTGATTGCACAGCATACCGGTGCCGATTCCGCGTCCGTTATCTTCGATGCGATTCAGGCGGCGAAAGCCCGTAATATCGACGTGCTGATTGCCGATACTGCCGGGCGTTTGCAGAACAAAGCGCACCTGATGGAAGAGCTGAAGAAAATCGTCCGCGTGATGAAGAAGCTCGACGAAGATGCGCCGCATGAAGTGATGCTGACGCTCGATGCCAGCACCGGCCAGAATGCGGTGAGTCAGGCGAAATTATTCAACGAAGCCGTCGGGCTGACCGGGATAACGCTGACTAAACTGGATGGCACCGCGAAAGGCGGCGTGATCTTTGCCATCGCCGATCAGTTCAGCATTCCGATCCGCTACATTGGTGTCGGTGAAGGTATCGAAGATTTAAGGCCGTTTAAGGCAGACGATTTTATTGAGGCACTTTTTGCCCGAGAGGATTAATACGGATGATTCGCTTTGAACAGGTCAGTAAAGCTTATCTGGGCGGACGACAGGCGCTTCAGGGCGTCAACTTTCACATCCAGCAAGCGGAAATGGCATTTCTGACCGGACACTCAGGCGCGGGTAAAAGTACCCTGCTCAAGCTGATTTGCGGCATTGAACGCCCGAGTGCCGGACATATTTTGTTTGGCGGCCATGACATCAGCCGTCTGAAATCCAGCGAAGTGCCATTTCTGCGTCGTCAGATCGGCATGATCTTTCAGGATCACCATCTGCTGATGGATCGCACCGTGTATGACAACGTGGCGATGCCGCTGATCATTTCCGGGGCCAGCAGCGAAGATATTCGCCGTCGCGTATCGGCTGCGCTGGATAAAGTCGGATTACTGGATAAAGCGAAGAACCTGCCAATCCAGCTTTCCGGCGGTGAACAACAACGTGTGGGCATCGCCCGTGCGGTGGTGAACAAGCCTGCGGTGCTGCTGGCGGATGAACCGACCGGTAATCTCGATGGCGAATTGTCGGAAGGCATTTTGCGTCTGTTCGAAGAATTTAACCGCGTCGGCGTCACCGTTCTGATGGCGACACATGATGTGGGTCTTATTGCCCGTCGTAATTACCGTACGCTGACGCTGAGTCAGGGGCGTATGTCGGGAGGGGTGTACTAATGGCGAACAGTCCGAACCCGGCGAAAACCGCAAAAAGCGCCCGTGCCGCAAAAAGCAAAGCGTTGCAGGGTGGCTGGCGCGAACAGTGGCGTTATGCGTGGATGAACGCGCTGGCTGACATGCTGCGTCAGCCGCTGGCAACACTGCTCACGGTGATGGTAATCGCGATTTCCCTGACGCTGCCGAGCGTCTGTTATCTGGTGTGGAAAAACGTCAGTACCGCGGCAGAACAGTGGTATCCGACGCCGCAGCTGACCGTGTATCTCGACAAAGCGCTGGATGATGACGCCGCAGAAAACGTGGTGAAAACCCTCAAAACAGAAGCGGGCGTGGATAAAGTTAATTATCTGTCCCGTGAAGAAGCGATGGGCGAGTTCCGCAACTGGTCTGGCTTTGGCGGCGCAATGGACATGCTGGAGCAAAACCCGCTGCCAGCGGTGGCTATCATCACGCCTAAAATGAATTTCCAGGATTCTGCGACACTCAACACCTTGCGCGACCGCGTGGCGGCCGTACATGGCGTGGATGAAGTGCGTATGGATGACAGCTGGTTTGCCCGTCTTGCGGCGCTCACCGGTCTGGTCGGGCAGATTGCGGCGATGATCGGCGTGCTGATGGTGATCGCCGTCTTCCTGGTTATTGGTAACAGTGTGCGACTGAGCATCTTCAGCCGACGCGATACCATCAACGTGATGAAGCTGATTGGCGCGACCGACGGGTTCATACTCAGACCGTTCCTGAACGGCGGCGCGATGCTCGGTTTCACCGGCGCATTGTTGTCGCTGATCCTCTCGGAAGTGCTGGTGCTGCGCCTTGAGAGTGTAGTGACCCAGGTGGCACAGGTGTTCGGTACCACCTTTGATCTGCACGGTTTGGGCTGGGATGAAAGCCTGCTGCTGCTGATCGTGTCCGCGATGATTGGCTGGATTGCCGCCTGGCTGGCGACGGTTCAACATTTACGGCGATTTACACCACAGTAGCGATAATTTGCTATAATGTTCCCCTGCTGCTCAGTCTTTGTGTACAGGGGAACAGCCGATTCTTGCTATATCGTCCCATCATTTTCCTGCTTCCCCTGCAATGGCACAAATTCACTATCCAATAGTCAGTCTGTCACATACAGTCATCAGACTGTTGAATCTGTCCGTGAACTTTATGTAAAATTCGTGGTCGTAGAGCAGCGAATATGAAGGGCTCGGCGTTGCTTTGTTGTCGCCCCTGAAGGCCAGCAACGTAGCGGTATCATCCCGCAGCAACGTGGTATAAAACCTGCATTACGTCATACATGAGAGGCTTGAATGACCAAAGAAATGCGCACTTTAGCATTAGTACCCCAAGGTAGCCTGGAAGCCTATGTTCGGGCCGCCAATGCCTATCCTATGCTCACCGCAGAGGAAGAACGGGCGCTGGCTGAACGGCTGCATTACGACGGTGACCTGGAAGCAGCGAAAGAGCTGATCCTGTCTCACCTGCGCTTTGTTGCTCACATTGCCCGCAACTATTCAGGTTACGGTTTGCCACAGGCAGACCTTATCCAGGAAGGGAATATCGGCCTGATGAAAGCGGTTCGCCGTTTTAATCCGGAAGTCGGTGTGCGTCTGGTGTCCTTTGCCGTGCATTGGATCAAAGCAGAAATTCACGAATATGTGCTGCGTAACTGGCGCATCGTGAAAGTCGCCACCACCAAAGCGCAGCGTAAGCTGTTCTTTAACCTGCGTAAAAACAAACAGCGTCTGGGCTGGTTCAGCCACGACGAAGTGGAGCACGTTGCCCGCGAACTGGGTGTGACCAGCAAAGATGTGCTGGAAATGGAATCACGCATGGCCGCACAGGACATGACGTTTGATCCGACCCCGGACGATGAACCACGCGACGGCGCTGCGATGGCACCGATGCTGTATCTGCAAGACAAGAGTTCTGATTTTGCAGAAACCATCGAAGAAGATAACTGGGATCAGGACGCGACAGACAAACTTTCTTCTGCAATGGAAGGTCTGGATGAGCGCAGCCAGGATATCATTCGTGCCCGCTGGTTAGACGACGAAAACAAATCGACTCTGCAGGAGCTTGCCGATAAATACGGTGTATCCGCAGAACGTGTTCGTCAGCTGGAAAAGAACGCGATGAAAAAACTGCGTGTGGCAATCGAAGCCTGATAAACGCAGTTTCCGATGTGAAAAAGCGACCTTTATGGTCGCTTTTTTTATGCCTGAAATTCCCCTCTGAACGCCCCTGTTAATTCCAGCATACTGGAATTATTCTGAATATTTTCCCTTCTAAATCATCTGGTTATTCCAGCATGTTGGAATATTCAACTTTATAGAGAACTCAATCACAGAGGATCACAAGCGTCCTGTCGTCTGTTCATTTTTGCCTCTATAACTTGTCCATCTCAACAGAATGGATTCCAGCATGATGGAATTAATCGCTAAATCAAAAGTTCCGGCACTGACGCGCGCCGTCGCCATTCTCGACATCATTTCCCGGCAAGGACAGTGCAACGCGAACCAGCTGGTCAGTGAACTGGGGATGCCCAAAAGCACCGTGTATCTGCTGCTGGAGGAACTGAAAAATCAGCGTTTAGTTACGCAGTCAAATTCCGGTAATTACCGCCTCGGGCTCAGATTGCTGGAGCTGGGCAGTCAGGTTTCCCGCCAGCTCGATTTGCGCAATGTCGCACTCCCGCATCTGAAAGCACTGATGCACGACACCGGGCTGCTCTGTCATCTCGGCGTGCTGGACGGGGATACGCCGATTTATCTGATCAAAGTCGAAAGCCAGTCGAATATTCAGGTTCGCACCTGGGAAGGAAAACGCCTGTCTCTGTGCCGCTCTTCGCTGGGCAAATGTCTGCTGACCTGGTGCGGTCGTGAACGTCAGGACGCACTGATTGCTGCACTGGAATTCAGCCCGGTATTGCCCAACTCGCTGACCAGTGCTCAGCAGCTGCGCACGGCGTTACAGCAAATCCATCAGCGCGGATGGGCTTTCGATGATGAAGAAGATGTGGCGAATATCCGCTGTATCAGCGCGCCGGTATTCAATGCAGCACATCGCGTCACGGCAGCGATTTCCGTCGTGGGCACCACCTTGCATGTCATGCCGGAAAATATCGATGTACTGGCTGACAAGGTAAAAAAAACCGCCTGGGAAATCTCCAGGGATCTGGGCTACAAAGCATAAGGAATCAATGATGTTACGACCTTCAGGAGTCATCAGCGCCATGTTAACCCCCTGGAAAGCAGGGCAGCCGGACATGGACATGTTGCGCAAAATTGTCGATTTTCAGATAGCGGCTGGCCTGAGTGCTCTGTTCCCGGTGAGTTCGGTGGGCGAAGCCGGTTATATGGACGTTGAGCAAAAGCGTGCGGTAGTCGAAACCGTCGTTGAACAGACTGCCGGACGCGTCCCCGTCTGGGCGGGGATCCCGGCGACCACGACGGATGAAAGCATCGCACTGGCACATGCGGCAGAACGCGCCGGCGCCAGCGGGGTCGTGCTGATGCCGCCTTCGTTTTATCACTATGATGCTGCGACGCTGACCACTGTTTTTCGCCAGGTTGCCAGCGCGGTAAATCTGCCGTTATGCCTGTATAACATCCCGTTTTTCGCCGATCCGTTAAATGCCGAAAGTGTCGCTGAACTGGCAGCCCATCCGAATATTGTCGGTATTAAAGATTCCAGCGGTGATGCCGTCGGCATGATGAAAATGCTGTCCTGTTGTCCGCGGGAAGACGCAGATTTTGCTGTGATGACCGGCCGGGAAGAATTTTTCTTCTCCGCATTATGTGCCGGAGCCACCGGCAGCGTGACCGCGACCGCAGGCGTTTTGCCGGAAGTGATGCGTAAAATTTATGATCTCTTCAGCGAAGGAAAAACGGAACAATCGAAGGCATTACAATTTGCCGCATTACCCGTGATGTCGATGATGGCGTCATTGCCTTTTCCTCTGGGATATAAACTCGGCATGTCATTACGTGGTTTCCCGTTGGGCGAAAATAAAATTCCGCTTTCGGATGAAATAAAGCAAAAGATAGATGATTTAAGCTTTTCCCTGAATAAAGAAATAACCTCTCTCCTTACCCTGATAAAATAAACGGAGTTTATATTATGATGGAATCAAGAGTATTACCTAAAATTAAAGAAATTCGTGCTTATTTCATGGGCGGTGCGACTGCAGAAAAAGGCAGTGGCGGTGCAGATTATCATGACCAGCAGGAAAAACACTGGATCGACGATAAAGTCTGTACGCCAATGAGTAAATATAAAGAATATGAACAATCCCGACAGTCATTCGGTATTAACGTATTGGGTACGCTGGTGGTTGAAATAGAAGCCGACAATGGCGTCACCGGTTTTGCGGTGTCTACGGCGGGTGAAATGGGGTGTTTTATTGTCGAAAAACATCTCAACCGTTTTATTGAAGGGCGCTGTGTCTCAGAAATCAAACTGATCCACGACCAGATGATGCGATCCACGATGTTCTACGCCGGCAGCGGCGGTCTGGTGATGAATACTATTTCCTGCGTCGACCTGGCGCTGTGGGATCTGTTTGGTAAATGTGCGCAACTGCCGGTGTATAAACTGCTCGGGGGCGCAGTGCGCGATGAAATCCAGTTCTACGCCACCGGTTCACGTCCGGATCTGGCCAAAGAGATGGGCTTCATCGGTGGCAAAATGGTGACGCATTTTGGCCCGCATGATGGCGACCACGGCGTACGTGAAACGGCTGCTATGGTGGCGGATATGCGCGAGAAATGCGGCCCGGATTTCTGGCTGATGCTTGACTGCTGGATGTCGATGGACGTTAATTTCGCTACCAAAGTGGCGCATGCCTGTGCGCCGTATAACCTCAAATGGATTGAGGAATGTCTGCCGCCGCAACAGTATGAAGGTTACCGCGAAATCAAACGCAACGCACCAGCCGGGATGATGGTCACCACCGGTGAACACCACGGCACGCTGGAGTCTTTCCAGACGTTGTCAGAAACCGGCGTCGATATCATGCAGCCTGACGTGGGCTGGTGTGGCGGGCTCACCACCTTGCTGGAAATCGCCGCCATCGCCAAGGCGAAAGGGCAATTAGTGGTGCCGCACGGTTCCTCCGTGTATTCACATCATGCGGTGATTACCTTCACCAATACGCCTTTCAGCGAGTTCCTGATGACTGCACCTGAGGCTGACCACACCCGTGCGCAGTTTGCGCCAATCCTGCTTGATGAGCCGGTGCCGGTGAACGGACGTATTCATAAATCGGTACTGGATAAACCGGGATTCGGGGTGGAATTAAATCCTGAGTGCAAATTAACCCGCCCATATCAGCATTAATTTCTGCGACAGACTATTTATCCGAACGTTTACTTCGGCCTGTTATTGATATCCTTTTTGACTAATAACAGGCCGGTTATAAAAAGGTTCATATTATGACGACGATATTAAATAAAGCCGTTGAGAAAACCCGCTGGCGTCTGATTCCTTTTATGCTTTCGTTATATATATTGGCCTTTCTGGATCGGGCGAATATTGGTTTTGCGAAAGAGTCTTACCAGATTGATACCGGATTAAGTAATGAAGCTTTTGCTATGGGGGCGGGAATATTCTTCGTCGCTTATGCTTTTCTCGGTGCGCCGGGAAATTTATTAATGAAAAAGTTCGGTGCCAAACAATGGATTGGCTGCACCACGCTGGTGTGGGGCGTTCTCTCGTCAGCAATGGCTTTTGCCGACACGGAATTCAAATTCCTGCTGGTGCGGTTTCTGCTGGGTGCTGCCGAGGCCGGATTCTTCCCCGGCATGATCTACCTGACATCCCTGTGGTTCCCGGCCAAAAACCGGGCTTCGGTGATGGGATTATTTTATATGGGCGTTCCGCTGGCGCTGACGTTTGGCAGCCCGCTTTCCGGTGCGTTGCTGGAGATGCACGGTTTTGCCGGACATCCGGGCTGGTTCTGGATGTTTATGATTGAAGGGGTGCTGGCGGTGATGGCCGGTATCTGGACATTCTGGTATCTCGATAATGGCCCGTCGACGGCGCGTTTCCTGTCAGCTGAACAAAAACAGGCGCTGATCGGTGAACTGGCGAAAGAAGAGAAACTGAAACAGAATTCGCGCCTGCGGGATGCCTTCAGCATTCCGGCTATCTGGCACCTCGGGCTGGTTTACCTGATTATTCAGATTGGCGTATACGGGCTGATTTTCTTCCTGCCGACGCAGGTCGCCAGTTTGCTGGGAACAAAAGTCGGTTTCAGTGCGTCGCTGATCGCGTCTGTTCCCTGGATTGCGGCGATGTTCGGCACCTTCTTTATTCCGCGCTATGCCGATAAAACTGGCCATTTACGCTCGATAGCCGCGTTCACCTTACTGGCCGCCGGGCTGGGGATTGGGGGTTCTGCTCTGGTTGCCAGTCCGGTGCTGGCGATAGGTGCGCTGTGCTTTGCCGCCGTTGGGTTTATTGCCGTACAGCCGGTGTTCTGGACCATTCCGACCACGTTGCTCAGCGGCAGTGCGCTGGCGGCGGGGATTGGTTTCATCAATCTGTTCGGGGCGATTGGCGGATTCCTGGCACCACAAATCCGTGTGGCCGCGGATAGTATGTTCTCGAATAATATTGCCGGCTTACTCACCCTTTGCGGCATCACGTTGTTTGGCGTGGTCGCGATAGCGCTTCTCAGGGCAAAACCTGAAACACCAAAATTGCCGGAGAGCCAGCTGAAAACCAGTCAGTAAAAGGGAAACCCAGGCGCCCGGGGACGGGGCGCCTGTAGCACTTATTTGCGCCACACACCTTTTTCATTGTGAAAACCACATGCCTGCATAAACGCATCCAGCACGGGCTCAGGTTCTGCTTTCATCGTCCAGCTTTTCACCTGCGGCAGCTGCGTCTGCACATCTTCCATCAGATACAGCCCGACACCGCGACGACGCGTGACGTCGCGCACCAGCAAATCACTCAGTTCAGCCTGATTGCCATCAAGCGCAATTTTCACCGCGCCCAGAATGCGTTCATTAAACACCGCCGCAAACAGCGCACGGTCGTTTTGCAGGCTGGCTTGCCAGTCACTTTCGGTTTGCTCCGGCCAGATTTTTGCCAGATCGATCAGGCCCTGCGCGCTGAGTGACGTCAGTTTTTGGATAGTTAGTTTCATGATGCGGAAGGTCAGAAAAAGGAGGCGATCAGTGTAGCGGATCGTTCTGCAGAACGGGCGTAACTTTTTTTGTACAGTAACAGGTCGAAAAGTTTTTTAGCGATCTCTGCATAAGCGATAAATGTTGGCTTTAATCAATAAAGCCAGTGTTAACGACTGATTGTTTACATCCGCGCCCGCCTTTTCACCCAAATAAAATTCTGTTTACACCTCATATTTCTGATTGTGCTATTTGATTTGCAGAAGAAAATTCCTGTTTAATGATATGAATTATAAAGTCTTATTCGAAAATAAGACGAAATAAGCCGTTAACTCGTTATTACTTATACTAAATTTCCTAAGTGATGATGTTTTAAACAGGCAACAAAGAGCAAACCACAACACACACATGAACGGGGTAATCGGATGAAAGCAATGAAGGGTAAGATCTGGCTGGCAGGTTGTATTGCATTAGCAATGAGTCAGGCGGCATTCGCAAAAGATATTAAAGTCGCCATTGTTGGTGCTATGTCAGGTCCGGTCGCCCAGTACGGTGACATGGAATTTACAGGTGCAAAACAAGCCATCGCTGACATCAACGCCAAAGGCGGCGTGAAAGGTGACAAACTGGTTGGCGTGGAATATGACGATGCCTGTGACCCGAAACAAGCGGTTGCGGTAGCGAACAAAGTGATCAACGACGGTATCCGTTACGTGATCGGCCACCTGTGCTCTTCCTCTACTCAGCCTGCTTCTGACATCTATGAAGATGAAGGCGTGCTGATGATCACTCCGGCCGCGACCAACGCTGACCTGACCACCCGCGGTTATAAAATGGTGATGCGCACCACCGGTCTGGATTCCGATCAGGGCCCGACAGCAGCCAAATACATCCTCGACACCATCAAACCAAAACGTATCGCCGTTGTGCATGACAAACAGCAATACGGCGAAGGCCTGGCCCGTTCCGTGCAGGACGCGCTGAAAAAAGGTGGCGGCAACGTCGTTCTTTTTGAAGGTGTGACCGCAGGTGATAAAGACTTCTCCACGCTGGTGGCACGTCTGAAGAAAGAAAACGTCGATTTCGTTTACTTCGGCGGCTACTACCCGGAGATGGGCCAGATCCTGCGCCAGTCCAAGCAAGCCGGTCTGAACGCCAAATTCATGGGTCCGGAAGGCGTGGGCAACTCCTCGTTGTCTAACATCGCCGGTGATGCCTCTGAAGGTATGCTGGTGACGCTGCCAAAACGTTATGACCAGGTTCCGGCTAACCAGCCAATCGTTGATGCGCTGAAAGCCAAAAAACTGGATCCAACCGGTCCGTTCGTCTGGACGACTTACGCTGCATTGCAGGCGCTGACCACCGGTATGGAACGCAGCGGCAGCATGGAACCGGCTGACATCGCTAAAAATCTGAAATCAGCGTCAGTGGATACTGTCATGGGTCCGCTGAGCTGGGATGAGAAAGGTGACCTGAAAGGATTCGAATTCGGTATTTTCGAGTGGCATAAGGACGGCACGTCTACCCCAATCAAATAATGGTCTTAACACCTTTCGCTGCGAAGAGAGAGGTATTCACCGTTCTGCTCCCTCCCCTGCGAAGGGGAGGGTTGGGGTGGGGTATTAATGGCGAATCAAAGACTTGAAGTGTGCTTTGGCTTTAGTTTTGCCATTAAAACCCCCTCCCGGCCTCCCCCTTCGCAGGGGGAGGAGCTATGCAAGTCTTCAAACCCTTGATTAATAAGGATAGGGTATGTCAGAGCAGTTCCTCTATTTCATTCAGCAGATGTTCAACGGTGTCACGTTGGGCAGCACTTATGCGCTGATCGCCATTGGTTACACCATGGTTTACGGCATTATCGGCATGATCAACTTCGCCCACGGCGAGGTGTATATGATCGGCAGTTATGTCTCCTTTATCGTAATCGCCGCTCTGATGATGATGGGTATCGACGCCAGCTGGTTGCTGATCGGTGCCGGTTTTATCGCCGCGATTGTGATTTCCAGTGCCTACGGCTGGAGTATTGAACGCGTGGCGTATAAGCCGGTGCGTAACTCCAAGCGTCTGATTGCACTGATTTCTGCCATCGGGATGTCCATTTTTCTGCAAAACTACGTCAGCCTCACGCAGGGCTCACGCGATCTCGCTTTACCCAGTCTGGTGACCGGCCAGTGGACTCTGGGCGAGGCGAATGGTTTCGCCGCGACCATCAGCACCATGCAACTGATTATCTGGATAGTCACGTTTGTCGCGATGCTGGCGCTGACGTTGTTCATCCGTTATTCGCGTATGGGACGTGCCTGCCGCGCTTGTGCGGAAGATCTGAAAATGGCCAGCCTGCTGGGGATCAGCACTGACCGCGTGATCTCGCTGACTTTCGTCATTGGCGCATTAATGGCCGCCGTCGCGGGCGTTCTGCTCGGTCAGTTCTACGGCGTGATTAACCCCTACATCGGCTTTATGGCCGGGATGAAAGCCTTCACCGCGGCGGTTCTCGGCGGCATCGGCAGCATTCCGGGCGCGATGATCGGCGGCCTGATTTTAGGCGTGGCCGAAGCGCTGACCTCGGCGTATCTGAGCACCGAATACAAAGATGTGGTGTCCTTCGCCTTGCTGATCGTCGTGTTGCTGGTGCTGCCAACCGGTATTCTCGGACGTCCGGAGGTTGAGAAAGTATGAAGCGCCTGAATCTGTTAAATGCGCTGGTCTCGGCTTTCGTTCTGCTGGTGCTGGCCGCGTTCATCATGGGATTACAGCTGAGCCTCGACGGTACAAAACTGGTGGTCAACGGGGCCGGTGAAGTGCGCTGGACGTGGATTGCCATCGGCTGCGCCATCGTCTTCGTGTTTCAGTTGTTCCGCCCGATGGTCAGCAGCAGCCTGAAAAAAGTCTCCGGACCGGGCTGGGTTTTGCCGAGCTTTGATGGCTCGACGCCGAAACAAAAACTGCTGGTGCTGGTGCTGATTATCGCCGCTATCGCCTGGCCGTTTATCGTCTCGCGCGGCACGGTGGATATCGCCACGCTGACCCTGATCTACATCATGCTGGGTCTCGGTCTGAACGTGGTGGTCGGATTGTCCGGCCTGCTGGTACTGGGTTACGGCGGTTTTTATGCCATCGGCGCTTACACCTACGCGCTGCTCAATCACTATTACGGCATCGGATTCTGGGAAGCATTACCGCTGGCCGGACTGGTGTCGGCGGCGTTTGGTTTCCTGCTCGGATTCCCGGTGCTGCGGTTGCGGGGTGACTATCTGGCGATTGTGACGCTCGGGTTCGGCGAAATCGTCCGTATCCTTCTGCTCAATAATACCGAACTGACCGGCGGGCCGAACGGCATCAGCCAGATCCCAAAACCGACGCTGTTCGGGCTGGAATTCAGCCGGACGCCGCGTGACGGCGGCTGGGACACTTTCAGTAATTTCTTCCATGTGGCGTACGATCCGAGCGACCGCATTATCTTCCTGTATATGGTGGCGCTGCTGCTGGTGATCGCGACCTTGTTCATCATCAACCGTCTGCTGCGTATGCCGCTGGGGCGAGCGTGGGAAGCGTTGCGTGAGGATGAAATTGCCTGCCGTTCTCTGGGGCTGAACCCGACCCGCATCAAACTGACCGCGTTCACTATCAGCGCCGCATTTGCCGGTTTCGCCGGTACGCTGTTTGCCGCGCGTCAGGGCTTTGTCAGCCCGGAATCCTTCACCTTTGCGGAATCCGCTTTCGTGCTGGCTATCGTCGTGCTCGGCGGGATGGGCTCGCAGTTTGCCGTCATTCTGGCGGCTATTTTGCTGGTGGTTTCCCGTGAACTGATGCGTGACCTCAACGAATACAGCATGTTGCTGCTCGGTGCGTTAATGGTGCTGATGATGATCTGGCGTCCGCAGGGCTTGCTGCCGATGAAACGTGTTCATCTCAAACTGAAGCTTTCGAAGAAACAAATCGCGGATCAGGGGGAACAGGCATGAGTACGCAACCTCTGTTAGCGGTTGAGGGATTGATGATGCGTTTTGGCGGCCTGCTGGCGGTCAACAACGTGGCGCTAAACCTCAACCAGGGCGAAATTGTTTCGCTGATCGGCCCGAACGGTGCCGGTAAAACCACGGTATTTAACTGCCTGACCGGTTTCTATAAACCGAGCGGCGGCACTATTAAACTGCGTGACCAGCATCTGGAAGGATTGCCGGGGCAGAAAATTGCCCGCATGGGTGTGGTGCGTACTTTCCAGCACGTGCGTCTGTTCCGCGAAATGACGGTGATTGAAAACCTGCTGGTCGCCCAGCATCAGCACCTGAAAAGCGGCGTACTGGCGGGGCTGTTCAAAACGCCGGGATTCCGTCGCGCCGAAGCGGATGCGCTCGATCGCGCTGCCGACTGGCTGGAACGTGTCGGATTACTCGAGCTGGCAAACCGTCAGGCGGGCAATCTGGCTTACGGTCAGCAACGCCGTCTGGAAATTGTCCGCTGCATGGTCACGCGCCCGGAAATCCTGATGCTCGATGAACCGGCTGCCGGTCTTAACCCGCGTGAAACCGAAGAGCTGAATCAGCTGATTGCCGAACTGCGTAACCAGCACAACGTGTCGGTTCTGCTGATTGAGCACGACATGAAACTGGTGATGGGCATTTCCGACCGCATCTACGTGGTGAATCAGGGCACGCCGCTGGCACAAGGCACACCGGCTGAAATTCGTAATAATCCTGACGTGATCCGCGCCTATTTAGGCGAAGGTTGATGGGCGAAGGCTAAGGGACAGAACAAGATGTTGTCATTCAATCAGGTATCCGCCCATTACGGCAAAATTCAGGCGCTGCATGAAGTCAGCCTGAGTATTAATAAAGGGGAAATCGTCACGCTGATCGGCGCGAACGGCGCGGGTAAAACCACGCTGCTCGGCAGTTTGTGTGGCGAACCGCGTGCGACGAACGGCTCGATCATTTTCGAAGGTCAGGACATCACGCAGTGGCAAACCGCCAAAATCATGCGCGGCGATATCGCGATTGTGCCGGAAGGCCGTCGCGTGTTTTCACGTATGACGGTGGAAGAGAATCTGGCGATGGGCGGATTTTTTGCCACACGCGACCAGTATCATGCCCGTCTGGAGCGCGTGTTTACGCTGTTCCCGCGTCTGAAAGAGCGCCGCATTCAGCGTTCGGGCACCATGTCCGGCGGTGAGCAACAGATGCTGGCAATTGGTCGTGCGCTGATGAGCCAGCCGCGTTTGCTGCTGCTCGATGAGCCGTCGCTGGGGCTGGCACCCATCATCATCCAGCAGATTTTCGACACCATCCAGCAACTGCGCGAAGAAGGGATGACCATCTTCCTGGTCGAGCAAAACGCCAATCAGGCGCTGAAACTCGCCGACCGTGGTTATGTGCTGGAAAACGGTCATGTGGTGCTGGAAGACACCGGTGCGGCCTTGCTGGCGAACGAAGCGGTGCGTGCAGCCTATCTCGGTGCATAAAGTGGCTTCACATTTTAAAAATCTGTGATAAATCTGGTAAACCGCACGGCAAGCGCTTTGCGGTTTTTATTTTGTCTATAAATTAACATCTCTTACATTCTTATAACTTTGCACATCATCAGGAACATGTCATGAACACAGAAGGTTTACTCGCCGCCCGTATGGTCAGGCTTAAAAGTTCGGCCATCCGGGAATTGCTGAAACACAGCAAAATGGAAGGCGTTATCTCACTGGCGGGTGGTATTCCTTCTTCAGCGCTTTTTGATTTCGACGGCCTGCGTGAAGCTACACAACTGGCGATCACCGAACAGCCTGAGCAAGCTTTTCAGTATGGCCTGACCGAAGGCAGTTATACGCTGCGTGAGCGTATTGCTGAGCTTTGTCAGGAACGTGGCGTGGTGGCGAGCCCCGACGACATCGTGGTCACCGCAGGCTCTCAGCAGGCGCTGGATCTGGTGATGCGCGCCGTGGTTAACCCGGATGACGTGTTTGTGGTGGAACGCCCGACCTATCTGGCAGCGTTACAGACGCTGGAACTGGCCGAAGCTAAACTGCTGTCCGTCGGTTCTGACGGCGACGGCATGATTGTTGATGAACTGGCGGAACTGCTGAAAACGCAGAAAATCAAAGGCGTGTATCTGGTGCCAACGTTTGGTAACCCGAGCGGCGTGACCCTGAGCCGCGCCCGTCGTGAGCAACTGGTGAAACTGGCAGCACAGCACGAATTCCTGATTGTAGAAGATGACCCGTATGGCGAACTGCGTTTCACCGATGAACGCCAGCCGACGCTGTTCGAGCTGTCGAAATCGCTGTTCGGTCACGCCGAAAACATCATCTACACCTCGACGTTCTCTAAAATTCTGGCACCGGGCCTGCGTCTGGGCTGGGTGATTATGCCTGACTGGCTGCTGCACAAAGTTGCCATCATCAAACAGGCCGCAGATCTGCACGCCAGCGCGCTGTCGCAGACTATCGCGGAATACTATCTCGGTTTGGGTCGTCTGCCGAAGCAGATCGAAACCATCCGTGCGGCGTATAAAAAGAAATGCCAGATCATGGCCGAACTGCTGGAACGCGAGCTGGGCGACGTGCTGACGTTTGAATACCCGAAAGGCGGCATGTTCCTGTGGGCGCGTTTCCGCGAGCCGCGTAATTGCGCTGAATGGATGAAAAAGACGCTGGAGCAGGGCGTGGTGTTTGTGCCGGGCGAATTCTTCTATGCCGATAACCCGGATCACTCGACCTTCCGTCTTTCCTTCGCGACCGCAACCGAAGAGCAAATGCACGAGGCGGTCGCCCGTCTGAAACGCGCACTGTAATCCCTCTTTTTCGTATTCCCTGAGGCGCATCGTTAACCTGATGCGCCTTATTTTTTGCCATCTGTCCGTCACCTGCATTTAACGCTGCTGTAACTTCATTGTCATTTAACGGTTATTTTTCTGTCATTTAGCCGTGTCATTTTACCTGCGATTAAAAACGTTTCTTAACATCCATTATTTCTCTGCACTTGCAGCACACCAGCAGAATTCAGGAGACAGGCATGTTCATCAACCTCAAAAAAACGGTTATCGGCACCGCGCTGACGCTGGCTTTCAGCGCCAATGCTTTCGCTGTGACAGAAATTCCTTTCTGGCACTCAATGGACGGCGAGTTAGGCAAAGAAGTGAACTCGCTGGCCGACCGTTTTAACCAGACGCACCCTGATGTCAAAATCGTGCCTGTCTATAAAGGCAAATACGACGAAAGCCTGGCGGCCGGTATCGCGGCATACCGTACCGGTAATGCTCCGGCGATTTTGCAGGTTTACGAAGTGGGCACTGCGACCATGATGGCCAGCAAAGCCATCAAACCGGTTTACGAAGTGTTCAGCGATGCGGGCATTAAAGAAGACGTTTCTCAGTTCGTGCCGACTGTTTCCGGTTATTACTCCGATTCCAAAGGCCGCCTGCTGTCACAGCCATTCAACAGCTCTACGCCGGTGCTGTATTACAACAAAGATGCCTTTAAGAAAGCCGGTCTGAACCCGGATCAGCCGCCGAAAACCTGGCAGGATATGGCCGCCTACACCGAGAAATTGCGTGAAGCGGGCATGAAATGTGGTTACGCCAGCGGCTGGCAGGGCTGGATCCAGATTGAGAACTTCAGCGCCTGGCACGGTCTGCCAATCGCCACCAAAAACAACGGCTTCGATGGCACTGATGCGGTTCTGGAATTCAACAAACCAGAGCAAATCAAACACATCCAGATGCTGGAAGACATGAACAAGAAAGGTGATTTCACCTATTTTGGTCGTAAAGATGAATCCACCGCCAAGTTCTATAACGGTGATTGCGCGATGACCACCGCGTCTTCCGGTTCACTGGCCGACATCCGTCAGTATTCCAAATTCAACTACGGCGTGGGCATGATGCCTTACGACGCAGACATCAAAGGCGCACCACAAAACGCCATCATCGGCGGCGCAAGCCTGTGGGTGATGAATGGCAAAGATAAAGACACCTACAAAGGCGTTGCCGAATTCCTGCAATTCCTGACCACGCCGGAAATCGCAGCCGAATGGCACCAGAAAACCGGTTATCTGCCTGTGACCACCGCAGCGTATGAACTGACCAAAAAAGATGGCTTTTACGAGAAGAACCCGGGTTCTGACGTCGCCACCCGCCAGATGCTGAACAAGCCACCGTTACCGTTCACCAAAGGCCTGCGTCTGGGTAACATGCCGCAGATCCGTACCATCGTGGATGAAGAACTGGAAAGCGTATGGAGCGGTAAGAAAACGGCGAAAGAAGCGTTAGACACTGCAGTACAGCGCGGGAATTTGTTACTCCGTCGCTTCGAAGCTTCTACTAAGTAATCCCGTTTTGCTCCCTCCCCTGCGAAGGGGAGGGCTGGGGTGGGGTATTAATGGCAGCTCCTTAGTCGTCTTTAAAACCCCCTCCCAACCTCCCCCTTCGCAGGGGGGGGAGCCAAAAGCCAAATTCAAAACCAACCTGGTTTGCTCCCTTTCGGGGAGTCTTTTATATCAACGAGTAAACCATCATGAGTTCACACCGTCCCGGTTTTGGTTGCAGCTGGTTGCCCTACGCGCTGGTTTTGCCGCAGCTGTTAATCACCGCGATATTTTTCCTGTGGCCTGCCGGTCAGGCGCTGTGGTATTCGGTGCAGACGCTGGATCCGTTCGGACTTTCCAGCACTTTCGCGGGTATGACGAACTTCACGCAGCTGTTTCAGGATCCGTACTATCTCGACTCTTTCTACACCACGCTGAAATTCAGCTTTATGGTGGCCTTTATCGGACTGGCGGTTTCGCTGTTTTTCGCGGCGCTGGTCGATCACGTGGTACGCGGCAGCCGGATTTATCAGACGCTGATGATCCTGCCTTATGCCGTTGCGCCTGCCGTGGCTGCCGTCTTGTGGATGTTCCTGTTCAGCCCCGGTCTGGGTCTGATTACCCACTTCTTAGGCTCGATGGGCTATAACTGGAACCACGCGCAAAACAGCGGTCAGGCGATGTTCCTGGTGGTGCTGGCGTCGGTCTGGAAGCAAATCAGCTACAACTTCCTGTTCTTCCTCGCGGCCTTGCAGTCGATCCCTAAATCCCTGGTGGAAGCGGCGGCTATCGACGGCGCAGGCCCGGTTCGACGCTTCTTCAATCTGGTGCTGCCGCTGATTTCTCCGGTGAGCTTCTTCCTGCTGGTGGTCAATCTGGTTTACGCCTTCTTTGATACTTTCCCGGTGATCGATGCCGCGACAGCGGGCGGCCCGGTGCAGGCGACGACGACGCTGATTTATAAAGTGTATCGCGAAGGTTTCTCCGGTCTGGACCTGTCCAGCTCCGCCGCGCAGTCCGTCATTCTGATGATGCTGGTTTGCGGCCTGACGTTCATTCAGTTCCGCTTTGTCGAGCGTAAGGTGCGTTACCAATGATTGAGAACCGCAGAGGGCTGGATATTTTCAGCCACATCATGCTGCTGCTCGGCGTGCTGGTGATTTTATTCCCGCTGTATGTCGCGTTTGTGGCGGCGTCGCTGGATAACAAACAGATTTTTGATGTGCCGATGACGCTGATCCCGGGCACCCATTTATGGGAAAACATCAGCACCATCTGGACGCAGGGCGCTGGCAATAACAGCCCGGCGTTTGGTCGTTTGCTGATCAACAGCTTCATCATGGCGATGGTGATCACCGTCGGTAAGATTTCGGTGTCGATGCTCTCGGCCTACGCGATTGTCTATTTCCGTTTTCCGCTGCGTAACCTGTTCTTCTGGCTGATTTTTATGACGCTGATGCTGCCGGTGGAAGTGCGTATTTTCCCGACAGTTCAGGTGATCGCCAATCTGCATATGCTCGACAGCTACACCGGCCTGACGCTGCCGCTGATGGCCTCGGCGACCGCGACCTTCCTGTTCCGCCAGTTCTTTATGACCTTGCCGGATGAGCTGCTGGAAGCCGCGCGTATCGATGGCGCGGGTGCGATGCGCTTCTTCTGGGACATCGTGTTGCCGCTGTCGA
This sequence comes from Rahnella sp. ATs2, assembly GCF_051851855.1. Classification (NCBI taxonomy): domain Bacteria; kingdom Pseudomonadati; phylum Pseudomonadota; class Gammaproteobacteria; order Enterobacterales; family Yersiniaceae; genus Rahnella; species Rahnella sp. ATs2. The sequence goes on along the minus strand of NZ_JBLYPL010000017.1, from coordinate 32,308 downwards.
AAACCAATCTCGCGGCGCTGTTCGTCATCACCTTCATTTATGGCTGGAACCAATATTTGTGGCCGATTCTGATCACCAGCGATGCCTCGATGGGGACGGCGGTGGCGGGGATTAAAAGCATGATTTCCTCCGGCGACGGCTCGACTCAATGGAATCAGGTGATGGCGGCCATGATCCTGACCTTATTACCACCGCTGGCGGTGGTGCTCCTGATGCAGCGCTGGTTTGTGCGCGGCCTGGTAGACAGTGAGAAGTAACTGAAATGGCAAATTTGAAATTACAGGCAGTGACCAAGTCCTACGACGGCAAAAACCAGATCATTCAAAGTATCGATCTGGACGTCGCCGACGGCGAATTTATCGTGATGGTCGGGCCTTCCGGCTGCGGAAAATCGACCCTGCTGCGGATGGTGGCCGGGCTTGAGCGCACCACGTCCGGCGATATCTACATCAACGACCAACGTGTCACCGAACTGGAACCTAAAGATCGCGGCATCGCGATGGTGTTCCAGAACTACGCGCTGTATCCACACATGAGCGTGTACGACAACATGGCGTATGGCCTGAAAATCCGCGGTTTTGGCAAAGCGCAGATTAACGACCGTGTTGAAGAGGCGGCGCGTATTCTGGAACTTGGCCCGCTGCTTAAACGCAAACCGCGAGAGCTTTCCGGCGGTCAGCGTCAGCGTGTGGCGATGGGGCGTGCCATCGTGCGTGAACCGGCGGTGTTCCTGTTCGACGAACCGCTTTCCAACCTCGACGCCAAACTGCGCGTGCAGATGCGCCTTGAACTGCAACAATTGCATCGCCGTCTGCGCACCACCAGTTTGTACGTGACGCACGATCAGGTGGAAGCCATGACACTGGCCGAACGCGTGATCGTGATGAACAAAGGTATCGCCGAGCAGATCGGGACGCCTTCGGAAGTCTACCGCCGTCCGGCCAGCCTGTTTGTTGCCAGCTTTATCGGCTCTCCGGCCATGAATCTGTTGCCCGGCCAGCTGACCTCTGACGGTACGTCGCTGGTGATGGAAGGCGGATTTGAGTTGCCGCTGCCGGTTCCGCGCCCTGAGTGGGGCGGTCGTGAGCTGACGGTCGGTATTCGTCCTGAACATATTCATCTGACCGATGACACCCAAAACGGTATTCCGATGGTGCTGAATACGCTGGAACTGCTGGGCGCGGATAATCTGGCGCACGGCAAACTGGCGGGCAGCGGCGTTGTAGTGCGTTTATCCCATGAAGTGTTCCCGACAGCCGGCTCGCTGTTGCGCTTGGTTTTCCCGGCGAAAGCGTTACACTTTTTCGATACTCACAGCGGATTACGGATGGAATAAACATGAAAGCCTGGCCTTATCCTCGCATTGTGGCGCACCGTGGCGGCGGCGCGCTGGCTCCGGAAAACACGCTGGCCGCCATCGATATGGGCGCAAAATACGGTCATACCATGATCGAATTTGACGCCAAACTGGCGCAGGGCGGGGAAATCTTCCTGTTGCACGACGATACCCTGAACCGCACCAGTAACGGCTGGGGCGTGGCGGGTGAACTGCCGTGGGAAAAACTCGAACAGCTCGATGCCGGTAACTGGTACAGCGCCGCATTTAAAGGCGAGAAACTGCCGCTGCTGGCGCAGGTTGCCGAACGCTGTGCGCGTCATCATATGATGGTGAATATTGAGATCAAACCGACCACCGGTCTGAACGAGAAAACCGGTACTGACGTGGCGCTGGCCGCCCGTGAGCTGTGGAAAGATCAGCCTGTTGCGCCGCTGCTTTCCTCGTTCGAATTCGACGCGCTGGTTGCCGCTAAAAAAGCCGCCCCCGAATTGCCACGCGGCTTGCTGATCGACGAATGGCACGAGAACTGGAAAGCGCTGACCGACGAACTGGAATGCGTTTCTCTGCATCTCAACCATAAATTGCTCAATGAAGAACGCGTTAAAGCCATCAAAGACGCCGGACTGCATATTCTGGTGTATACGGTGAATAATCCGGCGCGCGCCCGCGAATTACTGGGCTGGGGCGTGGACTGTATTTGTACCGATAAGATTGATGTGATTGGGCCGGATTTTACCTAGAAAGTGGTGCTAAAAGCACAGATCAGGCGCAGTGACCACCGCGCCTGAAAGATTAACTAAGGCGTCTGATTCAATTTCTGACCAAGCGTCTGGTTATTTTGCTGGATCTGCAATCGTTGCTGATTGCTCTGAATCTGTGATTTCAGCTTCAGTTGCTGCTGTTGCTGACTGTTACGCATATCCTGTTCCTGCTGACGTTTCTGCATCTGCTGGTTATTCTGTTGTTGTTGCTGCATCCGCTGTTGCGAAGGATTGTTCAGCAGCGGATCGTTCGGGTTCGGCACTTTTTCGACTGCACTGGCGGTCTGAACGGCAAACAGCAGCGGCAGCGCGGCGAGCATTCCATATAAACATTTCATCAGTTCATCCTCCGTTTCCAGTCATACGTTAAGTGTATGCCATCGCAGCCGTGAACGTGTCCTTTGAGCGCACGTTTCCCTCAAAGCGTGGCATTGCTCTCGTTTGCTCTATAATTAAACAGATGTAAACCACCTTCGCACTTCGCGGTTTCCTTCATTCCGTTACAATTATCTATCTTTAACATTTTAGGGCTCAACTGCCGTGCCTTTACTCATTATTACCACCATTTTGTGGGCCTTTTCCTTCAGCCTGATCGGCGTCTATCTGGCTGGACAGGTCGACAGCGTATTCTCCGTGTTAGTCCGTTTAGGGCTGGCGGCGCTGGTTTTCCTGCCATTCCTGCGCTGGAAAGGCCATCAGCTGACCACCATTTTGCTGTATATGGCCGTAGGTGCGATGCAGCTTGGGATCATGTATCTCATCAGTTTCGAGGCGTATCTGTACCTGTCAGTGCCGGAATTCCTGCTGTTTACAGTGATGACGCCGCTGTACGTCACGCTGATTTATGACCTGATCAGTGGCCGCAAAATCCGCATCGGTTATGCGCTGAGCGCACTGCTGGCGGTGGCGGGGGCGGCGATTATTCGTTACGACCACATCAGCGAGCATTTCATCATCGGCCTGTTGCTGGTGCAGGCGGCGAATATCTGTTTTGCCATCGGGCAGGTGGGCTATAAACGCCTGATGGAAACCCGTCCGATGCCGCAGCATACGGCGTTTTCCTGGTTCTATCTGGGGGCGTTGCTCTGTGCGGTGGTGGCGTGGTTCCTGTGGGGCAATCCGCAAAAACTGCCGACCACGAATCTGCAATGGGGCATTCTGGTGTGGCTGGGGATTGGCGCTTCCGGGCTGGGATATTTCATGTGGAACTACGGGGCGACGCAGGTTGATGCGGGAACGCTGGGGATTATGAACAACTTTCACGTCCCGGCCGGGCTGCTGGTTAACCTGGCAATCTGGCAACAGCAGCCTCACTGGCCGAGCTTTATCGTCGGTGCCGCAGTGATTATGTCCTCACTGTGGGTGCACCGGCATTGGGTCGTGCCGCGTCGCGAACAAACGGCAGATGATCGCACGCGTGCTGCCGCGCCGAACGAATAAAGGCTTCGGTTACCGGCTGACGCTGTTCGCCGTCACGTACGGCGGCGTACAGGCGGCTCCATAAGCCATCGCCCAGGGTTTTGGTCACCACCAGACCCTGGCGCTCAAAACTCTCCACCACCCAGTGCGGTAACGCCGCAATCCCCATTCTCGCCGATACCATCTGAATCAATAACAACGTGTTATCGACACTTTTCAGTGCCGGGCTGACGCCTGCCGGTTGCAGGAAATGCCGCCAGATATCCAGCCGCTGACGCTGTACCGGATATATCATCAACGTTTCCGCGCTGAGATCTTCCGGCGTGATCACCGTTTTAGCTGCCAGCGGGTGATCCGGTGCCAGCACCAGACGCACTTCAAAATCAAACATCGGGGAATAATGCAGACCGCTGCGCGGCAGAATGTCGGAGGTTAATACGATATCCAGCTCGCCCTGTTGCAGCGCGGGCTGCGGGTCGAAGGTCACACCGGATTTGAAATCCATCAACACCTGCGGCCAGTTCTGGTGGAAGTTATCCAGCGCGGGCGTCAGCCACTGAATACAACTGTGACATTCAATCGCAATACGCAGTGAAGTCTGGTGCGGTTCATTACAGGCCTGCAATGCCTGCTGGATTTGCGGCAGCACCTGTTCTGCCAGATTCAGCATGATCTCGCCCTGCGGCGTGAAACGTAAAGGCTGACTTTTTCGCACGAACAACCTGAAACCCAGGCGTTGCTCCAGGTCACTGAACTGGTGCGACAGAGCCGATTGGGTCTGATGAAGCTGCGAGGCGGCTGCGGCCAGTGACCCGGTGTTGCGCAGTGCTTGCAACGTTCGCAGGTGTTTCAGTTCGATCATGAGAGTCCTTCACTGTGTCATGAATAATTTGCGCTTGTGGAATATACACTACCTGCGGATTATGGATGTGTAAACATCTGGATGGCTAAACAGGAATTAAAAAGATGACGATACTGAATCACACTCTGGGTTTTCCACGCGTTGGTCTGCGTCGTGAACTTAAAAAAGCACAAGAAAGCTACTGGGCAGGCAATTCCACTCAGGAAGAACTGCTGGCAACCGGACGTGAACTTCGCGCCCGTCACTGGAAGCAACAAGCTGAAGCAGGCGTGGATTTGGTGCCGGTGGGCGATTTCGCCTGGTACGATCACGTACTGACCACCAGTTTGTTGCTGGGCAACGTACCGGCCCGTCATCAGAATGCCGATGGCTCTGTTGATCTCGATACCTTATTCCGTCTTGGCCGTGGCCGCGCACCGACCGGTAAACCGGCTGCCGCAGCGGAAATGACAAAATGGTTTAACACCAACTATCACTACATGGTGCCGGAGTTTGTGAAAGGGCAGAAATTCAAACTGACCTGGACACAACTGCTGGAAGAAGTGGACGAAGCGCTGGCGCTCGGCCACAAAGTGAAACCTGTTCTGCTGGGGCCGCTGACCTATCTGTGGCTCGGCAAAGTGAAGGGCGAACAGTTTGACCGTCTTTCCCTGCTCAACGATATACTGCCTGTTTATCAGCAAGTTCTGGCCGAACTGGCAAAACGCGATATCGAATGGGTGCAGATTGACGAACCGGCTCTGGTGCTGGAATTGCCGCAGGAATGGCTGGATGCGTATAAACCGGCTTATACCGCGCTGGAACAGAGCAAAACCAAACTACTGCTGACCACTTATTTCGACAGCGTCGGGCACAACCTCGACACTATCCGCCAGTTACCGGTTCAGGGTCTGCATATTGACGCTGTCGCCGGTCGTGATGACCTGCAAACCGTCATCAGTCAGCTGCCAGAAAACTGGCTGATTTCTCTGGGCGTGATCAATGGCCGTAATGTCTGGCGTGCGGATCTGAGCACCTGGTTTGAGCGTCTGAAACCGCTGGTGGCGGGCCGAAATGTCTGGATCGGCAGCTCATGTTCGCTGCTCCACAGCCCGATCGACTTAAGCGTTGAAAGCCGTCTGGATGAAGAAGTGAAAAGCTGGTTCGCCTTTGCGCTGCAAAAATGCGCCGAGCTGGCATTACTGACCTCTTCACTGAACAATCCGACCGCTGAAGCGCAGCAAAAACTGGCGGAATACAGCGCGCCAATCCGCGCCCGCCGCGAATCTGCCCGTGTAAATAACGCAGCCGTCGGTAAACGTGTGGCGGCAATCACCGCCGCAGATATCGAGCGTGCACACGTTTATACCGAACGCGCCAAAGCGCAGCGCGCCCGTTTCAATCTGCCAGCATGGCCAACGACCACCATCGGTTCATTCCCGCAAACCACGGAGATCCGTGGCCTGCGTCTGGACTTCAAACAGGGGCGTCTCGACAACACTAAATACCGCACCGGGATCAGCGAACATATTAAGCAAGCCATTAAAGAGCAGGAACGTCTGGGTATCGACGTGCTGGTTCACGGCGAAGCTGAACGTAACGACATGGTTGAATACTTTGGCGAGCATCTGGACGGTTTTGTGTTCACGCAAAACGGCTGGGTACAAAGCTACGGTTCACGTTGTGTGAAACCTCCGGTCATTATCGGCGACGTCAGCCGTCCGCAAGCAATTACCGTTGAGTGGGCGAAGTACGCGCAGTCTCTGACCGAAAAACCGGTGAAAGGCATGCTGACCGGCCCGCTTACGATCCTGTGCTGGTCCTTCCCGCGTGAAGATGTCAGCCGTGAAACCATCGCCAAACAAATCGCGCTGGCGCTGCGTGACGAAGTGGAGGATCTGGAAAAAGCCGGTATCGGTATCATCCAGATTGACGAACCGGCACTGCGCGAAGGTCTGCCACTGCGTCAGTCTGAATGGAATGCGTACCTGCGCTGGGCAGTGGATGCGTTCAAACTCAATGCCGCGATTGCCTGCGATGACACGCAGATCCACACCCACATGTGTTACTGCGAATTCAACGACATTATGGATTCCATTGCCGCGCTGGATGCTGACGTGATCACCATTGAAACCTCGCGTTCTGATATGGACCTGCTGGAGTCGTTCAAGGACTTCGAGTATCCAAATGAAATCGGGCCGGGCGTCTACGACATTCACTCGCCTAACGTGCCAAGCGTGGAATGGATTGAAGATTTGCTGCGTAAAGCCGCGGATCGCATTCCGGCAGAACGTCTGTGGGTCAACCCGGACTGTGGCCTGAAAACCCGTGGCTGGCCGGAAACCCGCGAGTCGCTGGAAAACATGGTGAAAGCCGCCAGGCGCCTGCGTGCTGAGAAAGCCTGAAATAAAGAGTCGTTGTGTTGTTGCTGAAACATTTGGGGCACTCCGGTGCCCCCTTTTTATTGCTCCCATTTGCACTTTGTTACGTCTTTTTCAGCCCGCGTCATACGGCGGCTGTAGCGCGATTACGGCGCTGGGTTTCAGGCAGTTTCCGCACACGGCGCGGTTCTCCGCTAGGCTTAAATCAGGATTTACTTTCTTTTTACCCATCAGACAGGGAGAAAATATGAACCGGTTTACAGACAAAGTCGTGGTAGTGACTGGCGCAGGTTCCGGCATGGGTGCTGCATCGGCACGGCGTTTTTCTTCAGAAGGGGCGATTGTGGTACTTGTCGGCCGGACGAAAGAAAAGCTGGAGAAAGTCGCTAAAACGTTGAGCAGTACGCAGTATTACATTCATCTGGCGGATGTTTCTTCCGCACAGGATGTGGAGCGTATGGCAGAAGTGATTGAAGATAAATTCGGCCGGGTCGATGTGCTGGTAAATGGCGCAGGCGTCGTGGTGCAGGGCAAAGTGACAGAAGCCAGCCTCGATGACTGGCAGAAAATCATGGGTATCGATCTGAGCGGTGTTTTCTACTGCACACGTTTCTTTATGCCCGCGCTGATTAAAAGCAAAGGCAATATCGTGAATATTTCCTCGGTGTCCGGCATCGGCGGTGACTGGGGCATGAGCTTCTATAATGCCGCGAAAGGTGGTGTGACCAACTTCACCCGTTCGATTGCTATGGATCACGGTAAAGACGGCGTGCGTGTCAACGCTGTTTGTCCGTCGCTGACCTTCACGGATATGGCGGCTGGCATTAAAGATAACCAGCCGTTACTGGCGAAATTTGCCGAACGTATCCCGCTGGGGCGTGGGGCAGAGCCGGAAGAAATTGCCGATGTGATTGCGTTTCTCGCCAGTGATGATGCGCGCTTCGTGACGGGCGTTAATTTGCCGGTTGATGGCGGACTTTCTGCCTCAAACGGTCAGCCTCCGCAGGCATAGCACGCTGTTTAGAAAAGCGGTCGATAATTTCGAACAGGACTGGCAGGGCGCGCTTGGGCGATTGTCGTTGTAAGCAGATTATCGTTGTAAAAGGATTGCCGCTGTAACTGACTGAATGCCAGTAAAAAGCCCGACAGGAAAATCTGCCGGGCTTTTTTATTTGCTCAATACCGTACTTTTACTTCACACCATACTGGACAAAGAAATCCAGCATACGCTGCCAGCCATCAGCGGCGGCTTCAGCGTGGTAGCTCGGGCGGTAATCAGCGTTAAACGCGTGACCGGCTTCCGGATAGACCACGATTTCCGCCGTGGCGTTGGCTGCGCGGATGGCCTGACGCATGGTTTCAATCGTGTCCAGAGGAATGCTGGAATCTTCTGCGCCGTATAAACCCAGAACAGGCGCATCCAGCGCGGCGGCGCGATCGACCGGTTGTGACGGGCTGGTCAGCGTTTTGTCACCCACCAGTTTGCCATACCAGGCTACGCCCGCTTTCAGCTGCGGATTGTGCGCCGCATACAGCCAGGTGATGCGTCCGCCCCAGCAGAAACCGGTGATACCTAATTTGGAAATATCCCCGCCATGTTGCGCGGCCCAGTGTGCGGTGTGGTCGAGATCGGAAAGCACCTGCTGATCCGGCACTTTGCTGACCAGTTTGGCGAAAAGCTCGCTGATTTCGGTGTAATCACGCGGGTCGCCCTGACGGAAATACAGCTCAGGCGCGATGGCCATATAGCCCTGTTTCGCCAGACGGCGGCAGACATCCTGAATGTGTTCGTGTACGCCAAAAATTTCCTGCACTACAAGAATGATCGGCAATTTGCCGGTGAACTGTTCCGGACGGGCAAGATAGGCAGGCATGTCTTCGCCCTGCGAAGGAATAGTGGTCTGGCCTGCGTGCAGTCCGTCGGTATCGGTGTGGATGGTGGTACTGGCGACGGGAGTGACGGCAGGAGCAAAGCTGGTCGGAGCCTGTTTCAGGGTAAGCAATTCTTCTTTTTTCATCGGGGTCTCCAGGCAAGTGTCCATACGAAAATCTGTGGCTTTGGATTAAAACTATAGCCCTAAAGCATGAACAGCAAGGCGCAAGAGATGTTCTATAGTTAAAAGTTAATCAGGAAAGTCATCATGGAAGATTTACAGAACGTACACCAAACGCCCGAAACCTTAGTCTTAGGAGCTATGTTCAATGTCAAAATCACCGTCTAAAGTGACCAAAAAAAGTGAGCCAAAACCGGTAAGCCGCGCCCCCGCCACGGGCATCGAGTCCTCTCAACCTGGCCTGGGCGACCTGGCACCCGCCGATCGTGCTTATCAGCCTTCACCCCAGCCGACACCGCCGGGGAAAGAGCCGACCGCTTCCGGCAGTGCCAAAAGTCCGAAAAATACCAATGCCAAACTGGACGCATTAGAGCGCCATCGTAAAAATGGCGAAAAGCAGCCGCTGACCACCAATCAGGGCACCAAAATCTCGGATGATCAGAACTCGCTGAAAGCCGGCAGCCGCGGGCCGACGTTGCTGGAAGATTTTATCCTCCGCGAGAAAATTACCCATTTTGACCACGAGCGCATTCCTGAACGTATTGTTCATGCGCGCGGTGCGGCGGCGCACGGCTATTTCCAGCTATACCGCAGCATGAAAGACGTCACGAAAGCCCATTTTCTCTCTGATCCGGCAAAGAAAACGCCGGTGTTTGTGCGTTTCTCTACCGTTCAGGGCTCGCGTGGCTCGGCGGATTCTGTTCGCGACATCCGTGGCTGGGCGACCAAATTTTATACCGATGAAGGCATTTACGACCTGGTCGGCAACAATACGCCGGTATTCTTTATTCAGGATGCCCATAAATTCCCTGATTTTGTCCATGCGGTAAAACCCGAACCGCATAATGAAATCCCGCAGGGTGCCAGCGCGCACGACTCCTTCTGGGATTACGTGTCCCTGCAACCTGAAACACTGCATAACGTTTTCTGGGCGATGTCTGACCGTGGCATTCCTCGCAGTTACCGTACGATGGAAGGTTTTGGCATCCATACATTCCGTTTCGTGAATGCCGAAGGGAAAGCCACTTTTGTGCGTTTCCACTGGAAGCCGCTGGCCGGAAAGGCCTCTTTGTTGTGGGATGAGGCGCAGAAACTGGCCGGGAAAGATGCGGATTTCCACCGCCGTGATTTATGGGAAGCCATCGAAGCCGGTGATTATCCTGAATATGAACTGGGCGTTCAGCTGATCCCGGAAGAAGACGAATTCAAATTTGATTTCGATCTGCTGGATCCGACCAAGCTGATCCCTGAAAAACTGGTGCCGGTAGAACTCATCGGCAAGATGGTGCTTGACCGTAACCCCGATAATTACTTCGCGGAAACCGAACAGGTCGCATTCCATCCGGGACACGTGGTGCCGGGCATCGATTTCACCAATGACCCGCTGTTGCAGGGGCGCCTGTTCTCCTATACCGATACGCAGATCAGTCGTCTTGGCGGACCGAATTTCCATGAAATTCCGATTAACCGCCCGACCTGTCCGTACCATAACTTCCAGCGTGACGGCATGCACCGGCAGGATATCGATACCAATCCGGCGAATTATGAGCCGAATTCCATCAACAATAACTGGCCGAGGGAGACACCTCCGGCAGCGTCCGGCGGCGGTTTCGAAAGCTATCCGGAGCGGATAGATGCGGAAAAAATCCGTCAGCGCAGTCCGTCATTTGCTGAGTATTATTCCCACCCGCGTTTGTTCTGGCTGAGCCAGACAACAGCGGAGCAGGATCATATTGTCGAGGCCTTCTCGTTTGAATTGTCGAAGGTGGCGCGGCCGTATATCCGCGAGCGTGTGGTGGATTTACTGGCGCATGTTGACCAGACGCTGGCGCAGAAAGTGGCTAAAAATCTGGGTATTACGCTTTCCGCTGACACCCTGAAGATAAAAGCGCCGAAGCCGGTGAATGGCCTGAAAAGTGATCCGACCCTGAGTTTGTATGCCAGCGGCAAAGGCACGATTAAAGGGCGTCAGGTGGCAATTCTGCTCGGTGAAGGCGTGAATGCGGCCGATGTACTGGAAACCTTGCAGGCGCTTCAGGCGGCGGGTGTGCATCCTAAATTACTGGCGAGTCATTTAGGGACTGTCACCGCCGATGATGGTTCGACATTACCGGTGGATGCCACATTTGCCGGGTCACCTTCCATTACCGTCGATGCAGTGATTGTTCCGCACGGGCATATTGATGCACTGCTGATGAACGGCGATTCCCGTCATTACCTGCTCGAAGCCTATAAGCATCTGAAAGTCATCGGTTTAAGTGGTGATGCGCGTCGCTTCAAATCGCTGCTTGGGCTGAAGGATGATGTGCCGGAAGAGGGCGTTGTCGAAGGTGAAAAAGCCGAAGGCGCATTGCTGAAAACGTTCCTGAAAGAAATGCTGAAACACCGTATCTGGTCGCGTAGTGCAGCGGCAGATGCGGTTCCTGCCTGATTTGTCATAACTGACAACAGCCTGTCTCCGGTAGCGGAGCCAGGCTGTTTAAAATCGCGTCAATCGCCTGTTAATTTGTGACCATCATCACAAATTAAATGTATGCGTAATTCCTGTTGTTACATCATAGTGACGACCGTCACGAAATAACGTCACAATGTTCAGTACAGTTGCCGGGTGTTCCTCCTGCCAATTTATGACCTTACACACAGAGGAGTTTGTTATGTCTCAGCCTGAAGTTTTCCATCTTGGCCTGGCCAAAAAAGATTTAAACGGCGCGACGCTGGCGATTGTTCCCGGCGACCCTGAGCGCGTGGAAAAAATTGCCAAACTGATGGAGAACCCGGTTCGTCTGGCTTCCCACCGCGAATTTACCTCATGGCGCGCTGAGCTTGATGGCAAGTCTGTGATTGTTTGTTCAACCGGTATTGGTGGTCCTTCGACTTCCATCGCGGTTGAAGAACTGGCGCAACTGGGGATCCGTACCTTCCTGCGTGTCGGCACCACCGGCGCTATCCAGCCACACATCAATGTGGGTGACGTTCTGGTGACTACCGCCGCCGTTCGCCTTGATGGCGCAAGCCTGCATTTCGCCCCAATGGAATTCCCAGCGGTCGCCGATTTTGCCTGTACCACCGCGCTGGTTGCTGCGGCAGAATCCGCAGGCGCTGCCACGCACATTGGCGTGACCGCGTCTTCTGACACCTTCTATCCGGGTCAGGAACGTTATGACACCTTCTCCGGCCGCGTTGTCCGTCGCTTCAAAGAATCGATGAAAGAGTGGCAGGAAATGGGCGTCATGAACTATGAAATGGAGTCCGCCACCTTGCTGACCATGTGCGCCAGCCAGGGCCTGCGCGCCGGTATGGTTGCCGGTGTGATCGTGAACCGTACGCAGCAGGAAATCCCTGATGCGGAAACCATGAAGAAGACCGAAAGCCATGCGGTGAAGATTGTTGTAGAAGCGGCTCGCCGACTTATCTGATTTCCCGTCATCCTTTCTGCAACTCGAATGATTTAGGGAAAGGATCGGATTATAAAGAAACTACATCACATTGATGGGCTGCCACTGGCGGCCCATTTTTTTGTCCTGTTAAGCAGATCTGTTAAGGTCATGTTAGTAATGCGTCTGGAATAATTGATCAATTCCCGCTCCGTATCTCTGATAAAAAGGAACTGCATTTTTGACTGTTCATGATCTTCTCGATTACACCACCACCTTTATCCGCGCGCATCAGGTGTGGGCTGCGCCCATCGTCTTCTTTCTGGCTTTTGGTGAGTCTCTGGCCTTTTTGTCACTGCTCCTTCCTGCGACCTTTATCCTGCTGGGATTGGGCGCGCTGATTGGCGAAACCGGTATTCCTTTCTGGCCCATCTGGGCCGCCGCCGCTGCGGGTGCTTTCTTTGGTGACTGGCTTTCCTATTGGGTCGGCAACCATTTTCAGGACAGAGTGGGTAACTTCTGGCCTTTCTCACGTCATCCGCAAATGCTGGTGCGCGGTCATGCTTTCTTTGACAAGTGGGGCATGCCGGGCGCGTTTATCGGTCGTTTCTTTGGCCCGCTGCGTGCTGTTGTGCCGCTGGTCGCGGGGATTTGCGGTATGCCGCAAAAATATTTTCAGATTGCCAATGTGACGTCGGCGCTTATCTGGGCTTTCGGCATTCTGGCGCCTGGCGCTTTTGGCATTCAGTGGCTGAGCCGCTGGTTTTGAATCCTGCTCCCTGTGGCTGACCGCCGCAAGGGGGCAAGTACAGAGAAATTCCCTTTTGGAAGACGTCTCGCAAAGGCTCAATGCAACAGAAAATAGACTGGACATCCATACAGCCTGACATTACCTTGGCCGCAAGAGACTTCAAGAGGGAAATCGTGTGGATATCAGCATTCTGACTGCTCTGGCAGCGGCGTTAATTGGCTTACTGGTGGGGTGGCTTGTCGCCAGTTTGCGACAACAGCAACAGCAAACGGAGTACGAAACGCAGCGCCGTTTGCTGGAACAATCGCTGGAGCAGGTTAAAGCGGAAAATGATACGCACAAAAGCGAGCGGCTATCGGGCCAGCAGCAACTGCGTGAAGCTGAACTTGAGTTGAGAAAATTGCATAGCCTGCAGGCCGCCAGTCAGGAAAAGCTGCAACTGCTGGCGCACTGGCAAAACGAGTGTGAACAGCTTAATCAGGAACTGCGCGCACAGCGGGAAATTAACAGTGCGCAGGAGGCAGAATTGCGTGAGGTTTCCACCCGTCTGGATGAAACCCGCATGGCGGCTGAGGAGAAGCAGCGTCTGCTGATCAACAGCGAACAGCGTCTCAGCAGTCAGTTTGAGAATCTGGCGAACCGGATTTTCGAACAAAATGGCCGTCGCGCCGACGAACAGAATAAGCAAAGCCTCGACAAATTACTGCTGCCGTTGCGCGAGCAACTCGACGGTTTCCGCCGTCAGGTGCAGGACAGCTTCGGGCAGGAAGCCCGTGAACGGCATACGCTGGCCCACGAAATCCGCAATCTGCAACAGCTGAATGTCGAGATGGCGCGTGAAGCCGTCAACCTGACCAAAGCGCTGAAAGGTGACAACAAAACGCAGGGCAACTGGGGCGAAGTGGTGCTCAGCCGCGTGCTTGAGGCTTCCGGATTACGTGAAGGCTATGAATATCAGACGCAGGTCAGCGTGCAGGTAGACAGTAACAGCCGCATGCAGCCTGACGTGGTGGTGCGGTTACCGCAAAACAAAGACGTGGTGATTGACGCCAAAATGACGCTGGTCGCTTACGAGCGTTATTTCAACAGTGAAGATGACGCTGAGCGCGAAATCGCTCTCAATGAACACATTGCCTCAGTACGCGGGCACATCCGCCTGCTCGGACGCAAAGATTATCAGCAACTTCCTGGCCTGCGCAGCCTCGATTATGTGCTGATGTTTATCCCTGTTGAACCTGCTTTCCTGCTGGCCATCGACCGGGAGCCCGAATTGATCAGCGAAGCACTCCGTCACAATATTATGCTTGTCAGCCCGACGACTCTGCTGGTGGCGTTACGCACGATCAGTAATCTGTGGCGCTATGAACACCAGAGCCAGAACGCCAAACGTATCGCCGATCGCGCTGCGCGTCTTTACGACAAACTGCGACTGTTTGTGGATGACATGGAGTCGATGGGGCAGAGCCTCGACAAAGCGCAGGGAAGTTATCGCGCTGCGATGAATAAACTCACGCAAGGCCGTGGTAATCTTATCGGACAGGTTGAGAGTTTCCGCGCTCTGGGTGTTGAAGTTAAACGGCCAATCAGCCCTTCTCTGGCTGAGAGGGCTAAAGCGGAAAATGAACCTGAAGATACCGCATCTCTGCCAGATACCTCTGATGCGGAAGAAGAACAGACACTGAACCCGCGCGAGCTAAACTTGCATCAATAGGCCGCGCTTGCCGGAAGGGCCAGCACGGCATTTCAGATTCAACGTGTGAATTATTGCAATATGTTGAATCACCATCGGTGATGGGGCTTTCCTATGGGTTCTGATACACTTCTCCCCAAGAGTTCGACTGAAAAAGCAGGCATATAAAATGGAAAAGCAGACGCAGGAAACCACTCATTTTGGTTTTCGTACAGTAGCCAAAGATGAAAAACAGGAAATGGTGGCAGAAGTCTTCCATTCCGTTGCGGCAAAATATGATTTGATGAATGACCTGATGTCTTTCGGTATTCATCGTATCTGGAAGCGCTTCACGATTGATTGCAGCGGTGTCCGTCAGGGACATCGTGTACTGGATCTGGCTGGTGGTACGGGTGACCTGACCGCTAAATTCTCCCGTCTGGTGGGTGAGAAAGGCGAAGTTGTGCTGGCCGATATCAATGATTCCATGTTGAAAATGGGCCGCGAAAAGCTGCGCAATCTCGGCATTGTCGGTAACGTCAGCTACGTACAGGCGAACGCCGAAGCCCTGCCTTTCCCTGATAACTATTTTGACTGCATCACGATTTCCTTCGGTCTGCGTAACGTTACCGAAAAAGAAAAAGCGCTGCGTTCAATGTTCCGCGTGCTTAAGCCGGGCGGTCGTTTACTGGTTCTGGAATTCTCCAAACCTGTCCTCAAGCCTTTGAGCAAAGCCTACGATACCTATTCCTTCCACATTCTGCCGCGCATTGGCGAGCTGGTTGCGCAGGATGCTGAGAGCTACCGCTACCTGGCCGAATCTATCCGTATGCACCCTGATCAGGAAACCCTGAAGGGCATGATGGGCGATGCTGGTTTTGAAAATGTGACGTATCACAATCTGACGGGTGGCATTGTCGCACTGCATCGGGGTTTTAAATTCTGATATGAGTATGCCGATGTTGTTAACGCCGTTGCTGACTGCCGCTATCGAGACGCCGCTCAATTTTCTGCTTTTCAAAGATCGCAGCATGAAGGCGGCGCGCACGCGTCTGGCAGGTAAAGTTTTACGTGTTGAGTTGCAGGAACTGAGCTCACCGCTGACCTTTGTTTTCAGCGAGCAAAAAATCGATGTCCTCGGACAATGGGACGGCGCGGCCGATTGCACCGTCACTTCCCGGATTTCATCTCTGCGCAAATTACGGGATCGCCAGCAGCTGTCACCGATGATGCGCAGTGGCGAACTGGTGGTCGACGGGGATATTTCCGTGGTTCAGCAGTTCTCTGCGTTGCTGGATATGGCGGAATTTGAGCCCGCAGAATTTCTGGCGCCCTATATCGGTGATATCGCCGCACAGGGGTTAAGTCAGGCGGTTCAGGGCGGCTTTAATTTTCTGCAAAAAAGCCTGAAGCACCAGCAAAGTTATGTGGCGCAGACGCTGACCGAGGAGTGGAAAATGGCACCCGGTCCGCTGGAAGTCGTCTGGTTTAGCGATGAAGTCACTGCACTGAAGCATGAACTTGATGCGCTGGATAAACGTATCGAAAAACTGGAGGGCAAACCGTGACGCCTAGGGAAATGCGACGTTTATACCTGATTATCCGCATGTTTCTTATCTACGGCCTTGACGAACTGATCCCTAAAATCCGCTTAACGCTGCCGCTGCGAATGGGCCGTTATCTTTTTTTCTGGTTACCTCATCGTCACAAAGATAAGCCGTTGGGCGAGCGCATGCGTCTGGCGCTGGAACAACTTGGGCCGGTTTGGATCAAGTTTGGTCAGATGATGTCCACGCGCCGCGATCTTTTCCCTCCGCATATTGCCGATCAACTCGCTCTGCTGCAGGACCATGTCCCGCCGTTTGATGGCGCAAAAGCGCGTCAGCAAATCGATGCTGCACTTGGTGGTCCGCTGGAAACCTGGTTTGATGAGTTCGATCAGACTCCGCTGGCTTCTGCCTCGATTGCACAGGTTCATACGGCAATCCTCAAGGAAAACGGCAAGCCAGTCGTACTCAAGGTTATCCGCCCGGATATTTTGCCGACCATTGTGGCGGACATCCGCCTGATGTCTCGCCTTGCAAGCTGGCTGCCGATTCTGCTACCCGATGGTCGCCGTTTGCGCCCGCGTGAAGTGGTACGCGAGTATGAGAAAACCTTGCTCGATGAACTGAATCTGTTACGTGAAGCAGCAAATGCGATTCAGCTTCGTCGTAACTTTGAAGGTAGTCCGATGCTGTATGTGCCGGAAGTGTATCCGGACTACTGCAGCGAACGACTGATGGTGATGGAGCGCATTTACGGCATTCCGGTTTCTGATATTGAGGCACTGAAAAAACAGGGCACCAATATGAAATTGCTGGCAGAGCGTGGTGTGCAGGTGTTCTTCACACAGGTTTTCCGCGACAGTTTTTTCCATGCCGATATGCATCCGGGCAATATTTTCGTCAGCTACGAAACGCCGGAAGACCCTTGCTACATAGGGATCGATTGCGGCATAGTGGGTTCGCTCAATAAGGAAGACAAGCGCTATCTGGCGGAGAACTTCATCGCGTTCTTTAACCGCGATTATCGCAAAGTGGCTGAGCTGCATGTCGATTCCGGCTGGGTTCCCCGCGATACCAACGTTGAAGAATTCGAATTTGCTATCCGTACGGTCTGCGAACCGATTTTTGAGAAACCACTGGCAGAGATTTCCTTTGGCAACGTATTGTTAAACCTGTTTAACACGGCGCGGCGCTTTAATATGGAAGTCCAGCCTCAGCTGGTGTTGCTGCAAAAAACACTGTTGTATGTCGAAGGCCTCGGGCGTCAGCTTTATCCTCAGCTGGATTTGTGGACCACGGCAAAGCCGTTCCTCGAAAGCTGGGTACGCGATCAGGTCGGTTTACCGGCGATGATCCGCGCACTGAAAGAGCGTGCGCCGTTCTGGCTCGAGAAAATGCCTGAGTTGCCGGATTTGGTGTATCAGAGTCTGCATCAGCACAAGCTGTTGCAATACAACATTGAGAAGCTTTCCTCGCAGATCCATAACCAGAGTTCCCGTCAGGGTCAGTCTCGTTATCTTCTGGGAATAGGTGCGACGCTGTTGTTAAGCGGAACCCTTTTGCTGTTGGGCGACGTGAAGATTTATCCAGCCTGCCTGATGGCTGCCGGTGCTGTTTCCTGGTTGATCGGATGGAAGCGCGCCAGCTAATCATATTGTTTTAAATTGAATGCCGTTTGCGAACGGCAATGAATGTCGTTCCTTCCTATTGAGGTGAAAAAAATGGGTGGTATTAGTATTACAAAAATCCTGATTCTCGTTGTTCTTGTGGTACTGCTGTTCGGTACGAAGAAACTGCGTGGTCTGGGTTCTGATCTGGGCGCGTCCATCAAAGGCTTCAAAAAAGCCATGAGCGATGACGATACTCAGCCAAAAACTAAAGACGCTGACATTTCTCCAACTGATGCTGATTTCACGGCAAAGTCTGTTGAGATCAAGCCGGAAGCGAAAGCAGAAGACACCAAGAGCCAAAACAAAGAGCAGGTATAAGCCGTGTTCGATATTGGATTTAGTGAACTGCTGCTGGTATTGGTGATTGGCCTGGTTGTTCTCGGGCCGGAGCGTTTACCTGTAGCAGTGAGAACAGTAGCAGGCTGGATCCGTACGCTTCGTGCAATGGCCGCTTCAGTTCAAAGCGAATTATCGCAGGAGCTGAAACTTCAGGAGCTGCAGGATAGCCTGAAGAAAGCGGAAGAGTCCGGTCTGAAGAATTTAACGCCTGAAATCAAAGCGTCTATGGACGAATTGAAAGAAGCGGCAGAATCCATGAAAAAGTCGATCAATTCAGGGCTTAACCCTGCGGAGAAGGCGGTGGAAGAAGCCAAAGCTGAAGGCAATACCATTCATAATCCGGTTCTGGATGAAGCGGAAGCGCATCATGACGCGGGTGTTTCTCCGGCAACGGCAGACAAAGTGGTTTCTGCTCCGGCAGGTGCGCCTCAAAGCGCTGTTGATGCTGCACTCGCATCGAATAAATCCGCTCATGCTGCTCAGCCATTGATGACACCAACGGAACCGGTGCCTGACACTTCTGTTGAGGTTGCACCGTTGACGAAAGCTGCTGTGGATGAAGCCCCTGTTGCTGAAACTGCCGCACCCGTCAAACCGGCTTCATCAACTCAAACGACAGGTGACCGTTAAACATGGCAGTTGAAGATACTCAACCACTGATCAGTCATCTGATTGAACTGCGCAAGCGCCTGCTGAATGCCATTATCTGCATTCTGGTGGTGTTTTTAGCGCTGGTTTATTTTGCGAATGACATCTATCAGCTGGTGGCCTCACCGCTGATTAAGCAGATGCCGATGGGCGCGAGCATGATTGCGACCGATGTCGCATCACCGTTCTTTACGCCAATTAAACTGACGATGATCGTGTCGGTGTTCTTATCCGCGCCGTTCATTTTGTATCAGGTCTGGGCGTTTGTGGCGCCGGCGCTGTACAAACATGAACGACGTCTGATGATGCCGCTGCTGTTCTCAAGCTCTGCGTTATTCTATCTGGGCGTGGCATTTGCCTATTTCGTGGTGTTCCCGCTGGCGTTTGCTTTCTTTGCGAAAACCGCGCCGGTTGGCGTACAGATTGCTACCGACATTAACAACTATCTCGATTTCGTGATGGCGTTGTTTATGGCCTTTGGTGTGTCTTTCGAAGTGCCTATCGCGATTGTGCTGCTCTGCTGGAGTGGCGTGACCACGCCGGAAGACCTGAAAAAGAAACGTCCGTATGTCCTGGTTGGGGCATTTGTGGTGGGCATGTTGTTAACGCCGCCGGATGTGTTCTCGCAAACGCTGCTGGCAATTCCGATGTATCTGCTGTTTGAAATCGGGGTGTTCTTTGCCCGTTTCTACGTCGGAGCACGCCGCCGGTCTGATGTCGATACAGAGTCTGATACCGATCCGGATCGGCCTGCATAATCCTTATTCTGCTCTAAAAAACCGCCCTGTTGGGCGGTTTCTGTTTCAGGACTTCCCATGTTTGAAATCGGTATAAACCTCACCAGCAGCCAGTTTGACAAAGACCGGCCGCAGGTGGTGGAAAGAGCCCGGACCGCCGGGCTGAGCGGCATGTTGATCACCGGTACCTCTGCGCAGGAGAGTATCGAAGCGCAGATGATGGCGGCAGAGCATCCGGACTTCTGCTGGTCGACGGCAGGTGTACATCCGCATCAGGCCAGCGACTGGAACGAGCAGGTTGCTGCAAACATTCGTCAGCTGGCTGAATTGCCCAACGTCGTCGCCATCGGTGAGTGCGGGCTGGATTTCAATCGCAACTTTTCGCCAGCTGACCTTCAGGAAGCGGCTTTTACGGCGCAACTGGCACTGGCGAAAGAGTTACAGTTGCCGGTGTTTTTGCATTGTCGCGACGCCGGTGAGCGTTTTGCCGCATTGCTGAAACCCTGGCTGGCAGATTTGCCGGGTGGCGTTGTGCATTGTTTTACCGGCACCCGCCAGGAGCTTGAGTTGTATTTGTCCCTTGGTCTGTCGATTGGAATTACCGGCTGGGTGTGCGACGAGCGTCGCGGACTGGAGCTGCGTGAAATGTTGCCGCTGATCCCGGCTGAAAGGCTGATGCTTGAAACGGATGCGCCGTATTTACTGCCGCGGGATATGGAGAACAAACCAAAGAACCGTCGCAACGAACCGGCTTTCCTGCCGCATATCGTGAATCAGGTGGCACTGTGGCGGGGTGAAGATCCGCAATGGCTGGCGGATATCACCGATGCCAATGCGCGTAAGCTGTTTGCGTTACCGGAGCGTCGCTGAATCCATGAAAAAGGCACCGCAGAAGGTGCCTTTTGAGTTCTGATGTGTCGAAAATACCGGTCAGAGTTTCTGGAAGTGGGTATTTTCAATGCTCTGGCGAACCGGCTGATTGATCAGGTTGAGCATCAGCAGCGAACGGGCCTCGCCATCCGGCTCGGTATAAATGGCTTCGATTCCGGCGAAAATACCGTCAGTGATGACAACCGGATCGCCTTCATACGGTGTATCAGGATCGCGAACTTCAATCGTCGGCGGCTCCATCAGTTGTTTGATCACGTCCGGCTGAACAGTTGCCAGCTTTGCGCCAAAGCGGATGAAGTGACTGACGCCACGCGTTGCGTTGATCGTCGTGGTATGGATCCGCTCAGGGTCAAACTCAATGAACATGTAATTTGGAAACAGGGGCTCGCTGACCGCCGTACGGCGTCCACGCACCAGCTTTTCCAGTGTGATCATTGGTGTCAGGCAGTTTACCTGCTGGCGTTCAAGATGTTCCTTGGCGCGCAGAAGCTGACCACGTTTGCAATAGAGTAAATACCAGGATTCCATAGGTTCCCACATTAAAGCGTCGAGCGGGGCAGCATACCAAAAGCCGCTCACGAGATACAGACAGTGCAAGTCTTTGCATACGTTTGCTGATTGTCGACCCGTTATCTTTTATTATCGAAGGAATGCACCTTCTTATCCCCTCTATTAGTCTTATTTTATCAGGAGAAGTCTCATGGAGTTGTTCTTACTGAGTAACGGTAAGCTTTCAGGCGAATCTGAGTTACTGGGCTACGCGAAAGCGCGCATCCAGGCCATGTTACAGGCCCGCAAAATTACTTCTGCTGTCCTGATCCCTTACGCCCTGATCCGCAGTGATTATGACGCGCGTGCGAAAGAACTTTCAGATGCGCTGGGTATTCAGGTCAGCAGTATTCATCACGCAGCAAGCCCGGCTGAGGCGATTGCCAGCGCAGAGTGTATTCTTATCAGTGGCGGGAATACCTGGATGCTCAATCAGATGCTGCATGAAAACAGCCTGATCGTGCCAATTCAGCGCGCGGTGCGTGAGCGCAATGTGCCGTATGTCGGCTGGAGCGCGGGTTGTAATGTTGCGACGCCAAGCATTCGTACCACCAATGATATGCCGGTGCGCAATTCAGTCGTACTGCCTGCGCTGAACCTGTTCCCGGTGCAAATTAATCCGCATTATATTGATGCGCATCTGAGTGGTCACATGGGTGAAACGCGTGATGAGCGTATCGCCGAGTTCTGCGCGGTTAATCCGTCTGAATCGGTGATTGCGTTGCGTGAAGGCAGTTTGCTGCAGGTGTCCGGTAACGATCTGAGTTACTTCAGTGCCAAAGAGCAGGGTTTCAAAGTGTTCCGTCATGGGCAGGAAACGCAGGAATATCAGGATACTCATGCGATCCAACCTCTGGTACCTTTTAACTGCCAGTAATTTTTGCACAGATCTAATCCGCACCGTCAGACCAGAAATATCGGGACTGACGGTTATACTGCTTTTTCGTTATCGGCGTTTACTTAGGGTAAGAGTCTTACTAAAAAGAAACCTGCTGATAACAAAAAAGCAGCAACAACCCCGGAGAGGCTCTATAATGCCCTCCTTCAACCCGGCGACTCAGAATTAGCATGAAATACCGTGATTTACGTGACTTCCTCTCGTTACTCGAAAAGAGAGGCCAGCTGAAACGCATTAGCCAGTCTGTCGACCCTTATCTGGAAATGACCGAGATTGCCGATCGCACCTTGCGTGCCGGCGGCCCGGCTCTGTTGTTCGAAAATCCAAAGGGCTATGACATGCCGGTCCTGTGCAATTTATTCGGCACACCGCAGCGTGTGGCGATGGGCATGGGTAAAGAAGATGTCAGTGCGTTGCGTGAAGTCGGTGAATTGCTGGCGTTTCTGAAGGAACCTGAGCCGCCGCGCGGTTTTCGTGATTTATTCGACAAAGCGCCGAAGTTTAAACAAGTGCTGAATATGCCGACCAAAGTGCTGCATTCTGCACCTTGTCAGGAACAGATTTGGGAAGGCGATGCCGTTGATATCACTAAGATCCCTGTGATGCAGTGCTGGCCGGAAGACGCCGCACCGCTGATCACCTGGGGTCTGACCGTCACCCGCGGTCCGAATAAACCTCGCCAGAATCTGGGCATTTACCGCCAGCAGGTGCTGGGCAAAAACAAAGTGATTATGCGCTGGTTATCCCATCGCGGCGGCGCGCTGGATTTCCAGGAATGGTGCCAGCAAAACCCGGGGCAGCGTTTTCCTGTTTCGGTGGCGCTGGGTGCCGATCCGGCAACGATTCTTGGTGCCGTGACACCGGTTCCCGATACGCTGTCTGAATATGCCTTCGCGGGTTTGTTGCGCGGCAATAAAACCGAAGTCGTGAAGTGTATTTCTAACGATCTGGAAGTGCCGGCCAGCGCTGAGATTGTGCTCGAAGGGTATATTGAACCGGGCGAAATGGCTCCGGAAGGCCCTTATGGTGACCATACCGGCTACTATAATGAAGTAGACAGTTTCCCGGTATTCACCATTACGCACATGACGCAGCGGAAAGACGCTATCTATCATTCGACCTACACCGGCCGTCCGCCGGATGAACCTGCGGTTCTGGGTGTGGCGTTGAATGAAGTGTTTGTGCCAATCCTGAAAAAGCAGTTTCCGGAAATTGTGGACTTCTATCTGCCGCCTGAGGGTTGCTCCTACCGTCTGGCTGTCGTTACCATGAAGAAGCAATACGCCGGTCATGCGAAACGCGTGATGATGGGCGTCTGGTCATTCCTGCGTCAGTTCATGTACACCAAGTTCGTGATTGTGTGTGACGACGATGTGAATGCCCGCGACTGGAACGACGTGATTTGGGCGATTACTACCCGTATGGATCCTGCACGGGATACGGTTCTGGTAGAAAACACGCCGATTGATTATCTCGATTTTGCCTCTCCAGTTTCGGGGCTTGGCTCAAAAATGGGGATGGATGCGACCAACAAATGGCCGGGTGAAACGCAGCGTGAGTGGGGACGTCCGATTGTGAAAGATCCGGAAGTCACCGCGCGTATCGACGCTATTTGGGATGAACTCGCTATTCTTAATGATAAAGACGATGCGAAAAAATAATCGAATCTTTGTCCTACGCTTTGCTTTGATGACCCACAGAGGGAACGCATGACAACATTGAGCTGTAAAGTGACCTCGGTTGAGGCGATAACGGATACGGTGTATCGCGTCCGCTTGGTTCCGGAAGCGCCTTTCTCGTTCCGCGCGGGTCAGTATCTGATGGTGGTAATGGATGAGCGCGATAAGCGCCCGTTCTCACTGGCCTCCACGCCTGCGCAACACAATGTGATTGAGCTGCACATCGGCGCGTCGGAACTGAATCTGTACGCGATGGCGGTTATGGATCGCATTCTGAAAGAGCAGGCGATCACCGTCGATATTCCGCACGGCGATGCCTGGCTGCGTGAAGACGGCGAGCGTCCTCTGGTGCTGATTGCCGGTGGCACCGGCTTCTCCTACGTCCGTTCGATTCTTATCACCGCACTTGAGCAGCAACCGCACCGCGATATCTCCATTTACTGGGGCGGGCGTGAACTGAAGCATCTGTACGATCTTGGTGAGCTGGAAGCGATGAGCATTAATCATCCGAACCTGAAAGTGATCCCGGTAGTTGAACAGCCGGAAGAGGGCTGGCAGGGCAGAAGCGGTACCGTGCTGAGCGCGGTTTTACAGGATTTCTCTTCACTGTCTGAGCACGATATTTATATCGCCGGTCGTTTTGAGATGGCTAAAATCGCCCGTGAGCGTTTTGTCGCGGAACGCGGTGCGCAGGAAGATCGTCTGTTTGGGGATGCCTTCTCTTTCATCTGATTTGTATTTAAGGATCGGAGAGAAAGATGAAAAAGCCCGCCCCTGACAGGCGGGAAAACGGCAACTAAAACGGATAAGACACATTGATGAAAGCGGGCTGAATGCCCGCTTTTTTTGTTTTGCAGAAAGGGAAAATCAGACGCGTTCGAAAACGGTCGCGATACCCTGACCTAAACCGATGCACATGGTCGCCACGCCAAACTGTACGTCACGGCGCTCCATCAGGTTCAGCAGCGTGGTGGAAATGCGTGAACCGGAACAACCCAGCGGATGACCGAGCGCAATGGCGCCGCCGTTCAGGTTGACGCGATCTTCCATGGTTTCCAGCAGTCCCAAATCTTTCACGCACGGTAAGGCTTGTGCTGCAAAAGCTTCGTTCAGCTCGAACAGGCCGATGTCCTGCACGCTCAGTCCGGCGCGTTTCAATGCCAGTCGCGTTGCCGGTACCGGACCGTAGCCCATAATCGACGGATCGCAGCCGACCACCGCCATCGCACGGATGCGGGCGCGGGCTGTCAGACCTAAAGATTTGGCATGGGATTCGCTCATCAGCAGCATCGCTGACGCACCGTCGGACAGGGCAGAAGACGTGCCCGCCGTGACGGTGCCGTTCACCGGATCGAACGCCGGACGCAGTGCCGCCAGTGTGGCGACCGTCGTTTCCGGGCGGATCACTTCGTCGAAATCATAACGGGTCAGCACACCTTCGGCGTTATGGCCTTCTGTCGGGACAATTTCATTGGCAAAATGCCCGGCAACCGTGGCGGCATGCGCGCGCTGATGGGAGCGTGCGGCAAATTCATCCTGCATTTCACGGCTGATCTGGTGCATTTTCGCCAGCATTTCCGCGGTCAGTCCCATCATCCCCGCCGCTTTAGCGACAGTTTTGCTCAGGCCAGGATGAAAATCGACGCCGTGATTCATCGGCACATGGCCCATGTGTTCCACACCGCCAATCAGGCTAACTTGTGCATCGCCAACCATAATGGCGCGCGCCGCGTCGTGCAGAGCCTGCATGGATGATCCGCACAGGCGGTTGACCGTAGTCGCCGGCACGCTGTGCGGAATTTCCGCCAGCAGCGAGGCGTTACGGGCAATATTGAAGCCTTGTTCCAGCGTCTGCTGGACGCAGCCCCAGTAAATATCATCAATATCTTTGGCGTTCAGCGCCGGGTTGCGGGCCAGCACGGCGCGCATCAGATGTGCGGAGAGATCTTCAGCCCTGACATGGCGGAATGCGCCGCCTTTCGAACGACCCATCGGCGTGCGGACTGCATCAACAATGACTACGTTTTCCATGATTTCGGTCCTTATGCCTGATTGCCGGTGCTGAGATTTTCCAGCGGAGCGGCAACCGGATAGTAACTTTCATTGGTTTGCGCTTTGGCGCGTAACCCTGCCGGTGCCTGATACATCGGCCCCAGATGTGCGTACTGTTCGGTCATTTTCAGATATTCGGCGGTGCCGAGGGTATCAAGATAACGGAACGGCCCGCCGTGGAACGGAGGGAATCCGATGCCGTACACCAGCGCCATATCGGCTTCAGCAGGGCTGGCAATAATGCCTTCTTCAAAGCAACGCACCACTTCGTTAATCATCGGGATCATCATGCGGGCGATGATGTCCTGCGGTGAGAAGTCAGCGTGAGCCGGTTTCAGGTTATCGGCCAGCAGGCTGATCGCCTGTTCATCGACTTCCTTGCGCGGTTTGCCTTTGCTGTCTTCGCTGTAGCGGTAGAAGCCGAGCTGGTTTTTCTGACCGAAGCGCCGGTTGTCGAACAGGACATCAACCGCATCACGATAATCGCGGGCCATGCGTTGCGGGAAACCGGCGGCCATGACGGCCTGCGCGTGGTGAGCGGTATCGATGCCGACCACGTCCAGCAGATAGGCCGGGCCCATTGGCCAGCCGAACTGTTTTTCCATCACTTTGTCGATCTGGCGGAAATCAGCGCCATCTCGCAGCAGCAAACTGAAGCCGGAGAAATACGGGAACAGCACGCGGTTAACAAAGAAGCCCGGGCAGTCGTTCACCACGATCGGCGTTTTGCCCATCGCCAGTGCGTAAGAAACGATACGCGAAATGGTTTTGTCTGAAGTTTTCTCGCCACGCACGATTTCAACCAGCGGCATACGGTGAACCGGGTTAAAGAAGTGCATACCGCAGAAGTTTTCCGGACGTTTCAGCGAAGAAGCCAGCTGATCGATAGGAATAGTTGAAGTATTCGAGGCCAGAATGGTATCGGCGATGAGTAAGGATTCCGCTTCCGCAAGAACTGCGGCTTTGATTTTTGGATTTTCTACTACAGCTTCAACGACGACGGAAGCACGTTCGATGCCGCTGTAATCCAACGTTGGATGAATGGTCGACAGTACTTTGGCCATTTTCAGACCGTCGAGTTTGCCGCGCTCAAGCTGCTTGTTCAGCAATTTGGCCGCTTCGTTCATGCCGAGCGTCAGGGACTGGTCGCTGATGTCTTTCATCACTACCGGTACGCCTTTCAGCGCGGACTGATAAGCGATCCCGCCGCCCATAATGCCTGCGCCCAAAACCGCAGCCTGCTTCGGTTTTTCGCTGTCCTGCGCCAGTTTTTTAGCTTTGCCTTTCACGAACTGATCGTTAAGGAAAATGCTGACCAGTGCGCGCGCTTCTTTCGATTGTGCAAGCGGCACAAAACTGGCGGTTTCCAGCTGCAAAGCTTCGTCGCGACCCAGACGGGCAGCGGCTTCAATCGTTTTTACTGCGGTCATCGGTGCCGGATAATGTTTGCCGGCAGTTTGCATGACCATACTTTTGGCCACGCTGAAACTCATCGTCGCTTCAATCTGGCTGAGTTTCAGTGGCAGACGTTTCGGGTCACGACGGCTGTGCCATTCCAGTTTGCCGTCGATGGCATTTTTCAGCATGGTGATACCGGCGTCGCGCAGTTTATCCGCTTCAACCACTGCATCAACCAGCCCGACTTTCAGAGCCTCTTTCCCGCTGATGTTTTTACCGGCGGCGATAATTTCCAGCGCACTGTCAGTACCAATCAGGCGTGGCAAACGCACGGAGCCACCAAAGCCCGGCATGATGCCTAAGCTGGTTTCCGGCAGACCGATACGCGCATCGGCGGTGCTGATACGAAAATCCGTCGCCAGCACGCATTCGCAACCGCCGCCCAGCGCATAACCACTGATGGCAGAAAGGGTCGGCACCGGCAGGTCTTCCAGCCGGTTAAAAATGCTGTTAGCGAAATCCAGCCACTCGTGCAGTTTTTCGGCTGGCGCATTAAACAGTGATAAAAATTCAGTGATATCCGCGCCGACGATAAACGCCGGTTTGGCTGAACTGAGCAGCAAACCTTTCAGGTCAGACTGTTTTTCAAGTATCGCAATGGCTTCGCCCAGGCTGGCGACAGTTTGGGTGTCGAGCTTGTTAACCGAGCCTGGAGCATCAAACACCAGCTCCGCGATACCGCCGTCGAGCCAGTGCAGGTGTAATGTTTCGCCTTGGTAGAGCATGTGTCTCTCCTGAATCATCTGGGATGATCTGGTATGACCAGATGCTTTGGAGTGTGGTTTTTATGTTAATAATTTGCAAATGAGATGTGTTTTATTTGCAGGCAAGATCACAAACCTTCCGGGACTATGGTCACGGTGAGGCTGTGGTAAGATGCTGCATCGTCTTTCAGGTGAAAAAGGACAGTTGGATGGAATCGCTTACTACGCTTTATAAAGAACATATCGCCACGCTGCAGACGCGTGCCCGTGAAATTCTGCAACGTTCTCAGCTTGATGCGTTACTGATTCACTCTGGTGAATTGCTGACGACCTTCCTTGATGATCATAGTTATCCGTTCAAAGTAAACCCGCAGTTCAAAGCCTGGGTGCCGGTCACGCAGGTGCCTAATTGCTGGTTATGGGTGGATGGCGTGAATGCGCCGAAGCTGTGGTTCTATTCGCCGGTGGACTACTGGCACAGCCATGAACCGCTGCCGGAGTCCTTCTGGACCAAAGAAATTTCCCTGACGCCGCTGGCTAATGCCGATGACATCAAAGGCCAGTTGCCGGTTGATCTCAAGCGTGTCGGTTATATCGGCTACAGTCAGGATCGCGCGATCAGCATGGGTATCCCTGCTGCGAATGTGAACCCGAAAGCGGTGCTGGATTACCTGCATTATCAACGCGCCTACAAAACAGATTACGAACTGGCCTGTATGCGTGAAGCGCAGAAAGTCGCGGTGAGTGGCCATCTTGCGGCGAAAGAAGCGTTCCTTTCTGGCATGAGCGAGTTCGATATCAACCTGGCGTATCTGACTGCGACAGGTCACCGTGATACCGATGTGCCTTACAGCAACATCGTCGCGCTCAATGAACACGCTTCCGTGCTGCACTACACCACGCTCGATAACCAGCCACCTGCCGAAATGCGCAGCTTCCTGCTGGATGCGGGCGCGGAATATAACGGTTATGCCGCTGACCTGACGCGGACCTATGCCGCAAAACCGGACAGTGATTTCGCTGCGCTGATCAAAGATCTGAACACGGAAGAGCTGGCGCTGATCGATACGATTAAGGCTGGTGTGCGCTATACCGACTATCATGTTCAGATGCATCACCGTATCGCCAAATTATTGAAAGCGCACAAGCTGGTGGTTGATATCAGTGAAGACGCTATGGTGGAACAGAATCTGACCGGGCCTTTCCTGCCGCATGGTCTGGGACATCCGCTGGGATTACAGGTACACGATGTGGCCGGTTTCATGCAGGACGACACCGGTACGCATCTGGCGGCGCCTTCGCAATATCCGTATCTGCGTTGTACCCGTGTTCTTGAGCCGGGAATGGTGCTGACTATCGAGCCAGGTTTGTATTTCATTGATTCGTTGCTGTTACCGTGGCGGGAAGGGCAGTTCAGCAAGCACTTTGCCTGGGATCGCATCGACGCAATGAAGCCGTTTGGCGGCATTCGTATCGAAGACAACATTGTCATCCACGATAATCGTATCGAGAACATGACACGTGATCTGAAGCTGGCCTGATGCAGCCTTATTCCGTCCCCGCTGAACCTGTCAGTTTCAGCGAAGAAATAAAGAAGAGCCGTTTCATCACCCTGCTGGCGAGAACTGAGGGAGTTGAAGCGGCAAAAGCTTTTATTCAGGAGATCAGAAACCAGCACCCCGCAGCGCGTCATCACTGCTGGGCGTTTGTGGCGGGTGCGCCTGATGATTCTCAGCAACTGGGATTTTCTGATGACGGGGAACCTGCGGGCACAGCAGGTAAACCGATCCTCAGTCAGCTGATGGGAAGCGGGATCGGAGAAATTACCGCCGTCGTCGTACGTTATTACGGTGGCATTATGCTGGGAACCGGCGGGCTGGTGAAAGCCTATGGCGGCGGTGTTCAGCAGGCATTAAAGCAACTTGTCGTGCAGCAAAAAGTTCCGCTGGTGGAGTTCGCGGTGCAGTGTGATTACAGCCAGTTACAGCTGGTGGAAACCCTGCTTTCGCAAGTCGGTGGACATATTTTACGCAGTGAGTTTGGCGCTGCGGTAGATCTCGTACTGGCGCTACCCGCCGCGGATGCGCCGGCAACCGTCAGTCACTTATTCGATATCAGCCGTGGCACGCTTATCCTGCGTCCGGTTTCTTAAATTTTCTATGGTTAATTCGCTGAGGAACGCACCAGCATGCATTTTCGTGCCATAACACGCATCGTGGGGGTGCTTGTCATCCTTTTCTCGGGAACGATGATCATTCCCGGACTGGTCGCTTTAATTTACCGTGATGGTGCGGGGCGTGCATTCAGTCAGACATTCTTTGTCGCCCTGGCGATTGGGCTATTCCTCTGGCTTCCCAACCGGAAACAAAAGAGTGAGCTCAAGCCGCGCGAAGGTTTCCTGATCGTGGTGCTGTTCTGGACGGTGCTGGGCAGCGTCGGGGCATTGCCATTCCTGTTCTCTGAGCGGCCGAACCTTTCCCTGACCGATGCGTTCTTCGAATCCTTCTCCGGTCTGACTACAACAGGCGCCACCACGCTTGTCGGGCTGGACTCCCTGCCGAAGGCGATTCTCTTCTACCGGCAGATGCTGCAATGGTTTGGCGGGATGGGGATCATTGTGCTCGCGGTGGCAATTCTGCCGATATTGGGCGTCGGGGGGATGCAGTTATATCGCGCAGAAATGCCGGGGCCGCTGAAAGATAACAAGATGCGCCCGCGTATTGCTGAGACGGCTAAAACGCTGTGGCTTATCTATGTTCTGCTGACAATTGCCTGTGCTTTGTCTTTATGGGGCGCGGGGATGTCGGTCTTTGATGCGATTGGGCACAGTTTCTCGACGATTGCGATTGGCGGTTTCTCGACGCACGACGCCAGCATCGGTTATTTCCATAGCGGCACTATTAATAGCATTGTGGCGGTATTCCTGTTGATTTCCGGTTGTAACTACGGCCTGCATTTCGCAGTGCTGAGCGGGCGCAACCTCAAGGTGTACTGGCGTGATCCGGAATTTCGCATGTTTATCGGCGTGCAGTTCACGCTGGTCGTCATCTGCACGGTGATTCTGTGGATCCATAATACCTACGGCTCGCCGCTGGAAACGCTCAATCAGGCATTCTTCCAGGTAGTCTCAATGGCCACTACGGCAGGATATACCACGGACAGTATTTCCAAATGGCCGTTGTTCCTGCCTCTTTTATTATTGTGCTCTGCGTTTATCGGCGGCTGTGCGGGTTCCACCGGCGGCGGTCTGAAAGTGATCCGCATCCTGTTGCTTTATTTACAGGGAACACGCGAGCTGAAAAGGCTGGTTCACCCGAACGCGGTTTACACCATCAAACTCGGTAATCGCGCACTGCCAGAACGTATTATCGAAGCTGTGTGGGGATTTTTCTCCGCTTACGCACTGGTTTTCATTATCAGCATGCTGGCGATCGTGGCGACCGGCGTAGATAACTTCTCTGCTTTTGCTGCGGTCACGGCTACGCTGAATAACCTGGGGCCGGGATTAGGCGTTGTGGCCGATAACTTTGCATCTATGAATTCAGTGGCGAAATGGATCCTTATCGTCACCATGTTGTTTGGTCGTCTCGAAGTGTTCACATTATTGGTACTGTTCACGCCGACGTTCTGGCGCGAATGAGTTTTAAGAAAGGGAAACAAGAATGAAAGCGTTGATACTCTATTCAAGTCGTGACGGACAGACACACGCGATTGCTTCTTATATAGCAAGTGAGCTGAAAGAGAAGTGCAGCTGCGATGTCATCGATCTCGTTCATGCCGAACACGTCGATTTGAAAAACTATGACCAGGTGATGATCGGTGCTTCTATACGTTATGGTCATTTCAATCCGGTGCTGGATAAATTCGTTGAGAAACACGTGCAGACGCTGAACCAGATGCCTTCGGCATTTTTCGGTGTGAATCTGACGGCGCGTAAAGCAGAGAAGCGGACTCCGCAAACTAATGCGTATGTGCGTAAGTTCCTGCTGGCCACGCCGTGGAAACCTGCAATATGCGCAGTATTCGCCGGTGCGCTGCGTTATCCACGATATCGCTGGTTCGATAAGGTAATGATCCAACTTATTATGCGTATGACAGGTGGCGAAACCGATACGCGAAAAGAAGTGGAATACACCGACTGGCAGCAGGTGGCTAAATTCGCTGAAGATTTTGGGCAGATATCGTATAAAAAATCGCATTAATGCGGGCTTTATAGACGTATAGACCAAAAAGAAAGCATTCAGAAAGTTTTTTGAAATTAGGGGTTGCGGCCTTCTGAGAACTCCCTATAATGCGCCTCCACTGACCGGGAACAACGACTCCTCTAACGAGAACCAAGTCGCCCAGTCAGGAAGATTCAACCCGGTGAGAACACCGCATCTTGTAAAAGAAAATGGTTGACTCTTCAGGGAGAAAGAGTATTATCTGCCTCCCACGTTGCTGAGTTAAGTCTTGCAACGTACGCTCTTTAACAATTTATCAGACAATCTGTGTGGGCACTCACAAGACGATATCAGCCACTTCGGTGGCAAAATATTTACTGACAG